>JASIAO010000325.1 GCA_030041955.1 Acidobacteriaceae bacterium | reverse complement strand
GCATTGAAGGATGTGTGAGCCGCACATGGATGAAGCTGGGCGAGGGGTCGGCGATTGGGCATAAGCGCATCCAGCCTGTGCCGGCGCAGACGGTGAGCGCGGTGCGGCTGGTGGTGACGCGGGCCGCGGCGGAGCCGGCGATTCGGAGACTGGCGGCGTTCGATACGGGCGTGGCGCCTCCGCAGGATTGGACCGCGGCGTCGGAGCTGTGGGCACCGAATCTGGCGGGGACGTGGACGGGCGGGAGCTTCGCGGTGGATCTGACGAAGGGGATTTCCGTCGCAGGGCAGTACGTGCTGCGCTTCGTGCCGGAACAGGGCAAGGTGACGGCGTTGCGCGACGTGAAGCTGGAACTGGGAGGGGTGGCTGCCCTGGCGCTGGTGCGGACGCGCGGGGATGAGGTGCTGCTGGATATTACGGGGCTGGACAAGTCGATTCGGGTGAGCGGGCAGGTGGTGGGTGCGGAGCGGGGAGAGATATTGGTGGAGAGGCGATAGGGGTTAGGGTTAGTGACTTCCCGCATCCCATCCTGTCGCAGAAGCGGCGACGGGGTGGGGCGCGCGGTTTTATTCGAGGGGGAGGACGAGGTTTTCGGACTGTGGCCGGGCGCGCGGGGCGCGCCCCCCTTCTGCCAAAAGCGAGCAGAAGTGGGGCACCTGAAGGGAGACGGAAGAATCACCCCTCAGGGGCTGAAGCCCGGTTCTGTCGGAGTGCCGATTCCACGGGGTGAAGCCCGCGACTTCTACCGGAGCCGCGCGGCGGGCGACCGGGGGCAAGGAATCGTGACCGGAGTCACTGACCCGGTGATGCCTCAGGTATACGCTGCGCGTGTTCTGGGACTGGCGGCTCCGGGATGCACGCAGGCTGTTTTGCGTTCGCGCTCTGTTTCGCCCTTCTCGGCGAGGTTGCGGCTGGGCAGGATGTGGCAGCGTCTCCGTCCCGCAGCTTCCTGCGATTTCGCGACGAGGAGGACTTCAACAGAAGCATCTACTACAAAAACAAGCTCGAATTCTCTCTCGAATCCGGCTGGCTCCCCAACAATATTCCTTTTGTCTTCAACTTTGTCGCCGGCGACCCGTACACGACCTGGCCACTGCATTACACCCTCGTGCCGAACATCGCGTCACTCCGGTGGCATGTCGATAACATCGGTGGTCCGGGCATTCTGCGCGGCAACTTAGACCTTACTTTCAGCGGAACCTATACCGCGATCCCACGCGGACCGGAGACCCGTTACTTCGCCTTCGTCTACGGCATGCGCCGCAATTTTGTCCAGCGCAACTGGAAAATCGTGCCCTATTTCGAGGCGCGGGGTGGAATCGGCGACATCAATGCGAAAGGCCCTGACGGAATCCTCTATGCCCAGGGACAGGATCTGACGTTCACTTTGATGATGGGCAGCGGAGCGCGCTATGACTTCACTCCGCGACTCAGCGTCGCGGCGGGAATGGCCTATGATCACATCTCGAACTTCTACTTATCCCAGCCCGCATATACCGATTATGGACTCAACGTCTACGGCTCCTTCCTGGGAATCAATATCCGCATCGGCAAGGAACGACGGGTCGTCCCCTGAGCCGACGGCGCGTCCTGGGGCAATCAGAACAGCAGCCTGGCGCCGAATTGGATCTGGCGGGAGTTGGTGGAGGTTGCGGTGACGACGCCGGCGGTGGGCGAGATGCCGGAGGTCGCCGAGGAGTAGACGACTTCGTTGGGGGTGAGGAAGTTGGTGTGGTTGAGGATGTTGAAGAACTCGGCGCGGAATTGCAGGCGGAGGCGCTCGGTGAGCTGCGTGTCCTTGAGCGTGGAGAAGTCGAACTCGGTGAGGCCGGGGCCTTCGAGGGAGTCGCGCGAGACGTTGCCGTAGGTGCCGGTGACCGGCGGGAGAAACGCGTTGGGATTGAAGTATTCAGCGGGAGCGCGGGGGTAGAGATCGCCCTTGAAAGCGGGGTTCCAGTCGGGGCGCACGGGGTTGCGCGTGTCTCCATTGCCGGTGGGGTTGTAGCCGAGCTGCGGCGAGAAGGGGAAGCCGGTTTGGGTGGTGAGGATGCCGCTGAGGGTCCAACCGGAGGCGGCGATGCGAGTGGGGCGTGAGGCGCCGGCGAGGAAATGGTGGTTCGGACCGAATGGCAGCAGCCATGAGCCGTTGACGGAGCCCTGCTGGCGGACATCGGTGGCGGCGGGGCCCCAGTCGAGTTTGGGATCGAGAGGAAATTCGACGTAGGCGGGAGTGTTGCCGCTGACGCTGGTGTTCCACGCAGAGCCGTCGTCGAGATTTTTCGAGTACGTGTAGTTGCCGCGGATCTGGAAGCCCGACGCGAAGTTGCGGCGCACGTCTACCTGAAGCGCGTTGTAGAGGCCGACGCCGTTGGAGACCCAGGAGGTGGAATTGGCGAGGGCTGAGTTGGCGTCGGTCGCGCCGGAGGGGTAATACGGCTGGCCGGTGGAGGTGTAGCTGGGGATGGGCTCGTTCATGTCCTCGGAAAGGATCTGGTGATAGCTGTGCGAGCCGATGTAGCCGATGGTGATGGGGGTTCCCGGAGCGAGCTGATGCTCGACGCGGAGGCTCCAGGTGATGACGGCGGGCGTGGAGATGTTGGGCTGGACGTTGGAGGGTGAGATCTTGCCGCCGGTGGGGATGATGCCCGGTGTGAAGCTGAGTTTCGAGACGGTGGTGTTTTTAATGGAGACAGCGGTGTTGAAGGGTGCGGTCTGGTCGAGGCGGTAGTCGAGCGTGTCGAGGAGGCCGTGATAGAGGCCGACGCCGCCGCGGATGGCGGTTTTGCCGTTCCCGAAGACGTCCCAGGCAAAGCCGAGGCGCGGGTCGGGAAGGAATCTGGCGCGATTATCGGAGAGCGCGGAGCCGCCAATCACGGGGTTGGTCTGGAGGACGCCGTCGACGATGGCATAGTTGGCGGCGCGGCCGTGGGCCTCATTCCAGCCGTTGGTGGATTCAGAGCGGAAGCCGGCGCGCAGCTCGAAGCGAGGGGTGATTTTCCACGTGTCCTGCACGTAGGCAGCGCCTTCGAGGGAGCGCCAGCCGAGTTCGGTGGGCGAGGTGACGACGGTGAAGGTGGCGACGTTGCCCTGGAGGAATGAAGACAGGGTGCTGAAGGAAGCCTGGCCGTACTGATCCTGCGCGAGCATGTCGTTGGCCTGGATGCGCTGGAACCAGACGCCAGCCTCAAGCTGGTGATGGCCGCGCGACCAGTAAAGGTGGTCGTCCCAGGTGAAGAGATTGCGGGCGGTGAGATTGTTGCTGCCGGTGTTGGCGCCCGCGCCGGTGACCTGCGAGGCCCCGTTGGAGGCGGTACTGCCGCTGATGACGATGGCGCCGATGGGGTCGCCGGAAACCCAGCCGGGAACGTCGACCGGGACCACGCCGGTGAAGAAGTAGCTGGCGCGTGAGTAACCAAAACGCGCCGTGTTGAGCAGATTGCTGGAGAATGTGTGCTGCTCCTGCAGGCTCAAGACCTGCTCGCGAAGGCTTTCGTTGATGAGGCTGAGAGGATCGGCGGTCGGCGTGTTGGCGGTGGAGTCGTCGACGGTGTAGACGCCGAAGAGGAGATCGTTGGCGCTGAGGTTGTCGTCGAGACGGGTCGTGCCGAAGTCCTCGCGGATGTGCTGGGGAGGATGGCTGAAGGCTTCGGCGATGCCGCTGCCGAGTTCGGGGCCGTTCTGCACGGGCCAAAGCGCAAGGAGAGGCTGCACGGAAGGAACGGCGGCAGCGCGGGAGGCGTTGTCGGGAACGAAGGCGACTTCGCTGAGGCCCCAGTTCTGGCGGAAGCCTTCGTAGTTGCCGAAGAGGAAGAGCTTGTTGCGGCGGAGTGGTCCGCCGAGCGAACCGCCGAACTGGTTGCGCTGGAATTCGGGGATGGTGGCCTGGTCGAAGTAGTTGCGCGCGTCGAGAGCGCTGTTGCGGATGAATTCAAAGGCGGCACCGTGGAGGTTATTTGTGCCGGACATGGTGACAATACTCACCTGAGCGCCATCGCGCTTGCCGTAGTCTGCTCCGTAGGTGTCGGTGACGACGTTGAATTCGCGCACGGCATCGACGCCGAGGAGCTCGCCGCTGGCGCCGCCGGGGGTGACGTTGATGAGCGACGCGCCGGTGTACTCAATGCCGTTGAGGAGGAAGAGATTGTCCTGGGGACGGCGTCCGGCGACGGCAAACATGTTGCCGACCGATGAATTCGACGTCCCGACGCCGCCGGAGCGCTCGCCGGTGTAGTTGACGGCTGAGGGATTGAGGGTGAGCAGCTCATCGAAGCTGCGGCCGTTGAGGGGGAGTTGCTTCACTTCGCGCTCGTCGATGAGGCCGGAGGTTTGCTGGGTCGTGGTGTTGACGGCGGGAGGCGCGGAGCTGACGACGATTTCCTGGTTGACGGCGCCGACAGCGAGCTGGAAGGTGAGATCGAGGGTCTGGCCGATGACGAGGCCGATGCCGTCGCGCTTCTGCGACTGGAAGCCCGAGCGGTCGACGGTGATGGAGTAAGCGCCGACGGGGACGGACGGCGCGGAGAAGCGGCCGTCGGGACCGGTGGTGAGGGTGCGCAACGTGCCGGTCTCGGTGTTGCGGACGGTGACGGTTGCGCCGGGGATGGCGGCGCCGGTGGAATCCTGCACGGAGCCGTTGATGGTGCCGCCGACGATTTGAGCGCGCAGGGGCAGCGCGAGGAGAAATGGGAGAAGAAGGAAGGCCCGGACAGCTTTGGCGTGCAGAGTCACGTCAGTCTCCTGAAAATTTAGGGGCCCGCGCGAGAGGCGGGAGATTCATACGGTCAGGACGGAGCGATCAGCGGCTGCAACAACAACAGCGGTTGAGGGGACTGATGGGCCGGATGGGGGAAATCTGACTCATAGGCTCTATTCCTGATTTTGAGAATTTCGGAACCGGCTGAGGGGGATTCGGACTGGCCGGAATTTAGAGGAGCGCGAGGGCGCACAGGCGCGCACAACAACAGCGACATGCGGAAAGCGAGCTGTTGCGGGAAGCCATGGCGAAAGCGTAACCGTGAACGGCGGCGGCGTCAAGGCAGGGGTCCGGTAAACTGAGAATTCCATGAGCGAAAAGGTCGTCGCGCTGGTCTTTCAATTCGTTGTTCACGTCATCAGTGTCGGCGGCTACGCGGGCATCATCGGGCTGATCACACTCAACTCCTGCGGCGTTCCCATTCCGTCGGAGGTTATCCTGCCGTTCTCCGGGTACCTGGTGTATCTGGGGCGCTTCAATCTATTGCTGGTGGCCGCGACGGGAGCGGTGGGGTGCAACATTGGCTCGGCGATTGCGTACTGGATCGGCGCCAGGGGCGGCCGACCGCTGGTGGAACGCTACGGCGACTGGGTGCTGATGAGCCGGCACGACCTGGACCGCATGACCCGGTTTTTCGAAAAGTACGGATCGATCGCCATCCTGGTGGGGCGGATGTTGCCGGTGGTGCAGACCTTTGTCGCCTTCCCGGCGGGAATCGCGAGAATGGCGCGGCTGCGTTTTCACATTTACACCACTGTGGGTTCGCTGATTTGGTATTTTTGCCTGGCCTGGGCAGGGATGAAGCTGGGCCAGAAGTGGCACACCGATCCGCGATTCGAGGAGGCGTTCCACCGGTTCCATCTGGCAGTGGAGGTTGCCATCCTTGCGGCCTTCGTATGGTTCGTTTGGACGCACTGGAAGAACCGGGTGCGGCCGGAAGAAGCGTGACGGCATACAGGGTACAGCGTGCAGGGTGCAGGAAAACCCTGTTCGCTGCGGGAATTTGCCGTTGGGCGTTGGTAATTTGCGAAAACCGGTGGGCGGGTAGAGACTGACTGTTTGGCTTGCGTAGGTTTCGGCACACATCATAACGACGACTGAGAGGCAGGGGAGATGGCAGGAGAAAAGGGATCGGCGATTCAGCCGGCAAAGGGAAAACTGGGAGTGATGACGGTGGGCATGGGCGCCGTAGCGACCACGCTGATTGCAGGCGTGGAGGCGGTGCGCAAGGGCCTGGCGAAACCGATTGGATCGGTGACGCAGATGGGGACGATCCGGCTGGGCAAACGGACGGATAACCGGACGCCGCTGGTGAAGGAGTTTGTGCCGCTGGCGGATTTGAATGATGTGGTCTTCACGGGGTGGGACATTTTTCCGGAGGACATGTACGGGGCGGCGAGCCACGCGGCAGTGCTGGATAAGGACCACCTGACGAGCATCAAGCCGTTTCTTGAATCGATCAAGCCGATGCCGGCGGTCTTCGACCAGTATTACGTGAAGCGGCTGCACGGGACGCACGTGAAGCAGGGCAAGAGCAAGTGCGACCTGGCGCAGCAGGTGCGGTCGGACATCCAGAAGTTCAAGTCGCAGGTGGATCGCGTGGTGGTGATCTGGTGCGGGTCGACGGAGATATTTCTGGAGCCGACGGCGGTGCACCAGAGCGTGGAGGCGTTCGAGAAAGGGCTGGTGGAGAACGATCCGGCGATTGCGCCGTCGCAGATCTATGCGTACGCGGCGCTGAAGGAGGGTGTGCCGTTTGCGAACGGAGCGCCGAACCTGACGGTGGATCTGCCGTGCATGATCGAGCTGAGCCGGCAGAATGGCGCGCCGATCTGCGGGAAGGATTTCAAGACGGGCCAGACGCTGATCAAGACGGTGCTGTCGCCAGCGTTCAAGGCGAGGATGCTGGGGGTGAGCGGGTGGTACTCGACGAACATCCTCGGGAACCGGGATGGCGAGGTGCTGGACGATCCGGAGTCGTTCAAGACGAAGGAAGAGTCGAAGCTGGGGGTGCTGGATTACATCCTGCAACCGGAGAAGTATCCGGATCTGTACGGGAACATTTATCACAAGGTGCGAATCAACTACTATCCGCCGCGCGGCGATAACAAAGAAGGCTGGGACAACATCGACATCTTCGGATGGCTGGGTTACCCGATGCAGATCAAGGTGGACTTTCTGTGCCGGGATTCGATTCTGGCGGCGCCGATCGCGCTGGACCTGGTGCTGTTCCTGGATCTGGCGCAGCGGACGCCGGCACTGCGGAATATCGGCATCCAGGAGTGGCTGAGCTTCTACTTCAAGTCGCCGCAGAGCGCGCCGGGGCTGTATCCGGAGCACGATCTGTTCATTCAGTCGATGAAGCTCAAAAACACGCTGCGGCACATCATGGGCGAGGAGCTGATCACGCACCTGGGGCTGGAGTACTATGACTAGCCGTCAAGGCGGACGCGCCTTCGGCGCAAAAGCGAAGAGGCTCCCTCGCGGAGCCTCTTTTTATTTGCAGATGTTCTCTTCCGGCGGAATAATCCTGAGAACCAATTGCGGAGGAGTGGGATGCCTAAAGCCGGAGTCTCGCTGGATACGGCGCTGCAGATGGGGAGCACGTTCGCGGGCGTGGAGAAGAGCACGGCGTTTGGGGCTCCGGCGCTGAAGGTGCGCGGAAAGCTGATGGCGTGCGTGCCAACGAACAAGTCCGCGGAGCCGGGATCGCTGATGGTTCGCATGGACCGGCGGGAACGGGCAGCGCTGATCGAGGAGGCTCCGGAGCTGTACTACGCGCCGGAGCACTATGTAGGCTATGACGCGGTGCTGGTGCGGCTGGCGCGGCTCAGGCCCGAACTCCTGCACGATCTGCTGGCGATGGCGCACCGGTTCGTGACGCGGAAGGGGCCGAAACGATGAGAGTTGTTTGGGCCGGCGCATGGGCGTAACTCCCGCGATCCAATTCCCGTCTATTAGCCATGCATTTTCGTCTGAAGGCTGTGCTCGCAGGTCTGGGCGTGTGCGTGGCTGGCGCGTGCATGGCAATAGGTGCGCAACAGGCACCGGCGACGGCTCCGGTGGAGCAGGCGAAGCCCACGATCAGCGTTACGGCGAAGCTGGTGAACCTGCCGGTGGTGGTGCGGGACAAGAAGGGCGCGCTGGTCGAGAACCTCACGAAGGCCGATTTCGCGCTGAGCGTGGATGGGCATCCGGAAACGATTCGCTACTTCGACAAGGACAATAATCTGCCGCTGACGCTGGGGCTGCTGGTCGATACCAGCGGATCGGTGCGGAGCGCGCTCGAGGCGGAACGGATGGCGAGCGAGGACTTTCTGGACCAGATGGTGACAGCGCGGGACCAGGCGTTCATCATCCAGTTCGCGCACGAGGCGGATTTGCTCGAGGACCTGACCAGTTCGCAACAGAAGCTGCGCGCGGCGCTGGATCGGATTGGAACGACGTACAGCGAGGACCAGAATCGGCAGGGTTCCGGCAACGACCAGGGATACGGGCGCTACGGACACCACGGGGGTTATCACGGCGGCGGGACAATGCTCTACGACGCGATCTACCTGGCGTCGAACCAGCTGATGCAGAAGCAGCAGGGGCGCAAGGCACTGGTGGTTCTGACGGATGGCGAAGATCGCGGCAGCATGGAGACGCTGGCCAGCGCGGTGGCCGCGGCGCAGCGTGCAGAGACGGTGGTGTATGCGATCTATTTCAAAGGCGAGCAGCACGCATACGGTGGGCACGGCGGTTATGGCGGCTTCGGGGGACGGCGGGGCGGCTATCCAGGCGGCGGCGAAAATCATGTGGACGGCAAGAAAGTGCTCGAGCAGATTACAGGAGAAACGGGCGGACGGATGTTCGAGGTATCGGGCAAGGAGACCTTTGCGACGATCTATACGCAGATTGCGGAAGAGCTGCGCTCGCAGTACCGGCTGGGGTACGTTCCCGATGCCGCGACAGGAGCGGAAGGGTTCCACAAGGTGGAGCTGACGACGCCGAAGGACAAGAAGCTGATGGTGCAGACGCGGGACGGCTACTACAGCGGCGGGCCGTGATTGCTCAGAGGCCGATGGTGAGGCGGGTGCGGGGGTCGAGGTAGTCGCGGAGAGCGTCGCCGAGGAAATTGAAGGACAGGACGCATAGGGCGACGGCGATGGCCGGGAAGACGACGAGGTGCGGGGCGTCGAAGAGGTAAGGGCGGGCGTCGTTGAGCATCTCGCCCCAACTGGAGACGGGCGGCGGGACGCCGAGGCCGAGGAAGCTGAGGGTGGCTTCGGCGAGGACCGCTCCGGCCATGCCGATGGCGGCCTGGACGATGAGCGGCTGCAGGATATTCGGAAAAATGTGGCGGATGAAGATGCGGAGATCGCCGGCGCCGAGGGCGCGGGCGGCTTCGACGTACTCGCGCTCGCGGACGGCGAGGACCTGGGCGCGGACGAGGCGGGCGTAGCCGACCCATCCGCCGATGGAAAGGGCGAGGATGAGATTGACGAGGCCGGGCCCAAGGAAGGCGACGAAGGCGATGGCCAGCAGGATGCCGGGGAGGGCCATGAAGGCGTTCATGAGGAAGGTGTTGATGGCGACGTCGAGCCATCCACCGTAGTAGCCGGCCAGGCCGCCGAAGACCAGTCCGAGAAAGAAGGAGAGACTGACGACGGAGACGGCGACGGTGAGGGAGAGACGCGCGCCGTAGATGACGCGGGAGAGGATGTCGCGGCCGAGTTCGTCGGTGCCGAGCCAGTGAGCGTGGCTGGGCGGAGCAAGGCGATGGAGGAGGTCGATGGAGGCGGGATTGTATGGGGCGAGCCATGGCGCAAAGAGCGCGAAGGCGGCGAAGAGGACGATGAGGACAATGCCGAAGACGGCGAGGGGCTGAGTACGGAGGGTCGTTGAGAGTCTGGAACGCAGGCGCGCGGGAGCGGGTGGGACAGATGGGGACAGAGAGAGTTCAGCAGGCGCGAGCACGCGTGAGGAGTTTATCAAATCGAAACGTGAGGCGGAGACGGCAGGCCCAGGGGAACGGCAGAAAGCGGCTTGACATTTGAGAAACGCCCTGGGGAGAATGAGGTCACGTTACCTCAGTTCGTTACCATTCTGACATTATTCATTTGTTTTCAAGGACAGGCGCGGATCGGTCAACACACCGCTCATCTCCATGCAGTGACCCGCCGGGCAGAGTTGTCCAACACCATCGAAACAACAGAGAGCAGGTTTTGTGAAAATCAAGGGTGAAAAAGTCGCAGTTTGCGGCGCAGGCGGATTTATCGGCGGACACCTGGTGAAGTATCTGCAGGCACAGGGCGCAGAGGTGGTGCGCGGGGTGGACGCGAAGCCTCTGGAGGAGTGGTACCAGACCTCGGACGGTGTGGAGAATTTGGTCCTGGACCTGAAGGAAAAGGAAAACTGCTACCGCGCGGCGGAAGGCGTGAAGGTGATCTTCCAGCTGGCTGCGGACATGGGCGGGATGGGGTTCATCGAGAACAACAAGGCGCTGTGCATGCTGAGCGTGCTGACGAACACGCACATGCTGATGGCGGCGCGGGACTCGGGCGTGGAGCGATTCTTCTATTCGTCGTCAGCGTGCGTGTACAACGCGGAGAAGCAGAAGAATCCGGAAGTGGTTCCGCTGAAGGAAGAAGACGCGTACCCGGCGATGGCCGAGGACGGCTACGGATGGGAGAAGCTGTTCAGCGAGCGAATGTGCCGGCATTTCGAAGAGGACTTCGGTCTCCAGTGCCGGGTGGCGCGGTACCACAATGTGTATGGCCCGCTTGGGACGTGGACGGGAGGGCGCGAGAAGGCGCCGGCGGCCATCTGCCGCAAAGTGATCGACGCAAAAGCGTCGGGGAAACACGAGATCGAGATCTGGGGCGACGGACACCAGACGCGCAGCTTTATGTACATCGACGACTGCACGAAGGGAACGGTGGCGATCGCGGAGAGCGACATTCATGAGCCGCTGAATCTGGGATCGAGCGAGCTGGTGACGATCAATCAGCTGGTGGACATCGTGGAAGAGATCGCGGGGGTGACGCTGGAGCGGCGGTACAAGCTGGACGCGCCGAAGGGGGTGAACGGGCGCAACAGCGACAACACGAAAATCATGCAGTATCTGGGATGGGAGCCCTCGATCCGGCTGAGGGAGGGAATGGCGAAGACGTACGAGTGGATCGAGAGCCAGATGCTGGTGGGAGCACGGTCGTAGGCTTCGGGGATCCGAGCACAATTTCGGCAGGACCGAATACAGATTGAGGCTGCAGGCATGGACGGGCAACGGAAGCATCGGCAGATTCTGGGCGTGAACTTCTATGCCGGAGACGTGCATGGGGCGGTGGAGCGCGTTTGCCAGGGAGGACTGCTGGTGGTTCCCGCGGCGCCGGCGCTGAAGGATCTGGGCGAGAATGCGCCGTATCGCGAGGCGCTGCTGAACGCGGACGTGGCGATTACCGATTCAGCGTTCATGGTGATGATCTGGAATCTGCTGGAGCGAGATTCGGTGCAAAGGGTGTCGGGGCTCGAATATCTGCGGGCGCTGCTGCAGATGGAAGAAGTGCGCACGCCGGGAAACACGTTCTGGATCATGGCCGGCGCGACGAGCAGCAGGAGGAACCTGGACTGGCTGCGCGCGCAGGGCATCGAGGTTCCGGAGGATTGCGTGTGGGAGGCTCGCCAGTACGGGGCGGAGATCGACGATCCGGAACTAGTGGATGCGATCGAGAGACGACGGCCGAAGCACGTGGTGGTGACGCTGGGCGGCGGAACGCAGGAGCGGCTGGGGCTTTATCTGAAGCGCAGGCTGAATTATCTGCCGGGAATCCACTGCATTGGGGCGGCGATCGCGTTTTTGAGCGGGGATCAGGTGCGGATTCCGGCGTGGGCCGACCGGCTGTATCTGGGATGGCTGTTCCGGTGCGCCTCGGCGCCGACGCGGTACGTGCCGCGCTACTGGAGCGCGCGAAAGCTGCTGCCGCTGATGGTGCGGTATCGCAGCGAACTGCCCGCGAGCCGGGCGGCTGGCAATAAAGCAGCCTGATGCGTTCTGCGCCAGGCGTGAGCTGCGGGAAGATCATCCTACTTCCTGAAATGAATACGACAAAGATTCGGCTGAGGCGCGCGCTGTCGCTGGCGGCGATGATGAGCGGGATAGTGTGGATGGCGCCAGGACGGGCAGCGCTGGCGCAGAGCGATGCGGCGCATGAGATTTTTGCGCTGACAAATCAGGACCGGCAGGCGCAGGGGCTGCCGACGCTCCAATGGAACGGGGCGCTGGCGCGGGCCGCGCTGG
>JASIAO010000324.1 GCA_030041955.1 Acidobacteriaceae bacterium | reverse complement strand
CGAATCCGGCGAAGCGCCCGCTCGCGGGCAGGAGCGGCTCGATCTGGGCTTTTTCTTCCTGCGCTGTGGTTTGCTGAAGGAGGCGCTGCGCGTTGGCGACCCGCCCGCGATCGGTTCCCACGACGGCTCGGGCACAATGCTGCTCTACCTGAGAGCGCATGTGCTGCACCATCTGGGCCGCGAGGAGGAGAGCGCCAGCGCCTGGGATGAGGGGGCAACCAGCGATGCGGATTATGTGTTCCCCAGCCGAATCGAGGAGATGTTGCTGCTGGAGGAGGCGATCCGCAGGAACCCGCAGGATGCGCGTGCGCCGTATTATCTCGGCAATCTGCTGTACGATCGCAAGCGGCACGAGGAAGGCATTGAGATGTGGGAGCGGGCGACGCAACTCGATCCTGCCTTTCCCACGGCCTGGCGCAATCTGGGAATTGGGTATTACAACGTGCGGCACGATGCAGAAGGGGCGGCCGACGCTTTCACGCGGGCGCGCATGCTGGATCCGGAGGATGCCCGCATCCTGTACGAGCAGGATCAGCTGGCGAAGCGTACGGGCGGGTTGCCGGAGCGGCGGCTCGCCACGCTCGCGGCGAATCTCCGGCTGGTTGAGCAGCGAGACGACCTATCAGTTGAGCTGGCCACTTTATATAACGACGTGGGGCAGCCGGAACAGGCTCTTTCGGTCCTGATGTCTCGTCCGTTTCAGCCGTGGGAAGGCGGAGAAGGCACCGTGCTTGCGCAGTTTGTCCGCGCCAGCGTGCTGCTGTCGGAGTGCGCGCTCAGGAACGGGGACGCTCTCGCTGCACTCCATCACCTGCATTCCGCACGAAATCCGCCGGAAACTCTGGGCGAGGCACACCATCTGCTGGTGAACCTGAGTGTTCTCGATTACTGGATAGGCGCGGCATACCAGCAACTTGGCAACGTGCAGGAGGCAGCAAGGCATCTGGAGCGCGCCGCACGAGCGCAGGGCGATTTCCGCGAGATGCAGGTGCAGCCTGTTTCCGTGATGACGTACTGGAGCGGGCTGGCGCTGCAACGCCTGGGGCGCGAGCCGGAAGCGGCAGAACTGTTTCGCAGGATTCAGCAGCATGCTGCTTCCCTGCGGCGGCAGACGCCGGTGATCGACTACTTCGCTACGTCGCTGCCCACGCTGCTGCTGTTCGACGAGGATCTGAAGGAGCGGCAGACCATCCAGGCGGCCTTTCTGGAGGCGCAGGCACGGCTGGGGCTCGGAGCAAAACAGGAAGCGATAGCACGGCTGCGCGAGGTTCTGGAAATGGATCACAACCACTCCGGCTCGATCGACCTTTTGCGAACGCAGGAAGCGTGAGCGATGCACAACGCGCTCGTTTCCGATGGCCAGGACTCTGCGGCAAAACACAGCTTATATGTGTGGGGAATTGCCATGGTGGCAGCCCTGGGCGGCCTGCTGTTCGGCTATGACTGGGTCGTCATCGGCGGAGCGCGGCAGTTCTATGAAGTTCATTTCCATCTGACTTCCGCGGCCGTTGTGGGGTGGGCCAACAGTTGCGCGCTGGTGGGATGTCTGGTGGGCTCGGCTGGGGCCGGAAGCCTGGCTGATCGCTTCGGACGGCGGCGCCTGTTGCTGGCCTCGGCGATCTTATTCGCAGTTTCCTCGGTGTGCACCGGCTGGGCGGGCACGTTTGACGCGTTTGTTGCGTGGCGGATCGCCGGAGGGATCGCCATCGGGCTGGCCTCCAACGTATCGCCTTTGTACATTGCCGAGATCAGTCCGGCTGCGATTCGAGGCAGGCTGGTGAGCCTGAACCAATTCGCCATTGTCATTGGAATCCTGCTGGCACAGGTGGTCAACTGGCGGATCGCGCGGCCCGTTCCGGCCCATTTGCCGGCGGAGGTTTTCCTTCATTCATGGAACGTGCAGTATGGATGGCGCTGGATGTTCGTGGCCGTAGCTGTGCCCGCGCTGGTGTTCACGTTTGCGTCCCTCTTTCTGCCGGAGAGTCCGCGGTGGCTGCTGGTGCGGCGGCGCGAAGATCAGGCACGCGCGGTCCTGCAGAGGGTGGGGGGCGTCGCGTACGCAGCGCGGGAGATGGCGGCGATTGAAAAGAACCTGGAGGCGGAAAGCGCCAACCAGTCCAGCTGGCGGGACCTGCTGGGCTCGGGCGTGCGGATCATTCTGCTGGTGGGCATTGGCCTGGCAGTGCTGCAGCAATGGACGGGCATCAACGTGCTCTTCAATTATGCGGGGGTGGTCTATCGCAGCGCTGGATACGGCGCTAACCAGATCTTCCTGGACATCGTGATCACGGGAATCATCAATCTGGTCTTCACCGTGGTTGCTATGTTGCTGGTGGATCGCGTGGGGCGCCGCCGCCTGATGCTGTTCGGCTGCGTCGGAATCGGGATCTCGCACCTGTTGTGCGCGCTTGCCTATCGCCAGGGATGGCCGCCGGTTGCGGTTCTGGCGCTGACCCTGAGCGCGATCGCCTGCTATGCCATGACGCTCGCTCCGGTCACGTGGGTGCTGATTGCGGAAATCTTTCCGAACCGGGTGCGCGCGCATGCCGTATCTGTGGCGGTGTGTTCGTTGTGGACGGCTTCTTTCCTGTTGACGTACACCTTTCCGCTGCTGCGCGACTGGCTGGGATCGAGCGGAGTGTTTCTTGCTTACGGCGTGATCTGCCTGATTGGGTTCTTCCTTGTGGCCCGGTTTGTGCCGGAGACGAAGGGACGCACGCTGGAGGAAATTGAAGCCAACGTCGCCCAGGCGGCCCGTTGGGTGTCCTCGTGAACCGCGAGCCGTGGTTCATATTCGGCTAGAGGACCGTGGACGCGGAAGCGGGTTGATCGCTCCGGAGGTTTTGGGCTCCAGCTTCGGTCGGCTCAACCGAGCCGATCAGGCGGTCGGCGAAGATCGGCAGATTGCTGCGCAGCACGATATGCGGCGCGAAGCGCGTCACCGGCTCGGGCGCGACACCGTCGAGCAGGTAACGGATGAGAGCCTCAAAGGCCGCTTTTCCCTGCGTGAAAGGCCGTTGGTAAAGGGTTGCGAGAATTCGCCCCGACTCCAGGAAAGGGATGAGTTCGGGGAAGAGGTCGGTGGTCACCACCAGAGTGTGGCTCAGCGCCCCGCGTTCCTCCAGAGCGCGGAGAACTGAGAGGCTGTTTGCAGTGTTGACGTAAATCCCGGCAGGCCGGTTCCTGCTTTGGAGCAGAGCCAGCGTCTCCCGTCTGGCATCCTGCGGCCGCTCGTGGGTTTCCCGCGTGGCCAGCAGAGACAGGTGCGGGGCAGTGGTGGCCAGAGTCGCCGCGAATCCTTTGAGTTTTTCGGCGTGATCCTGGGTGCTCAGATCGCCGGTGATAACCGCCACCAGCGCGGGCCTCTGCAAAGTGCGGGCAAACAGCTCTGCGGCGATGCCTCCGCTGATGGCGGCGTCCACCGAAACGGAAGCGAGCCGGCCGCTTCTTGGGGCATCGCTGGCCACGCAAATCACAGGCGTCCCCTGAGCGGTCAGCTTTCGGATCACCGGATCGAATTTCGCCGGATCGCCCGGAGTCATGATCAGCCCGTCATAATGCTGGCCGAGCCCGGCTTCCAGCAGTTCCAGGTCTCCCTGTCCGATGTGTGGATAGGTCCGGAAATCCAGCTCCAGATTGACGCCGGCCATGGCCCTGGCAGCTTCCCGGATTCCCTCACGAAGCGGGTCGAAAAACGAGGTGATCTGATGCGGAAGGTGGACGCCGATGCGGAGTCGTCGATTCAGCTTGAGCGAGCGGGCGGCAACATTCGGCTGGTAGTTGAGCTTTTTTGCGGTCTGCAGCACCCGAGCACGGGTCTGGGGACTGATGCCCGGCCTCGCATGCAGGGCGCGATCCACTGTGCCGATGGAGATGCCAAGGTGCCTGGCAATGTCCTTGATGCCGACCGGTCCCGGGTTGTTTTCTTTCTTCATGCGAGAGACCGACCCTATTGTAGCGAATTGCCGTTCGTCCATCGGCGAAGATGACAGGTTCTTTGACAAGGCGCGGGCATGCGGTTACGATGGTCGCGTTAACGTACACGTCAAGCAGGATTAACGAATTTTATCCGACGTTCAGGTGGTTTCGATGCAGAAAGCGAGAGCTTGCCGGTCGGCGCTGATCCGTGCCTCTACCGTCACCCGTCACCTGTTCGCTGCCAGCAGGCAAATCTGCGCTCTCCGATTTGAGAATCAGTCTGTACCGATTGCACTGCTCCATGACTCAAAAGGAATCAGAATGAAGACACGCCGTGTAGTGGGGCTGGTTGCCGGTGTTTCGATGATGCTCCTGGGACCGCACCTGATGGCCCAGGTACCTCAAATTGAGGTGGTGCTCGATGGTGCCAGTCCGGGCCCTCTCTTTGACGGAATCGGTGCGGTCAGTGCCGGGGCTTCGTCGCGGCTGCTGATCGACTACCCGGAGCCGTATCGAAGTCAGATTCTCGACTACCTTTTCAAACCGGATTACGGAGCGTCGCTCCAGCACCTCAAGGTGGAGATCGGGGGCGATGTGAACTCCACCGACGGATCGGAACCGAGTCACATGCGCAGCCGTTTCGACCAGGATTTCACCCGCGGATACGAGTGGTGGCTCATGAGCGAAGCGCATCAACGCAATCCAAAGATCGTTCTCGACACACTGGCGTGGGGAGCGCCTGGGTGGGTGGGTGGAGGCAACTTCTACTCCGAGGACATGGCCAATTACGTGGCGAAATTCATTGAAGGGGCACGGAAGACCTGGGGCCTGGATATCGCCTATACCGGCATCTGGAACGAGAAGCATTTCGAGAACCCTGAATACGTGAAGACCCTGCGCCGCGTGCTGGACGAGCACCACCTCGATACGAGGATTGTCTGCTGCGACGAATATCCCAGCCACGGTGCCGATCAGTGGGGGTTTCTGGGCGCGATGGATCAGGATGCTGTCCTGCGCAGTGCCATAGCCGTACTCTCTGTGCACTATCCGCGCATGGACGGAAGACTGACGACTCCTGCGGCGGCGCTGGAATTCCGGAAGCCGCTCTGGTCCAGCGAAGATCAGCCCCAGTCGAGCGCCTCGAACATACTTTCCCGCGACTGGCAGATCGGCGGCCGATCGCTGGCGCAGCTGTATAACGACAACTATCTGAGAGGCGGGTTCACGGCGACCGAAATCTGGAGCCCGATTACGTCGTACTACGACATCCTCGCTGCGCCGAACTCCGGCCTGATGTACGCCAACACGCCATGGTCGGGCCATTATGACGTGCAGGGCGCCATCTGGGCGACAGCTCATACGACCCAGTTCGCGCAGCCCGGCTGGCGGTATCTGGCCAGGTCCTGCGGCCAGCTGAACGAAAAGGGCGATTATGTAACGTTCAAGTCGCCGAACGGCTCTGACTGGAGCGTGGTGCTTCAGACGATCGACGCGAAGGATCCGCAGAGCGTGCACTTCGTCGTCACTGGCGGGCTGTCTGCGGCCACGGTCCACGTTTGGGAGACGAACAGCCGGCGCACCTTCGAACACGTTGCCGATATCCCCGTACACGACGGGGGGTTCACTTATACCTTCGATCCGGATTCGCTGTATTCACTGACCACCACAACCGGACAAGGGAAGGGAAGGGCTGAGCCGCCGCCCTCGCATCCCTTCCCCTTTCCTTACTACGAAAATTTCGAAAATACGCCGCTGCACCGCAGTCCCAGGTTCCTTTCCGATCAGGATGGCGCCTTCGAAGTTCTGCCCTGTACCGGCCGGCCGGGAAAATGTCTGGAGCAGCTGATTACCGATCGGCCCATACCGTGGGGGCCGCTGCCGGATCCCTGGACTCTGGCTGGCGACGAAAAATGGACCGACTATCGGATAGCCGCGGACGTCCGCATCGAGGGCGGTGGCAGTGCTATGGTCATCGGCCGGATCGATTCGGCCGACGTCTTTCGGGACGGTGCGGCGCGGCTGCCGAGCGGTTACACCTTTCGGATCCATAGCGACGGAACCTGGGAGTTGCTGACCTCAGCCTATGGCAAAGTGACCCGCACCCTTGCGCAGGGGCAGACCGCCCCAGCAACGGGGCAATGGCATCGCCTGCAACTGGCATTTTCAGGGTCCCGGATTGAAGCCACCCTCGACGATCAGAAGTTGGCCACGGTCACAGATACCAGCCATACAAACGGCATGATTGGCATCGGGTCCGAGTGGAACCGCGCGCAGTTCGATAACCTCGCGGTCACGCCCACCGGGCAGTAGGCTGAACGCGGAACAGTTGCCACGATCGCGGACTTGCCCGAAAGGCTCGTCATGGATGCGACTGGGTCAGAAACACCATCATGTCCCGAACGCGAGCATCGATTGCTTCCTTCTCCTGCTGGCTGCAGGTCTGGAACAGCGCCAGCTCTCGTTTGCGCTCCTCCGGACGATGCAGGTGAGCGTAAGCATTGGCAAGCTGGTAGTGAGCCGGCCCAAACTCTGGCCGCAGGGCCGTCGCTTTTTCGAGCACTCGCGCGCTCTGCTCCCAGTCGAGGCGCTCGGCATCCACCAGACCCAATTCGTACCAGGCATCCGCCAGCTTCGGATCGGCAGTGGTTGCCCGCGTCAGGAGAGCCTGTGCTGTATCCAGATCGGCAGCCGAATGCTCGCCCTCAAGAATCTGCCGGGCCGCATAAACGCAGGCCTCCGCATTCCCGGGGTGTTGCTCGGCGAAGCTCTCCAGCGCATTGCAATCCGGATTGCCGCCGCCGATTTCTTCGCAGGTGCGGCCCAGCATTCCCGCTGCCATGCCATTATTGGGATCGGTGCGGAGCACCTCGGCAAAGACGCTGGCCGCTCCGGCGAATTTCTTTGCTCCATAAAGTGCAACGCCCAGAGCGAGCCGTAATCGTACGCTGCCGGGGTATTTCTCCGTGCCCCAGGTCGCCGTGCGCTCCGCTCCATCCCAGGTCCAGTGGCGCAGATACTCCACGCACAGAGCATAGAGGTTTGCTTCGCTCGGATTCTTCCTGGCCGCGTTCTGATCGTGCTGGACGGCGGCCAGAAAGTGCCCCAGCTTCTCTTCGACGTCGCCAGCCAGCGAGTCGGCCTCATCGGACATCTGCGCCGGTGGAATCCTGTTGAGCACCTGAGCCGCCTCACGGTTATCGCCGCTCTCGCTCAGAGCCAGGGCCCAGTTGTAAAGCAGGTCGGGACTCTTCGAACCCAGGGCCGCCGCCTGGGAGAACGCCCGTGCAGCGTCCGCCGGTTGCTGCAGCAGCAGATACGCCTGGCCCAGATCGGACAGCGTCGCCGCATTCCGCGGATCGAGCCGCGCGGCCGTCCTTAACTCATCTGCGGCTTCGCGAAATCTCCCCAGCTTCAGCCGTGCAGCGCCGAGATTTGCATGATCCAGAGCCGATTGCGGCGCGTCTTTGCATGCCCGTTCCAGCCAGGGCAGTGCCCGCGCCAGATCGCCGTCTTCGACATAAAGAATGCCCAGCTCTTCGTTCACCTGATCGTCCGCCGGATATCGAATGGCGAGCTGCGTCAGAACCGGTTCCGCTTCCTTTAGTCGGCCGGCGTCCACGTCGGCGAGAGCGCGCTGGAATTCGATTGTGTCTGCCGTGCTCATCCCCGTCTGCTGCGTCTGAGCCTGAGCTGCACCGGCCCCCGGCGACAGACAAATTGTGGCAACACCCACCAGCAGGCAAAGCCCAGGGATTCGCAGAGGCACACGATACAACTGGAACCGTTGCCTTTGCCTTATTCCAGGCTGTTTTTCGATCGACAGGATTTCCGGGCCCCCGCCGTCCCGATGCTTTCGAAATCCAGCAGTGCCGGAACTCCGCGATCCAGTTCCGGCCTGCCGTCTGAAACCACTGGCGCCCCCTAGAAGTAATACTTTAACGCCAGCTGGAGGAACCGGGAGTTCGGTGTGAACTGACCCATGTTATACGTGCTGGTAATTTGCCCGCCATTGGAGTTAATGCCGTTGCCGGGATTGCTGAAAGACGGTGTATTGAACAAGTTGAACGCGTCGACGCGGAACTGCAGGTATTGTGATTCGACAGTGCTGAAGTTCTTGAACAGCGACATGTTGATGCGCTCGTACCCCGGCCCGGGAATCTGATTCCGTGCCGATCCCAGATAGGGCAGCACAGCGCTGGGCGACCTCAGAGGCGTTCCCACCGGATTCGTTGCCGTCTGCGTGTTCGGGATATCGCTTCCCGGCAGCGGGTTCGCAAACGCGCATGGGTTGTACCAATGCGTGATATTCCGCGTGCTGGCGGCGCAACTGGTCCCGGGGTTGGTGGGGTTGGGCGATCCTCCCGCCTTGAATGGATCTCCCACCAGCAGTGCGCGGCGCGCATTGGCGCCGTTGGCTCCCGAGTTATTCGGTCCGATCGTCGTTGGCACGCCGGTCTGGGTGATGAAAACCACATCGGAGGACCACCCGCCGACGGTTTCGTCCCGCCATCCGCCCTCGTTCAGGTATCTCTTGCCCTTTCCGAACGGCAGATCGTACTGGCCGTTCAGGGAGAATCGCTGCCGAACATCCCAGTCGGAACTCGCGTATTCGGCTCGCATGGGCAACACCAGCGGCAGCCGGTACGTATTCGATCCGCCGTTCAGCGGCGTCTCTGTGTCGTCCATCGCGTGGCCCCACGTGTAGTCCGTCAGGAAAGACAATCCGTTTGCGTAGTGCTTCTGCAGAGTCGTCTGCAGCGAGTTGTAGCTGCTGACCCCTTCGTGCATATCGAACTGCGAACCCCCGAAAGCCGGGAACGGCCTGTCGAAGTTGGCATTGTCGCTCGGGCCTACTAATCCATCCGGCGCGTTTTGATCGGGAAAGCCCTCGATGTGACGAGAGTTATTTCCCACGTAACCAACCGTCCAGGTCATGGTATTGGACAGTGCATATTCCGCGGTGAGGTTCCATTGCTGGGTATAGGGCGTGTGGTAATTCGGCTGCGTGCCGATCAGTCCGGGAGTTGAAGGATTCGGATCGTCTGCCAGTCCGTTATTCCAGCCCGGCTGGGTGGAAAAGCCGTTGGCCAGGTTGATTCCATAAGTCTGCCCAATGCTCTCGCAATCGTTGGAGTCGAGGGCGCAGGACGGGCCGTAGAAATTAACCGAATATTGGAACGGGTAGCTGTAACCAAGGTTGGGCGCTCCGCCGACGCTTTCGATACCGCCATAGAAAAGCCCGTATCCCGTGCGAACCACGAGCCGATTGGTCGGGGAAAAAGCAATCCCGACGCGCGGCGCGAACTGGTCGTACTGCGACTTCACCAGCGATCTGGTGCCCGTGTACGACAGCGTGATATTGTCCGTGCTCAAATCCGTAACAAAGCCCGGCGCCAGATAGTCGCTTTTCTGGCTGTTAGCCATCACGTAGTTCCCGACGCCCGCTCCCGGCGCGATCGAGGTGGGATACCAGAGCGCCTGGTGATCGTGACGTTCTTCGACAGGCTGGAAGTACTCGTATCGAAGACCGATATTCAGGGTCAGCTGAGGAGTGACCTTCCATTGATCCTGGATATAACCGGCACGGTACCAGCGAACGTTATCGATGTTGAAGAACGCCGTTAATTCCGCGGAACTCATGGAACCGGGCGCGGACCCTGCCGGCGCTCCCGGAGGCGTGTCGCTGTCTGCGAGGAAATCGGCCACGCCGGATCCGGTGAAGCTCACGCCGGGTGCGGCCGTATAGAAGCCGCTGAAGCTATAGGCCCCATGGGGAGCAATTGGAGCCTCGGTAGCAACGCGCACGTGCTGCAGATCCACACCCATTTTGATCGTGTGCCTGCCGACCACCTTCGTCACGTCGTCGAGGAACTGAAAGACGTTCTCGTACTCGATCGCCGGGTACCACTGCGGTCCCCCGATGCCGCTGATGCCGCTGATGGATGTGCTGGGCAACCCCCCGTTACCCGGTGAATAGGGGATACCGCCAAGACCCTCCTGCGCCGACACGTTCGTGTCATAGCTCAGGGGAACCCACTGCGGGTGCCCCCAGTTGTAACCAAAGCGGAACTCGTTCACCAGGTTTGAGCCGAATTCGTGCGTTTCACTCAGATCGTAATTTTCGCCCATGTTGACGAATGAACCGTCGCCGCCATAGCCTCCGCCGTCGAGAACGAAGCCAAGGGGCGGGTTATACGTTCCCCGCTCGTTGTAATAACTTGCGCGGAAGAACGCCTGATCGTGCTGACTGGGATTCCAGTCCAGACGAGCATCCCACTGTACCGTGTTGTCTCCGGTGCTCGTATTCACCACATAGTTGTTATAGGTCTGCCCGGTGGGGCCGCTATTCGGCTGCGGATACAAATTCAGCAGACGCTGCGCGACGGTGTCGACCTGGTTCGTGCAAAATACGTTTGCCTGACCATTGCAGGTGAGAGGCGTGGCGCCGCCCGAGCCGGGCTCGTAGAGGGTAATCGGTTCGCTCTGGCCGGTCAGACTTGTATTCAGCAATTCGCTGAAATTGCCCTGCCGCATCAGCGCCGTCGGCACCGTGTACGTGCCGGTCGTGGGCGACACAACCCGCAGTGCCTCGATATCGGCAAACCAGAACAGCTTGTTCTTCCAGAACGGTCCGCCCAGAGTTCCGCCGAATTGATTCTGGTGGTAGGCCGGCTGAACCGCAGGCGCCTGGTTGAAGTAGTCACGAGCCACACCGAGGTCGTTGTTGCGAACATATTCCCACGCGTCGCCGTGTATCTGGTTCGTGCCGCTCTTAATGGCCGCGTTGACCACCGCGCCGGCAGAGTGGCCGAATTCAGCATCGTAGTCTCCGGTCTGCACCTTGAATTCCGCCAGTGCGTCTGGCGGAGGCTTTACCACGAAGCTGGCGCCGTTGAGGAAATCGACCTGGTTGCTGTTGTTATCCACACCGTCGAGAATGAAGTTGTTTTGTTCGGCGCGCAATCCGTTCGCGTCGAAGTCGCCCCGGCCCTGGCCGCGCGATCCCTGCGACTCAGTCACGCCCGCTGCGAGCTGCGCGATGAACACATAGTTGCGGAGGGCGAGGGGCGTATCGTTAATCACCCTCGAGCTCATCACTTGCCCGGTCGAAGCTTCTTCCGTCTGCAGCAGCTGCGCAGCCCCACCCTGCACCGTGACCGTCTGGGATACATTCCCAGGATGCAGCGTTACGTTGATGGTCAGCGTTTGGTTGACATTCAGGGTAAGTCCGGTCTGGTTCACGGTTGCGAATCCAGGAGAGCTGACCCTGAGCGCATAATTGCCGATTTGCACTGGGGAGAAGACGAAGATCCCGTCGCGGTTTGTCGTGCTGTTCAGGATAAAACCCGTTGACACTTCGGTCAGGGTCACCTGTGCGTTGGGGACCACCGCGCCCTGAGCATCCGTGATCGTTCCGGTGATGGTGCCTTGATTCGTCTGCGCCCAGAGCCCGGAGTCTCCCCACATGAGAGCGATTGCGAGGAACGCCCCGAACAACAATGCTGCAGACGGACTTTTCTGATCGAGCCTCCTGAAGCAATTCATACGCTCAATTTCCTTTCTGCCGAAAAGCTGGTTTTTTGAGTTTTCCGTATATGGCGTGTACGTTACCGTCAGCTCAGCAGGACACTACGACTCTCCCTGTGCTCTTGTCAATCCTGACGGGAAGAAGCACGCAGAACCATCCGCCTTCGGCTTCGGCATCTGCGCTCCGTCCATGCTGGCCAGGATTACGCCGGCATTCCCGCCTCCGGACGTACCCCGAACAGCGCTGTAATCGCACCGTGTCGAGACATCGTGACTTCGCCTCCTTGCAGGTCTCGTGGTTGCCTGGCAGCAGAACTGCGGGACAATCCTCAAAACGACACGGTCGGGTCAGTCGTTAATGTGCAATGTAATCGGTTACCCTGGGGATTCGTTCTATTTCGGCGGAAACTTTACGTCTATGATGTAACCGTTGTCAAGTTCATTTCCGAGAGCGATTTGTTTGCCTCCCGGCAATGACAGCAGACCGTGGTCACCGTAGAATCGACTCTTCCTTCTCGTTTTGCATTTCCATGTCCGTCAGCATTCACGAAATCGCCAGACTCGCCGGAGTTTCCAGCGCTACCGTCTCCCGCGTGATCAATGGTTCCAGCCGGGTGACGCCGGAAACCACCAGGCGCATTCAACGCATCATCCAGGACTGTAACTTTGTCCCCAACCGCAGCGCCGTCCATCTGAAGCACGGCAAAAGCCAGATCTACGGCATGATCGTTCCGGATCTGACCAACCCCTTTTTTATGGAAATGGTTAAGATCTTCGAGGAACTGCTGGTCGAGAATGAGCTCGAGCTGTTGCTCGCCAACACCGATTTCCATTCCACGCGGATGCAGCGCTCCATCCACCGCATGTTGCTTCGCCGCGTTGACGGGGTGGCCTTTCTGGCTTCCGAGCACGAAGCCGGCCCGCTGGAATCCCTCGTGAAGAATCGGATTCCAGTCGTGACCACCGATCACTATCGTACCGCTCCCGGCATGAGCGACATTGTCGTCGATTTCCGCAACGGGATGGCCCAGTTGATCCTGCACCTGAGAGATCTCGGGCACCGGACCATCGGGTTCATCGGCGGGTCCGACGGGCTGGCCACATCGCGCATTCGCCGCGAGTCTTTCCTCGACGCCATCGTGAAACTCGGGCTATCGTCGCGCGATGGGTGGATTGTTGCCGGTGACTACCGGATCGGCGGCGGCGCTGCCGGAATGGAAGCCATCCTGGGGCAGGACGAGATCCCCACGGCAGTAGTGGCAGCAAACGATCTCACTGCCATCGGCGCCCTGCGCACGGCGCACCAGAAAGGACTCCGCATTCCCGATGATATTTCCGTGGCCGGTTGTGACGACATTGAGATGAGCGATATTGTCTACCCGCCTCTGACGACTCTGCGCATCTCCCGCAGACAATACGCGCAGATGCTCTTCGACGGGCTGCAGTGGGGCGCTGAAGATTTCACGCGACCCGGGAAGGTTCTCTCCCTCCCCATGAAGATCGTGGTCCGCGAATCGACCGGGCTGGCGCCCAGGCGAGGGGGCCGGCGCAATTCCCCTGGCAACGGCGCCTCGGTTACCAGAAAATCGCGTTGAAGAAGATCAAAAGGGCGGCCAGGACAACGCCGGTGGCGAGGGCAGTCCCGCCAATCGCGGCCCGCTGCTCATCGCCGGCTGGTCGCCAGGCTGCTCCGCCGTCCGCCATGCTGCGCGACCAACCAATCCAGAGAGTTGCCGCGAAGGCGGCGCAAAACCCGAAAATGGCCGCGTAGAAATTGGCGGCCATCTGGCTTCCATAGCGAAGTACATGGGTAAGGGCAAGAATCTGAAGCGCGACGGCGCAGGCCAGGCCGATAAGGAAACCAGAGCCGCCGCCCTTCGCAGCCCTGCGGGGTGCTATCGCGGTTAGCGCTACCAGAGCGAATAACGGCGCGTTGAACGCGGAGAGGACCAGCTGGATATATTCCATCAGGCTCTGAAAGCCGAGCGCAAAGAAGGCCGCTCCCACCGAGACCAGCACCGCGGCGGCATTCGTCAGGCGGCTGATCCGGATATAGTGTTGGTCGCTGGCATCTGGCCGAATCCATTCCTGGTAGATTCCCTGTACCCAGGCGGAAGTGAATCCCGCAACGTTGTTCGAGAACGTAGAGATCAGACTCGCCGCAAGTCCCATGAAGCCGAAGACCAGCCAGAAAGAGCCGTAATAGTGCAGCATGAGCGCAGGCAGCGTGGCGTTCCAGTTGCGGCGCAGGCGCGCTTGCGAAAGCACCAGCGGCGCCGCCACGCCCGTGATCGCAATCAGGACGGCGAAGACGATCTTGGCAAATCCGATGCTTAGCGGGATAAAGGGCGCATCCTCCTGGCGCCGCACCGCGAGAGCGCGCTGCAGTTGCACGAAGTCCGTGCCCCAGTAGCCAAAACCGAGCACCAGCCCGAGACCGAATACCAGGCCGAAGCGATCCATGACCGCATGAGGCGCGAAGAACGGCACGCCTTGCCATGCGTGGACGCGGTTGGCGGGAATGCTGGCTATCATTTTGCCGAAGCCGCCCAGTTGGCGGGCGACCAGAAACAGGAGCGGAATCACGGCCACCAGAACCAGGGCGAAGTGGATCAGTTCGGTGTAGACGGTCGCACGAAATCCGCCCATCCAGGTGTAGAAGAGAACGATCGCTGCGGCCGCCAGCACCCCGCGCAGGAAGGTCCAGCCCAGGAATGTGGCGGCGATCTGAGCGACCGCGCACAGGCCAACCCCGGCGATCAGCAGCATCATCGCTGCCATGCAGAGTGCAACCGTGGATCGGGTCGCGCTGCCATAATGGCGGGCGATGAAATCGAGAATGGTTGGATTGCGGCTGCGCTTATAGGCCGGCAGCAGCCAGAAGGCGACTGCCAGCAGAGCGGGTATGGCGCCAATCCAGTAGAAGTGACAGGCCAGCATGCCATATTGAGCACCCAGCGCCATCATCGCGAAGAGATCGAGCGAACCGCAGTTGGCCGCGATGCAGGCCGCGGCGCAAACCCACAGCGGCAAAGCCGATGTCGCATTCAGATACTGATTCGAGTCCCCCCTGTGACGTGCTGAAAGGATCCCCACCAGCATGAGCCCGGCGAAGTAGACTGCGGCAAGCGCGATGTAAGCCGGACTCCAGGCCATCTTGCTCTTCGTTTACCCTCGCCGTTTCCGCGCAATCGCCCGCGCCACGCGCGGCAATGGAACAGTCGCGCTGCAGGGGCGGGCATCCGCACAAAGGGAGATTATCGCCGAATTGTCAGAAGCGGCCCATCGTGACCCGCACCACCGCGGGCTGCTTGTGGAAGCATAGCCCGCGATCGGTTTCGTCCCCATTCCAAAGGCGCAAGGGCTTCCACACGCCGTCCTCATACGTCCCTTGCTGGGCGGTTACGATCTGGCTGCGTATCCATGGCAGTTTTCCCGGCAGATGGAAAGCAACGCTGGCATCGACGCCGGTGACGAGAAACTCGTTCGGCCCCAGCTGGGCGACGAGCGCCGCGCCGTGCGCGTCTTTCGTGCCCGGAGCGGGGCGGCCATCCGGCTGCGGAAAGCCAAAGGAAACCGTGGCCTGCCATTCGCCGAAATCAAGCTCCTCTGTGGTCTGGCCCGGTTCCTCCACCGCCGTCTTCAGCTTGCCGTCGAACTCCAGCTGGGCAATCTCGCGGCTCATCGGGCCGATGAGCGCATAGTTGGCGCTATGGCTCTTCCAGGGCTGGTCACCGAGTATGTTCCAGCCCGACTGGTCCACGCCGAAAGGTGAGAACCCGATGGCGCCATCCCCGAGCGCGTACCAAAAGAATTTAGCGAAGCTGTCGTCGCGCCCCGTTTCAGGAATCCAGAGCGGGTTGTCAGGCCGGCGGTACGTCGCCAGGATCGTGCGGTAGAAGGGCGAGTAGTCGCTGTAGATGTCGGGTCCGATCATGTCGATCGAAGGGGCGAGCGCACGCCAAAGCCAGATCAGTTTTTGTACCGCACCGCCACTCGGGTAGGAGATGCCGGGCGTATCGATCTGCCGCTCAGGCAGCTCCGGCTGGGGGTAGTCGAGCCAGACATTGATGTAGTAAGGAATGTCGAACTCCCGCTTCCCCGCTGCCGCGATCTCGTTGATGTATTTTGCCTGCGAATACGCCTGGAATATCTCATCGGCATCGGCGCCAAACACCTGCGTCCACGTGCCCGGCTGCTTGTGCGCAGCCGTCAGCAGATCGGCCGGCACCTCACCGGCAAACTGCCGGTCTGCCTTGGGCGAGTTGTCGCGCACGCTGCCGATGTTGCCCGATTCATTCTCCACCTGAATCATCAGCACGGTGTGGGCATCGCCGTCGATCTGCCGGAGATGGTGCATCAACGCAACAAAGGCGGCCTTGTCGGCCTCCAGGTTGTTGCGCGAATTGGCCGACAGCACGTCGATCGGCTCGCCGTCGGGGCGAATCACGTGAGGAAAGCGAGCCGGATCGTTCTTGACC
>JASIAO010000323.1 GCA_030041955.1 Acidobacteriaceae bacterium | reverse complement strand
CGGACGCACGCCGTTCTAGAGCCGGTATCTTCGATCCAATTCGCCTGAAGGCGCGCGATGTGAGCATTCCTGCTGCCGAAACCTGGGGTTCTTGCATCCGCCCCGGGCCGGGGGTAGGCTTTTCGCGAGGTTCCCGCGATATGCTCAGCACCGCACTGCGGTTTTTCCTCTTTTTGCTGGCGGCTGCTCTGGCGGTTCCCGCTTCGTACGCCCAGTCGGCGCAGCCGGCTTCCACTCGCCTGGGTAGTCCCGATGCGCTTCTCGAAGCGGCCTCGCAGGCCAACGGTCTCCATGGCGATAACCTTCAACCCTGGCACATCCACGGTAGCTGGCAGATCCTCAGGCAGTCCAAAACCACCGACGAGGGTTCGTTCGAGGAATGGTGGGGCTCTCCGCAGCGCGCGAAAATCGATGTGTTGGCCGATGGATTCCACCAGACCCGTTACCTGACGTCCGCCGGCCCCGTCTACACCGGCTCCGCTGTGCCGCCCGACAATATCGTCAACCTCATCGAAGAGGCCATCCACGTGCCTCTGCCATCGGCCGCACGCGACCTTCACCAGACTTCCGTTACCGACGGCGGAGTCGCGCTCACCTGCATATCTGGTCCCCAGCCAAAGCCTGCCGACGCCGGGCCGGCGGGCAGTCTCGTCTCGGCTTACTCCGCCTGTTTTGCCGGTAATCCTCCAGCGCTCCGTATGGAGGCCGGCATTGCCGTGCAGGCGCTCTTCAATTCCCTTGTGCTCTTCCAGGACCGCTATCTCGCCCGCGACATCCGGCTCATTCTGCCTTCCGGCGAGCAGATCGCCATCCACTTCGATGTGATCCAGCCTCTCAACCCCGCTCCCGAATCTCTTTTTGCCCCACCCGCGGATGCCCAGCCGCTTCCCGCGGTCATCGAGCTTCCTGAGGACGTCCTGCTCCCCACCCGGGTCTCCGGCCATCGGCCGCTTTATCCTTTCAGCGCGAGAATAGACATGATCCAGGGCACCGTGGTCCTGGCCGCTCGCGTTCGCAAAGATGGATCCATCGGCGACCTGAAGGTCGTCAGCTCCCCGCCCCTGCTCGGGCAGGCGGCTCTCGTGGGTGTCCAGACCTGGCGGTACCGGCCCTACCTGGTCAACGGTCAGCCGGTTGAAGTCGAAACCCGCATCCACGTCACCTTCAGCTGCGACGGAGGCCCCAACCTCTGCGCCTTCCGCGACCAAAACTGATGTTGGCGTTTCCCGGCAGCGGATTTGGAAGAGCAGACCCGCCCGCCCGCGCTTCACCGCCCAAGATTCTCGAATATCTCCCCGCCGCATCCGATAACCTGATCCAGGACTGGCGCCCCGGTTTCCCGGCGCAAGAACGGATAGCCGGAAAGATTTCAGGCTTCGTAACTGCAGTCCGGTTGCATCTGCCCTTTGCGGTTGTAGAATGGGGGACGCTTGCTCCCCGGCTGGCTCGACCCGACAGAAAGGCACGACTTATGGCGCGAGGTCTTCTGGTCTTTATAGTCCTGGTTGCGTTTTTCGCTCCCGCTCTCGGCGCCCAAACCAAAGTTTGCGCTTTCCAGGATAAGCCGGGCCATGCCGCCAAAGTCACCGACTCCGACGCCGATGCCCTGGCCAGAGAACTGAACGCCCATTCCATCGAGACCGTAGCCGCCGTCGGCGTCTCAAAAAAAGACGCGGATGCTGAGGCACAGAAGCGCGGCTGCACATGGATCGTCACCCTCTGGCGCCAGGAACTGCCGCCCGACACTCCCCTGTACGCGGGCTCTCTGGGCGGCTCGGGAAAGGCCAGCACGATGGGTGGCAGCGACAGCGAGGTCATGGGCGCTCTAGCGGGTTCTCCGGCCGGGGGCGCCCTCCTCGATTTCACTCTGCGCCAGACCGGCAGCAGCAAAAAGGTCGCTCAGGGGGAATCCGAGGACGCTTCGCCCTACGCTAAGATGGCCGGCCAAATCGCGAAGAAAATTGACAAAAAGAAATAGTGTTCCGTCTTCCTATTCGCTTTTGTGGCGATGATCGGGGCCCGGGCCAGGGCTGGGAACGAAAAGCCAAACGGCACGAGGTTGGCGGGAAGTTCCGCAGGCGCGGGCCGGAATCGCATGAACGCAGAGGTGGGGAGCCGGGATCAGCGCATGCGTGCAATCAGATGCCCGCGTACCACGCGTATCCGCCTTCCGGGTCAATTGAGCCCAGGCCCTTACCGAACTTTTTGATGTCGTCGGTGGCGGTGAAGCGGATCACGTATTTCACGCTCTTGTAGCCGAGCTGGCGCGGAACACGCAGGCGAAGCGGACCACCGAAGCCCACAGGAAGGTCGCCGTCGTTCATCCCCCAGGTAAGAAGGGTCTGGGGATGCAGGGCATCGGCCATGTCGATGCTTTCCCAGATAACGTGATCCATGGAGTAGTAAACGATGTAGCGCACCTGGGGCTGGAGGCCGGCGGCGGTGAGGACCTCGTGCAGCGGCGTGCCGATCCACTCGGCGATGTAGGACCAGCCTTCCTCGCAGGCGATCTCGGTGATCTGGCTGGAAGCGGGAAAGTTGCTTTTGATGTCGGAGAGAGAAAGGGA
>JASIAO010000322.1 GCA_030041955.1 Acidobacteriaceae bacterium | reverse complement strand
ACGGCCGCGGGCGAGTATGGGGACAACTGGGAGCGCTTCGGGCTCTTCTGCCGCGCGGTGCTGGAGGCGAGCAAGCAACTGGGCGTGCCGGATGTGTTTCACGTGCACGACTGGCAGGCAGCGCTGCTACCGGTGTATCTGCGCACGCTTTACTATTACGATCCGGTGCTGCGCAATCGCGGCGTGGTGCTGACGGTCCACAATGCCGGGTATCAGGGGCGCTTCCCTGCCGTCACCGTGGAGCGACTGCTCTTTGCGTGGGACATTTTCACGATGGACCGCGTGGAGCACTACGACCAGTTCAACTTTCTGAAGGGCGGGATCGTCTACTCCGACCTGCTGACGACGGTGAGCCGGAAGTACGCGGAGGAGATTCAGACACCGGAGTTCGGCGAGAGCCTGGAGACCGTGCTGCAGCGGCGCGCGGGGGATCTGGTCGGCATCCTGAACGGCGTGGATTACACGAAGTGGAATCCGGCCACGGATGGGAACATCGCCGCGCACTACACGCCCGAGAATCCGGCCGGGAAGGCTCAGTGCCGAAAAGATCTGCTGCACGCCTTCGGAGCTGGCACAGTGAGCGAGTCGACGGCGGTGCTGGGCATCGTGACCCGGCTGGCGACGCAGAAAGGGATCGACCTGCTCGAAGCCATCGCCGAGCCGCTGTTGCGCGAGAATGTGGTGCTGGTGGCGCTGGGCAACGGCGAAGTTTATTACGAGAACATGCTGCGGTCGCTGGGCGCGCGCTTCCGCGGCAAGGCGCTGGTGAAGATCGTGTATGACGAAGTACTGTCGCACAAGGTGGAGGCGGGGTCGGACATGTTCCTGATGCCGTCGCGCTACGAGCCGTGCGGATTGAACCAGATTTACAGCCTCAAATACGGGACGGTGCCGGTGGTGCGGGCAACGGGCGGGCTCGACGATACCATTCAGGAGTGGGATCCGCAGACGGGCGGCGGCACGGGGTTCAAATTCCAAGGCTACCGGCCGGAGGATTTCTTGGCTGCGATCCAGCGCGCGCTCGCCGTCTTCCCGGACAAAGATGCGTGGCACACGCTTATGCGCAACGGAATGGCCTGCAACTTCGACTGGCCCAAACCAGCAGCGGAGTATGTGAGCGCGTACGAACGCGTAGCGCGGGCACGAAGCTAGAGAGCAGCATCCTGAAACAAAAAAGAAGCGGAGCCGCGAGGGGCTCCGCACAATTGCCGAGGAGGATTCGGCAGGGCAAATCAGTAAAGGTGGAAATTCACATCAACCACCAGCCGCACCGGCACGGGATGACCCTGATACATGGCCGGCTTGAATTTGTACTGGCGCACCGCGTCGATAGCCTTCTGATCGAGGCCCATGCCGAGGTGCTTCACCACCGCGATGTTTTCCGGGTTGCCGTAAGAGTCGACGATGAGCTGGATGGCGACCACGCCCTGCAACCGCGCAGCACGCGCCTCATCGGTGAATTCCGGCTCGACGGAGTGGAGGAGTTCGGGAGCGCTGACGCCGGCGCCGACGCTCATGACGCCGCCGCCGTAGCCACCGCCGCTGCCCGGCCCGACGCCGCCGCCGATGCCGCTGCCGATGCCGCCGCCCACGCCCGCACCAAATCCGGAGCCGCCGCCATCGCCCTGGGAGGCCATGGCCACCTGCGGGGATTGCGGCATGCCGACGTTCGGCATGTTGTTATCGGGAATGTTGATGCGCTGCGGCATGACGATGGAAGGCTGCGCTGCCAGCTTGGGATGATCGACGCGGATAATCTGCGGCGCCATCACGTTCAGCTTCTCTACCGGGGGCAGATGGCCTTTGGTGGGCTCGACGATCTGGTGCGCACCACCGCCGCCTCCGCCATGCATGGCCTTCGGCACGGGCGCGGTGATGACCGGCGGGATGTACGGCTGGAAGGTAATCGGCGTGATGGTCTGGTGTGGCGTGACGACCTGCGGATGAGGCATGAGGCCGAGCCACAGAATGGCCACTACGACCAGCACGTGCATGGTGAACGCGATCACGCTCGAAGCCGGATTGCGGCGAGTTGCCATGGGATCGGCAACCGCAACCGGGCGTGACGTAAGTTTCAGCGGGGGCAGCTTCTTGGGAAAGAGAGCGTCCCTCAGGTTGCCCCAGATTCCAGTCCAGACCGAGTCGTCGGGAATCGGCTGTCCGAAGACAAAGGGCTTCGGACACAGATAAAGACCGTGGTTCGGATCAGGCTGAGCTCGCGCCTCTTCCGAGAGGAAGTCAGGGGATCGTGGCGGGGTTTTTAACATTGCATAGCCCATAACCAAATTTGCCGGGAGGCAGAAACGCCCGGCACCTCCTTCATTGTGAAAACAACAGTTGGTTCCAGAGAAGCCGGCGTGTGCCTTTTCGGTCTTACCGGATCTCTGCGATCAATTGTTGGAAGCTACCAGATGCCTTTATCGCTGCCAGTGATTTTTTGACCTACTGCCGCGGCGGTTGCCAGCCACGGCAAAAGACCGAGCCGGGCGCTGCTGTGCAATTCGCGCCTGCGCAGCAAGCCGGCCAGTTGCATGCGATAAAGTCCAGCGGACTGCGGGAGAATCGGTATCCGCAGAAAATCTCCGCTGAAATACACCAGGCTCCCGCCGAAGCGTGCGGAGCGGGTGACCATGGCAGGCAAGCCGAGGTCTCTGCCCCGGTATTGCCGGACGTAATCGGAAACGATGACGAGATAGGTCGCGACACCTTCCCAGATACCGGCCTCCCGCGCCGTACGTTGCAGGTCGTTGTAATCCACAGCGCCGGAAGCGATGAGATCGGCGGAGTCCACGATGTCGCACAGCCGGAAATAAAAGTGCCGGTACATGCGCTGCAAAGTGGAAATCATGAGGCGATCGGTGGGCGACGCAACGCGGAAGCCGCGGCCACCGCGCTCAACCACGCGCGCGCGTGACGGGATGCGCGAGGCGAAGCCGACGTGCTCGCCAGTTTGCCCGAGGCGCCCGGCGTGCACTTCCACAGGTTCGGGCAGGCCGGGAAGCTCGAAATTCCATTTGCAGGCAAGACGGTCGCCCCAACTGCGAGGCAGGATTTTCGCGCCAAAGCGGCGGCGCATCAGCTCGCAGATGCGCGCGCCGGACGCGTTGGTATAGAGGTCGAGATCGCTGCCGAGATCAGGCCAGTGATCGAGCGATTTGATCACGGTGACGTCGAGGCCCTCGCGATCGAAGGCGGAACAGATGGCGCCGAGACGCTCGACGGCGTTGGCGATGCGGGCGCGCTCGGCCTCCACGGCGGCGGCGACCCATTCGGCGCGTCCACGCTCGTGCGCAGCGAGCAGGATACCGGAGATCAACTCCAGCCCGCGCACAACCACGTGATTGGCCTTCGCCAGGGACACCAGGGTATCGAAATCTTCACGGCTCATGCCCGACAGCTCAATGGGAGCGGGAAGCACCACGGCTCTCCCGGCTTCACTGCGTGCCAGCAGCAGACGCGACAACAACACCATCAACGATTCATTGGCCACGCGGGACCTCTGTGACTTCAACATGTCGCACATCCAAGGCAGGTTTACTTCTGAGGATTTTCATTCTGGTTTTGATCTTTGTTTTCGTTCTGATTCTGGTTTTGATCCTGCGACGGGGGCACGAGCGACTGCCCATTGCGCGGAATCAGCACAACCGGTCCGGGCTGTCCCCGCCGATTTTCTGTATATGCACTTAACGCACCATCCACCTGGTCGTTGCTTTCGGTGGCGACGACGGTCAGCGGCTGTCCTTCCGCAGTGGGGCGCGTCGCCAGGCCCACGCGCATGCCGGAGTTGCCGGCCTTGCGCGCCTGCGAATAATAAAACTGCGCGGTCTCCAGATCTCCCGCCCGCTCCGCCACGTAGCCGCGGTTATTCAGCGAGAAGGCGCTGTCTGGATCGAGGCGGTAGGCTTCGAGAAAGTCCGTGCGAGCCGCGTCCCAGTCATTTTGATTCGCCGCGGACACGCCGCGGACAGTCAGCATGCGGGCGCGCACCAGCGTCAGATTCATGGTGCGCATGTGCTTGCGCAGAGTGGCCGCTGCGTCCGCGGCCGCCCGGCTCACCGGGCGCCCCCGCCACGCGCGATTGAGGGTGACCACGATCGGCTCCTTCGAGCCCACCGCAGCCGCATCGTCGTAGTAGCGCAGCGCGGAGTCGAAGTCGCCCAGAGTTTCCTCGGCAACGCCGAGATTATTGAGCGTATAAGGATTCTGCGGATCGACGGGAAGCAGATGCTTCAGCAGAGCTTCCGCCTCGAACGGTCGGTCCTGCTCAAGCAGCAGGATGGCCTGCACGTTGCCGAGATTGACGCGCATTTGCAGGTTCTTCACTGTGTCGATGGCATACATCATCGGCTTACCCTGCAATTGCTTGTCCGTACTGATGGAGATGGTCGCGCCGCAGCTCTGCTCGGCGGCGAGCCGATAGAATCGGTCGGCGCTGTCGAGATTGCCGCGCAGCTCGGCGACGTAGCCAAGATTGTTCAGCGTGAAGGGATCCGCCGGATCGTAGAGGTATGCCTTATAAAAGAGCGATTCCGCTTTCTCGTAATTACGCTTGCGGATGGCTTCGACGCCGTCGCGATTGAGACGCTGCACCGGCGTGAGCTTGCTGCGGGCCGGGATGGTGATGCGCAGGTCGCGGGCGGAAGCCGGCATGCACAGCGCGCCACAGGCGAGCCCAGTCAAAACGAGTAACCCGAAACGCGGCCGGATGAAGGACATAGGGGAGGAATTCACGCGCCCGCCAGCGCCTGAGCGTTCCTGGCCGTTCGGGCATACACGTTGGATGCGCGCACACCGCATGTGTTGCCGCGTGGCGCACAAAAACGGCTGCACGATGCACGTCGGAAGCCACCGCCATGAACGAGTCATCATCTTATGAGATGCCGTCATGCGTTTAGGCAAGGTACGCGAAATGGTTAGATTTCTCGCTGTGGTCATGCTAACGAGCATGGCCTTTGGTCAGTCGTCTTCTTCTCCGTCCACACCCACCACTCAGTCGACACCCGCCGATGCGGGTGCTGTGGCTACGCCCCAGTCTTCCGCGTCGTTGGGCGAGCTGCCTCCGCCGCCACCCGGCAAGAGCACGGTGATTGGAGGCGAGATCCGCTCCATCAATCCGGTGCTGGACGAGATCACGCTGAAAGTTTTCGGCGGGCAGACGATGAAGATCCTCTTCGACGAGCGGACGAAGGCCTACGTAAACGGCAATCGCATTCCCGTACTCGATCTGAAACCGGCGGAGCACGCATCAGTAGAAACGACGCTGGACGGCACCAAAGTATTTGCGCTGCGCATTCACATGCTGACGCAGCTGCCGCAGGGCGATGCGCGCGGACAGGTGCTCAGTTATGACCCCGGCAACGGCCGGCTGAGGATCAGCTCGACGCTCTCGCAGAAGATGGTGACGCTCACCGTGCCGCCGAACACGCCTGTGGTTCGCACTGGCCAGACGGCGTTCACTTCCGGGGGCGGCGGCGTGGCGGACCTGACGCCCGGCGCGCTGATCGATGTGAAGTTCGAGGGCAACGGTCAGGGCCGGGGCGTGGCGACGCATATCGATGTGCTGGCCACAAACGGCGCGACGTTTGTGTTCAGCGGCGTACTGACCTACCTCGATCTTGGCGCGGGGCGCCTGACAATCGACGATCCGCGCGACAACAACACCTACGAAGTCTACTTCGATCCCGCGGAATTCCCACAGAGCAGCCAACTGCACCAGGGATCGCACCTGCAGGTGACGGCGAGCTTCAACGGGACTCGCTATACGGCCACGGCAATGACGATCGAATAGATGGGGCCGGCCAGCAGACGAGCGCCTGGCAACCGCTGCCCAGCGGCAATCGTAGTGGCATTTGCGCTGATGTGAACCTCGGAACGGCTGCTCAATTCACGGTGACGGTCGCCGCCGCGACGGATCTGCCGGTTTGCCCCACAGCGAGAACGATGTACGTGGTGGCGCTCGCGGGAGTCACTCTCTCCGTGCCCCCGATCGCACCCAGCGTGTAGCTGCTGCCATCGGTGCCCGTCACGGTCACGGAAATCGCATTGCTCGCAGTAACGGTGAGCGTGGCGGAACTGCCCACCGTGACGCTGGTCGGGCTAGCCTCAATCGTGACTGTGGGAGACGCAGCGGCGTTCCCGTTGTTGGAGCCGCACCCGGCGATCAGGAGAAGAGAGAGACAGCCGGCACGACTTAAGGCCGACACCCGCGACTCAGCCCCGGCAATCTTGCGCGTAAGCACTGTGAACTTTCCTTCCGGCTTGCGGATGCGCCCTCTCTGAAAACGGGCGCAACGTTAGACGAAACTTCGTCCCCGGAGGTTGTCCGATGGATCGTACACATTTACGGCGGCGGGAGCTGCGAACCCTGGATAAGAGTTCTTAGCCGGCGTCGGCAAATTCATCGTCGTCCGCGGCTTGACGCGTGCCGCGGGAATTGCGGAGCGGCGCTGCTTCAGCGGCTTCCGCAGCGGCCAACTCAGCAACCTTGGCTTCAATGTGCTCGGGCAGGGCCATGCCGTCCGCGATCTGCGGCAGGAGATCCGCGTCAAGCGACCATCCCGCGCCCGGCGACTTGCCGAGACGCGTGCCCCACGAGCGCAGCCAGGGCCGTTTGCTACCCACAGCCCGCCGCCCACTCAGCGCGCGCTTGCACTGATGCAGTTCGAACCAGCGCAGGTAGTTGCGCACCACGCTGGCCATGGTCATCTGAATGCCTGCATGGTAATTGTGCTCCGACATCTGGACCTGCAACTCATCCGATTCGAGAACGGCGATCAGCTTGTCGGCCATATCCTGCACATCCCCGGTGCGATAAAAGCTGATGGCCATATCGTCGTCGACGGCCATACAACGAAAGTCCGGAATGTCGGCGCACACGATGGGCACGCCGTATTCGCACGCCTGATGCGCCGGGCCGCTGGAACCGGTGGACGAGTCGTAGGGCATCACCAAAAGCGAGCTGGTGCGGAACATCTCCGGCACGTCGCGCTGCGGAATGTAGCCACGGAATTCGATGGGCAAGTGCGGGGGCTGCGCGGCGCGCACGCTCTCCCAGTACCCGGCCTTCGCGGGATGATTGCCGCCAGCGACGATGAGTCGCGCGTCGGGCACGCGCTTGAGCACAAGCGGGAATGCCTCCATGAGCGTTTCCAGGCGTTTGTAGGTGCCCCAGTGGCCGAAAGCGAGGATGCGGCGCTCGGGATTATTGCGTTTGGTGAAATCCGGCGGCGTGCAGATGGTGGTGAAGGTGCCGTGCGTGCCCACAAGCACGTTTTGCGCCGAGTATTTCTTCATCAGCGTCCGCCG
>JASIAO010000321.1 GCA_030041955.1 Acidobacteriaceae bacterium | reverse complement strand
ACCTGCATCATCATCTCGGTCTGCACCTGGTTGAGCTGCTGGATGGTCGATTCCAGCATCGCGCGGTCGCTGGGCGGCGCTCCGGTGAGCAGCTCGCGCAGCCGGAATGCTGTGTGTCGGACCAGGATCTCGGCGCTCTTCAGCTTCCTGGCATCGCGCAGCAGGCTGGCGTGGATCTTCGAAGCGTATCCCTGGGCAGCGCGCAGCGAGGCATCGGCCTGTTCCTGGTCGCCGGCCTGGAGCTGCTCGGTCGCGATGGTAGTCATGGAGTGGACCAGCTCGGCGTAAAGCCAGGGCTGATCGCGGGGCGACGCCATGGCCGCTTTGGCTTCCAGATCGGCCAGTTCGCGAGCATCGGGCGGGTGGTCGCTCAGGCCATGAGCCCAGGCCATGGAAGCGGAAAGCAGGACGGCAGCCAGCACAGCAGGAAACCGCATTGAACGCACCTCCGGGGAGCTGCGAAACCGGATCGCAGGTCCCGTATTCTGCGCCACTGCTGCGGCCTTTGTCCCCATTCCGGCGCCTCAAGGAAACGGCGGCGGCTCAGAGCCCGGGCACGGACCACGTGGACAGACGTGCATGACCTGCGTGGTGGTGGGCACCGATTATTTTTCAAGAGCCGCGAGCCGGTGCCGCGCCTGCCACTCCTGATCCGGGAATTTTCCCTGAGCGGCGGCGAGAAATTGGCGATAGTAGGCCACCGCTGACTTGTTTTGATGGAGATTATCGAATGCTGTTGCCCAAAGGAAGAGGGTGCTGGCATTATCTGTCGCGAATTTTGATCGCATGGAAAGCGCCTGCAATTCGTCGGACCAGCGCTGCAGTTTGGAGTCGGCAAAAGCGATCCCCGACCAGGCGTCCACGTCGCCCTGGCGAGCGGCCGCCGCCTTCTGGAAAGCCGCCAGCGCCTCGGCGTAGCGCTGCTGGCGGATCAGGATCTGCCCGTGCGAATCGAGGAGGTCGGGGTCGCTGGGCGTGGCGGCGAGGAGTTGCACATACAGACCGTCCGCCGCGTCCAGGTCGCCCGCCTGGAAATCGGCGTCCGCCAGCATGCCGGTGACGGAGCGGCTGCCCGGCTCAAGCTGGTGGAGCTTTTGGAGCACCGCAACCGCCTCCGCCGGCTTGCCCTCGGCGTTCAGGATGGCCGCCATCTGCGCGTTGAGCGCGGGGTCGTCGGGATCGCGCTGGAGCGCATTGGCGACCAGCGGCTGCGCGTCAGTAAAGCGCTTCTCATCAATGAGAAGATGGGCAAGACCCGCTGTCGCCTGGCTGGCCGCCGGGGAGTCGGGCTGCTCCTGAAGCACCTTGCGGTATTCCTGCTCGGCAATATCGTCGTCGCCGGCTGCTTCGGCGATCTGCGCAGCCAGCAGGGTGTCGGCCGGGGTTTCCGGGGTGAGCTTCAGGGCCTCGACCAGAGCATCGCGGGCGCCCGTGGGGTCGCTGGTTTGCAGCAGGCTGGCGAGCGCGCGGAAGGCCTGGGCTTTGGCAGCGGGATTGGGCGGATTCGGCTCCAGTTGCGTCGCGGCGTAGAGCTGATCGCGCGCTCCGGCGGCGTCGCCCTTGCCGGCCAGCAACAGGCCCAGGGCCAGATGCGCTTCAAACTGCTTTGGGTCGGCCGCGATAGCCTTGCGGTACCAGGATTCTGCGGTGTCAGTCTGCCCCTGCGCGTCGGCCACGTAGCCGCGGTCGAAGAGCGCGCGAGCGTCGTTGGGATGCGCAGACAGGTACGCGTCGAGCTGGTACGCCGCGGCCGTGTAGTTCTGGGCCTGGATGGCCGTCTCGGCCTGCTCCAGCGGATTGGGCGCGGAGGACTGTTGTTGCTGCGAGTCGGGCGCGCTGGTTCCCGGCGGGAGCGGCGCGGATTGCGCCCGACAGCGAACAGAGAACAGCGAACAGAGAACAGCGAGAGAGAACAGGGAAAAAAGGGCACGCCGGAGACTGGCCGGGTTGAGAAACAGAAACATCACTGGAGAACTTCACTTTCGGTTTCAGGTTGGGCGGCGCTGTGTCCGTGGAGAACGCGGGCCAGCCACTGGCCGGTATGGGAGAGCTCGTTACGCGTGATCTCTTCCGGCGTACCCTCAGCGACGATCTGACCGCCGGCCGAACCGCCTTCCGGGCCGAGGTCGATAACCCAGTCGGCGGACTTGATGACGTCGAGATTGTGCTCGATCACCACCAGCGAGCCGCCGCTGTCGATCAGCTTGCGCAGGGCCATCAGCAGCTTGCCCACATCGTCGAAGTGCAGACCGGTGGTGGGCTCGTCGAGGATGTACAGCACACGGCTGCCGCCCTTTTTGCCGTCTGACCCGCGCTCGGCGGCACGCGTCGACGCCAGGTGCGCAGCCAGCTTGACGCGTTGTGCTTCTCCGCCGGAGAGCGTGGTGGCGGACTGCCCGAGCCGGACGTAGCCGAGACCGATTTCTTCGAGGACGGCGAGCTTATCGACGATCTTCGGATGGCCCGCGAAGAAGCGCAGGGCCTCGCGCACGGTCATCTGCAGCACATCGTGGATGCTCTTGTTCTTGTAGTGGATCTCGAGCGTCGAGGCTTTGTAACGGGTACCGTTACATTCTTCGCAGGGCAGCTCCACGTCGGCCAAAAACTGCATTTCAACCGTGACGGTGCCATCGCCTTCGCAAACGTCGCAGCGTCCGCCGGGAACGTTAAAGGAAAAATGTCCGGCGGTGTAACCGCGGCGCTGCGCTTCAGGCTGCGCAGCAAAGAGTTCGCGGATGGCATCGAAGGCCTTGATGTAGGTGACGGGATTGGAGCGCGGGGTGCGGCCGATCGGCGTCTGGTCGACGAGCACGATGTCGTTGAGCCGCTCCGCGCCCCTGATGTCCTTGTAAACGCCGGTCGGGTCAGCGCCCTCAATGCGGCCCAGCCGGTGCGAGACGGCCTTGTAAAGCACCTCGTGAACCAGCGTGGACTTGCCCGACCCGGAGACGCCGGTGATGCAAACCAGCAGGTTGAGCGGAATGTCGACGTCCAGGCCTTTGAGGTTGTGGACGCGCGCGCCGCGCAGCCGCAGCCAGTCCTTCGCCGAGCCAGGCCCGTGACGGCGGGCAGGCACCGGGATGGTGAGCTGCCCGTTGAGATAGCGTCCGGTGATCGAAGCCGGATTCTCGCAAACCTCCGCAACCGTGCCGGCAGCGAGGACCTTGCCGCCGAATTCTCCCGCTCCGGGACCAAGATCCAACAGGTAGTCGGCAGCGCGGAGCACGTCCGGATCATGCTCGACGACAAGGATGGTGTTGCCCAGGTCGCGCAGCTCGTCGAGGATGCGGATGAGACGCGCGGTGTCGCGCGGATGCAGGCCGATGGAAGGCTCGTCGAGCACGTAGAGCGCGCCGACCAGCCGCGACCCCAGCGACGTGGCGAGCTGGATGCGCTGCGATTCTCCGCCGGAGAGCGTGGAGGCCAGGCGGTCGAGCGTGAGGTAATCGAGGCCCACGGCGTTAAGGAAGGTCAGGCGCTGGCGGATTTCCTCGAGGATGCTGCCCGCGATCTCCTCCTGCACAGGCGTGAGCGTGAGCGTGTCGAAGAAGCGCGCCGCGGCGGCGATGGTGAGAGAAGCAGCCTCGCAGATGTTGGTTCCGTCGATGCGCACGGCGCGGGCTTCGGCGCGCAGGCGCTGCCCTTTGCATTCGGGGCACAGCGCGTAGCCGCGATACTTCGAGAGCATCACGCGCACATGGAGCTTGTACTTCTTGCGCTCCAGAAACTCGAAGAAGCCGTGGACGCCGACGAACGAGCCGCGTCCATCCAGAACAAAGGATTGCTGCTCCAGGGTCAGGTCCCACCAGGGAACGTCGAGCGGGATGCCGTACTGGCGCGCCGCCTTGCGCAGATCGGTGAGATAGTTGCGGTACTTGGGGCGATTCCACGGATCGATCGCGCCTTCGTCGAGCGTCTTCGCCTTGTCGGGGATGATGAGGTCGAGATCGAAGTCGATGGTGTTGCCGAATCCCTGGCAGCGCGGGCACGCGCCGAACGGATTATTGAAGGAGAACAGGCTCGGCTCCGGCTCGCGATATTGCCGGTGGCAGGTCTTGCACTCGAAAGCGGCGGAAAAACGCGTGCTGGCCGCACGGGCGGACGCGACGTCGCCGCCAGGCGCAGCGGCCGGCACCTCGAACAGGATTTCTCCGGATTCGCGGTAGCCAATCTCGGCAGCATCGACGATGCGCGCGCGAACCTCGGGCGAGACCACGATGCGATCGACGAGGACGAAGACCGGGAGCGAGAAATCGATCTCGAGCAGCGATTCCGGCGTCGAGAATTCGTAAATTGTGCCGTTCTGGTAGAGGCGGTTGAAGCCGCGCTTGCGCAGATCGGCGAGCCGCTCGCGGAGCGCATCGGAGATGGCGCCTGGCGCCGGCCTGGCGGCCGCCGTCGAGGCTTTGCGCGTGCGCCGCGCGGGCTTCCCCGGAGCTTCCGCCTCACTCGCTCCGGGCGCAACCGGCGCCGTGGCCAGCGACTGCACCGGAAAGATCGCGTGAAGCCGCGTTCCTTCGCCGAGAGCCAAAACGGCCGCCGCAATCTCGTCCACCGTGTCGCGCCGAACAAGGCCGCCGCAGACCGTGCAATGGACCACTCCGCAGCGCGCCCACAGCAGGCGCATGTAGTCGTAGATTTCCGTGGCCGTGGCGACCGTCGACCGCGGGTTGCGCGTCGAGTTCTTCTGCCGGATGGCGATGGCGGGCGCGAGACCGTCGATCAGGTCGACGTCGGGCTTCTCGATCCGCTCCAGAAACTGCCGCGCATAGGCAGAGAGCGACTCCACATACCGCCGCTGCCCCTCCGCGTAGATGGTGTCAAAGGCGAGCGAGGACTTCCCCGAACCCGAGACGCCGGAAACGACGGTCAGCTTGCCGTGCGGGATCGCGCAGTCGATATTTTTCAGATTGTGGGTCCGCGCGCCGCGGATAATGATCTCGTCGCTCAATGGCCTGGTTCCGGAGGTTGAGGGAAAAGTCTCCCATCTTGATTATAGGCGGGCCGAGCAGGTAACAATGGAAGCCTATGCGATGGACGGGAGCCCTGGTGCTGCTGCTGTTTGTGGTTGTGTGCACGGGAGTGATGCTCTTCCTGCTGCACCTCACGCGTGCGGGCCGCATTCTGCACGAGCGCATTCCCGACCGGCCGCGGCGCCGGCTGTTCCTGGCCTCGGTGAGCTTCTTCGTCACCTTTCTTGGCGTGCGCCTGCTGGTGGCCGCCATTACTCATCACGTGGGGCCGTTCGGCTGGGTCATGATGGGCGGTCGCCACATCCATCACCTGGT
>JASIAO010000320.1 GCA_030041955.1 Acidobacteriaceae bacterium | reverse complement strand
CCGATGACGTGAAAGCTGGTCTTACTCAGGTCGATGCCAAGCGTCGAAATCTCCATGGAAAACCTCCTGCTGACCAAAATAGTCTGCCCGTTGGAACAAGCGGCGGACCATTCCAGTAGTGGGAAGCGTTGTCGGCTTTCCACATTTGCACAGCCCATACGGAATTCCTCCGGGGTCAGATATCCGAGCGAGCTGTGCGGCCTCACCCGGTTGTAATCGATCCGCCAGTTTTCGATGGTTTCCCGCGCGTCGTCCAGGGTGAGGAACCAGTGCTCGTTCAGGCACTCCTCGCGGAACCGGCCGTGGAAGGACTCGATATAGCCGTTCTCCATGGGCCTGCCCGGGGTGATGAAGTGCAGCGTCACCTTGTTCTGATAAGCCCACTGGTCGAGTGCCTTCGACGTGAACTCGGTGCCATGATCGATGACGATCCGCTCCGGCAGCCCGCGCTCCTGCCTCAGCCGTTCCAGCACACGAACCACCCGTAGCGCCGGCAACGAGGTATCCACCTCGATGACCGGCATCTCCCGGGTGTACGCATCCTCGATCGACAAGGTGCGGAACTTGCGCCGGCCCGCCAGCGAATCGTGCAGGAAATCCATCGTCCAGGTCTGGTTCGGACGGGTCGGCGGCGAAAGCAGCACTCTTGCCTGCGCGCAAACACGCCGCCTGCGGCGGCGCCGCCGCACCACCAGCTTCTGCTCCACATAGATCCGGTACACCCGCTTGATGTTCACCTGCCAGCCTTCCCGTTCGAGCAGAATGTGCAGGCGCCGGTAGCCCCAGCGCCGCCGCTGCTCGGCCAGTTCACGCAGACGTGTACGCAGCTTTTCGTTGGCAGCCTCGAATCGGCTCGGCCGCGGCTGATAGCGCACCAGCGCCCGCACAATCTCCATCCGCCCACAGGCACGCCGCTCCGAGCAGTTCGCAGCTTCACGAAACACCCGCACGGCTTCCCGCTCCGCCTGTGGGCCTACCACTTTTTTGAGAGCACCGCCTTGAAGCCGACGATATCCAGCGCCTGTTCGGCCACCAGCTGCTTCAGCTTGCGGTTCTCATCCTCCAGTTGCCGCAGCCGCTGCGCGTCGCTGACCTCCAGACCTCCGTACTTCGCCTTCCATCGATAGAACGTCTGCTGGCTGATGCCGTGCTTGCGGCACAGCTCGCCTGTATCCAGACCGGCTTCGGACTCCTTCAGAATCCCCACAATCTGTTCTTCGGTATACCGGCTCTTCTTCATCCGTTCTCCTCGTCGGCCCACAACCGCTGGACCCTATTATGGGAGAACTCTCACGTCCGGTGGACTAATCGGAGGGGAGCAGCTCAAAGCACTTACGAGATTTCGCTTGCTGCGCGAAATCCTATCCCAAGGGGTCAATCAGCGCAAGCACATTGCGGAGTCTGGTGGTCTTTTGAGATTGGACTAAGCGCCCGCGAAAGTATTCGCCCCGGAGCTGGCACTTGCCCTCTCCGTGTGCCTGCCTCAAGCGGCCTGTCGTGCGGGCACGCTTCGATGGAGAAGAGGAAGCAACACCTCATCCCAAACTGCTATTTGAAGGCGTGGTGTTACGGGGGGACCGAATCCGGGGGAACAATGGACCATGCGCCTTGTCCATGTGGGCGAAACACCCAGAGAGATTCAATCGCCAGGAGCAGGTTAACGCGGATGTAACAGTTTTGTCCCGAGCGGGAAATTGAACGCTACGCACCTGTCTGAGAGGAACCTTGTTGCCACAACCAGCGTGCTGAGGGTGGATGGGTGCCCGAGCTCAATCCCGTCATGGCAGCGATACCCGCGCAGCACTCACCTGTCGCGATTCAGGGCGCGTCGGTGGATGTACGTGAACTGTAACCAGAGTCACGCCGAGGATGTCGTAGCCCTTCTCGAGTTGCACCTTCAGCAGCGCTTGAAAAAACGGGAGGGGGCGCTTGTCTTCGGCGTTTCTCTGGAATTGGATCGTTCTGGTGAGTTCATCGACTCCGGGCCTCGACGTGGCATACAGGACGGCGCCTTCCGAACCGGTCGTGTCGAGCCCGCCAAGGTCTGTGATGTACCGTCCGGGTACAATCCCAGGCTGAATCGTAATCAGGCTGTAGTCCGCCGTTAAGACCTGCGTGTTCGGATCGCGTTCTGTATGGTAGGTGGAAGCTTCATTGGGGCGAGGATGGGCGTTTACGATGACGCCTCTCCATTGCTCCAGGCGCGTGTCCATATCCTTGAAACTGAAGTCGCTTACGTTGCTCAGATGGGCGACCGCTATGTTTTGCGACGACGAGCCAAGCATAATCACGTTGTGCTGCTTCAGATCGTCGACGGTAAGCTCACGGCTGGGCTTGACGATGGGCTTATATCCCATTTGGCCAAAAAGATTCGACAGCATGCCGACTGCCTTGAGCTCGCCAAAGCCCAGGTATGAATTTTCGTAATAAAGCTGGCCAGCTCGCGCAACGAGAGCTGGATTCGAGGCGAATTGCTCGGCCAGATGAGGATCGACCGGAGCCCCACGGTAATCGGTCGCGCCCTTCTTGAAGCGAAACAAATCGTTGTAGTTGTCGAGAAGAAACACAGCATCCGGGTAAACAATCACCGGAGTTGGGTCGTTGCCGAGGTACTTTGCCCAAAAGGCCATCACCGGATCGGAAGACATCGCTGGATCCAATTTCGCGCCGTTTCGGCTCGGCCCCGCAAGCCCCGCTGGAGTCCACCTGCTTCCGATCCAGAGACCGGCGGCAAAGGCGGCAATGGCCACCGCTGTCGCAACCAGGGCAATTCGCAAAGCTGGCCTGCCCGCGCGTCGTACTTGCGGATCGACGGGAATCCCAGCGCTGTGATTGATCCGATCATTTGGCAGAATAGCGTCGCCGGCGGAGATGGTGATCCCGCCGCTAAGGTCTTCCACGTTTCCCGCCCATTCAAAAATGGGCAGGTGCTGGCCCTTCGGGATCTCGACCACGACAGAATCGTGAAGGCCATCTGAGTCGTAGTACTCTTTCAGCTTTTGCCGCAGGCGATGAAACTGAACGCGAACAATTGGGTCCGCTTTGGGATCGAAATCCAGTGGCCGGCCTAACGCCTCAACAGCGATCGTATATTCCTTCAGCGGCTCGGCACCGGACTCGAATGTCCTTTGTGCGAGGTACCGCAGCAGCTGCTGCAGCATCGAGGCGTTTTGAAAACTGGCAGATTGCAGGACTCTCTGAACCTGCTGTTGGCATTCAACTCGAGGAGGGCCACCCACCGTGATGTGAGCGCGCGCGTTCACTTGCCAGCGCCTCCAGGTGACACTATCCTCGTCCCGTTCCTGCTTGTGCCGGGACTCCGGCATCGCCCCAGTTTTGGTTCGTCTGAGAGATTCTGCGAGACGGTTGGTTGATTGCAGGCATTCTACGCCAGATGCGCGTCGCAGGCGAATCCTTACGACCATGTGGCAACGGCAGCCCCCAAGGACTTGCCCTTCCACGCCCAGCGTTCATGTGCCGCTGGCGAAGAGGTCCCAGGCCGTGCCGTTGGCCGGTACCGAGACGGCCAAGGGGTAACCCCTGATAAGTACTTCTAATTCAATAAACTTCCAGGCTACCCCGGCAATCTGCAGAGTCTTCAAATCCGGATGGGCGAGGGCCGATTTTGAGGTCGCAATCCTCGTTAACGTTCGTGTAACGCGGCGCTGGCCAGCCAGCGAATTGCCAGAAGAAAGCTCTGCAAGAGATTGTTTCTCAACGAACTCACGGCTACTGCGCTGAGAACCCCACGCTTCGAGGTCCCAGTAACCCCACCGTAACTAGCCACCAGGGAAAATCGCGAATACGATTGCTGGCCTTAAGGAAGGCTGTTACTGCTGTGCAGCTGGGACGTTCTGCGCGGCCGCGAGGAAGTGGAAACAGTTTGCCACCCTGAGGAAACTGAAAACCCTGACATCGCCGGGTCGAGAGGCCCGTTGTTCTTTTCGGAGGACTTATGCAAAAACGAGTGACTGCAATATGGGCAGCCGCCGGACTGGCCCTCGTGTTTTCACTTTGCGCGAAGGTCGCTCCTGGGCAGGCCGTTGTGACAGGCACGTTGTTGGGAACGGTTCAGGATCAATCCGGAGCCGTCGTTCCCAATGCAAGCGTCACTCTCACCAACGAAGGCACCGGCGTGGTCAGCAAGACCACTACCGGACCGCAGGGCTATTACACTTTCCCCATCCTGAACCCCGGCCGCTACACGGTGTCCGTCACCGCCCCGGGATTCAGCACCGTCGTTGCGCAGAATAACGTGGTCCAGGTCGAGCAGACGACGCGTGTGGACCTGACGCTGCGCACCGGCGCGGTGAGCCAGCAGGTAATGGTGAGCGGCCAGGCGCCGGAAGTGGAGACCACCACCTCCGACCTCGGATATACCATCACCCAACAGCAGATCAACAGCTTGCCTCTGAACGGGCGCATGTTCGAGTCGCTGATGCAACTGGCGCCCGGAAGCATGCCCTCGGCATGGGGCGACTTCTGGGAGAACCCCGCCGGGGGCGGCTCGGTGGCGCCGGGCGGCGCCGGCGCCGGCATGTACACCGAGGTCAACGGCTTTCCCTTCGAGGCCAATCTGTACCTCGTCGACGGTGTGAGCGACCAGGAGTTGATGAACGGCTTCATCAATATCAACATCCCCTTCGACGAGATCTCCGAGATGAAAATGGAGACCAACAGCCCGACCGCGCAGTACGGGACCTTCGGCGCCTCCGTCGTCAACATGACCACCAAGACCGGTACCAACCAGTTCCACGGCAACGTGTTCGAGTACAACCGCAATACCGACTTCAACGCCGCGGACTATTTCACGCACGTGAATCCGCCCTTCCACTCCAACCAGTTTGGTGGCGAGGTCGACGGCCCGATCATCAGGAACCGGTTGTTCTTCTCCGGAGATTTGCAGTGGCTGAAGGAAGCCACAAGTACATCCGGAGTGTGGAGCCTGCCCACGGCGGCAATGCGGTCGGGGGATTTGTCGGCCTTTGACACCACGAGTCTCGGGGTTACGTCCGGCCCCATTACCAATCCCATGGCCTGCTATTACAGCGCTCTGGCCAACGGGGTTGCCAACCCGGTGCCCTGCACGGCCAGTGCGGCCATTTCAGCCGGCAGCGGCACGGCGGATACGGTTCCGGCTGCCGACATCGTTCCGATTGCGGCGAATTTCCTGCAGTCCTCGGTGACCCCGCTGCCCAATACTTCGGGGATCACCAACAACTACGATTACGTGCAGCCGACCAACGAGAACCTGCCCCAGTTCGACGCCAGAATCGATTACCAGTTCTCGCAAAACGACCGCCTCTTTGGCCGCGCCACCTACGCCCGGCGCACGTTCACCCAGCCCGCTCCGGGGACCGTCTTTATGGGCATGAACGACGCGGACACGAAGAGCAACCAGGATAACGACGTGATCGGCTGGGATCACACCTTCAGCTCGAGATTGATTAACCAGTTCCGCTTCGGCTTTGACCGCTACGACATTGCTGACTTCGTCACCGCCTACGGCATCTCTGAGAACAATATTCTCGGCGTCCCCAACGGCAACCTCGCTGTCTACCCCGACGAGAGCGGCATCGCAGCCATGGACTGGAGCAGCACCTGGGAAGGCGTCGGCGATCCGGGCAGCGTGCCCAACGGGCCGGGCCGGCTGTCCAACTACTACCAGCTCATCGACTCGGTAAGCGTGGTCCACGGCCGCCATAACTTCATGTTTGGCGGTGACTTCATCCACATCCAGGCCTTCTGCAGGAACCCGCAGAACGATCCCCGCGGACAGTTCAAAATCTCCGGCAACTATACCGGAGCCGGCACCAGCGGATCGGAGATCTCCGACTGGCTCGTCGGCGCTCTCGATGCGGTGTGGCGCGACGAGTTCATCACCAAGCCCGAAACCCGTACCAACTGGTTTGGCGGATTCGGACAGGACGATTACCGCGTGACCAACAAGCTCACGCTCAACATGGGCCTGCGCTACGACGTCTACACGCCGACCGTTGACGTCCACAACGAGCAAAGCAACTTCGTCACCAGCGGACCCGGCGCAGGGCTCATCCAGATCGCGTCGTCCAGCAACCGCAGCCCCAACGTGAATACCTACTGGCACGACATCGCCCCTCGCCTCGGCATCGCTTTCACGCCCGACAGCGGCAAAACCGCCATCCGCGCCGCTTTCGCCATAAGCTACTGGAACGACAACTTCGGCGCTACCGGCGGAACCCTGGAGCGCGACTATCCCGAGCTGCTTCAGGAAACAAACGCCGCGCCACAACAGAACTGCTCCTCGCTCGTAACTCCCACGACCGCCACCGGCGCTCCCACCGGGTACAGCGACTCGGCCTGCGGCTCCTTCGTCCTCGCCAATGGCCTGCCGAGCACGTCAGCGACAGCCTATGGTGCCCTCGTGGAGCCTTCGGTGACTCCGGGCGGATTTATCGCCTCGCCGCCCGGCTTCGGCGTCTACGAGGTGGCGAAGAACTTCCGGCAGAACATGGGAAAGTTCTGGAACGTGAGCCTCGAACGCCAGCTCTCGCCCACCATGGCCCTCCATATGGCCTACGTCGGGAACGTCGGCAGCCGCCTCTATCACGATTGGCAGCTCAACCAGTGCGTCCCGCCCACTTATGGAATCGCCGTCACCTCCCTGGCGCAGATCGAAACCCAGGAGGGTGTCCCTGGCAACGCCCCCGCGGCCTGCTACCTGGATGGGATTGGCTATCCGTACTACAACGTGGCGCCCGACATCTCTACCCTCGACTTCCGCAATTCCGGCGGCAGCTCGAAGTATGATGCCGCGCAGGTCGAGGTGCTCAAGCGGACCTCCCACGGACTGGCGTTCACGGCATCTTACACCTGGGCCAAGCAAATGGACAACATCTCCAACCCCATTGACTCCTATGCGTTCAAAGAGGAGGAAGATACGGGCAATAGCTGGCAGTTCCCGTTCTTTCCGCAGGTCTTCACGGCAACCTACAGCTACGACCTGCCCTTCGGGCGCGGTAAGCAGTTCGGTAATACCATCTCGCCCGTAGCCGATACCATCCTCGGTGGATGGTCCCTCAGCGGCATCACCAACTTCCGTTCCGGCGGACCGCTCATTGTCAGCGCTCCGAACGGCGATCTGGGACCGAACGGCGCGAACCAGCGCGCAAATTACCAGTGCACCTCACAGATCAACCTGCACACTATCAGCGATTGGTTCGAGACCAACTGCTTCTCCGCGCCGCAGGGCTTTACCCTCGGCGACAGCGGGGTGGGCAAAATTTACGGGCCGCGCTATCAGGACTGGGACATGTCAATTTCCAAGGCCGTGCACATTAAGGAGCGCGGACTATTGCAGTTCCAGGCACAATTCTTCAACATCTTCAACCACGTCAACCTCCAGAGCCCGGATTTGGGGGTGACGGACAGCAACTTCGGAGTGATCAGCGGGGATATTCTGCCGCGGCAAGGGCAGCTGGGAATGGTGCTTTCGTTCTGACCGTTCTGCTTCGCGAATCCGCGCAATGAGCAATTATGGCCTCTATTGGGCGACTCCATAGAGGCCACAATTTGCCAGGGATTCCAGTGCCGAATTTTTACCGCCAGGTTCATGCAACGAGAGCCGCACCGTCGCTACCAGGCCAGGAATGCACACGATCAGCATGGCGACTCAATACTCACGCCGCAAAGTAATTAAGAGCGCTGCTGCCACAGTGGCCTTAATGGGCGTGTCGGAAGTTCTCGACGCGCCATCCCTTGCTCAGGGTGTTACTCGCTATGACTACGCTCCGAAGTCGCGAAACGCGCCTTTGGGAACAGCAAGAGGCGTCTTTCCCGGCCGCGTGGTCTGGGTGCACGATCCCATGGCAGCGCACTGGAGCGGCAAATGGAAGTCGGCAGCCGACCAGTGGTGGATGGACTCGAGCACGGACCAGACACGTGTAGATGAGATGCTCTCCCTGGCCTTGCGCCGGCTAACCGGAGCGGCCGCTGATGAGGAAGCGTGGAAGATCATCTTCATCTACTACAACCGCCGGGCGAGAGGACTCGAGGGCAGGACGCACCGGAAGAGGGAAATCGTAGCCGTCAAGATCAACCTGAATAACAGCAAGCCCGTTGTGCCCACTAATCTGGTAAACGTCTCCCCCCAGGTAACCTTGGCGATGGTGAGTCAGCTGGTGGAGCGTGCGCATGTGCCGGTGGAGAACATCCTGGTATACGATGCGCAGCGTAACATCTATCCTGGCCTGCTCAACAAAATCTGGAGCAGGTACAAGGAAGTTCGCTTTGTTCAACGGGACGCACCCGATCCCGTCTACCAGAAGCACCCAACTTACGGCGGCATTCACAATCTGGAGGCGGCGAGTTGGGTGGAGGGTGTGAGTTATTCAGCGAACCACTACGACGCTGCGCGTTTCGTGCCGCAGCAGGTGATGGATGCGACCTACCTGGTCAATCTCGCCCTGGTTAAGGCTCATTCCTACCCCTTCGCGGCGGCGGAGGGTGGCGATGAGGGACAGACCGGGGTTACGCTGACCGGCAAGAACCATTTCGGCTCGATCAAGGGGCCCAGTGAGCTGCATGCAATCCTCAACACTAATCGAGGAGGGACGCCCCACGCCTATTCTCCGATCGTGGATTTGTCGGCTTCGCCAAACCTTGGCGCGAAGACGATTCTTTATGCGCTGGACGGTCTGTACTGTGCCCGGCGGCACATGTCCTACCCGCTGCATTTTCCCAATGGACCTTTCCACAATCCCACAGAGCCTTATGAGAATCCCAACTGGCCCTCGAGCATTCTGGCCTCTCTCGACGGAGTCGCGCTTGATTCTCTCGGGTTGGACATACTCTATTCGCAGACCAGCAACAATTATGATGAAAACGGCTATCCGAGGATCATGATCCGTGAAAACGCCGATGATTACCTGATGGAAGAGGCTCTCGCCGGCAATCCACCGTCGGGGATCAGTTATCGGCAGAACGGCAAGCCGGTATCCAGTTTGGGAGTCTTCGAGCACTGGGACAGCGACGAGAGCCGAAAGTATTCGCGTAACATTGATCCGGAACGTGGCACTGGCATTGAGCTGATCTACGTCAGGAGGACTTAGCGCGTCCGGTTCCCGCTCGCCTTGTTATACCAACATGGATATGTCGCTGGTGGAGAACACGTCGATCGGCAGAGGCGAAAGAATGAACCTGCAGCTCAAGCCGGATGCGGTCAACGCCCTCAACCATCCTCATTACGGCTATCCCGACAACAGCATCTTCGACAAGATCGATCCCAGCGGCATTGGCACCTATGAGTTCGGTACAATTTCCGGCTCCGTGGGCATTCCGCGCAGTTTGCAGGTCGGAGCCCAAATCACCTTCTGATCCTGGCGCGAGCGATCCGCTCGGATAGCCGGGGAAGAGCAGGCCTTCTCCTGCGAAAAAAGGGAGAATTGTCGCATGGCGGTACAAAGAGGTCGAACTTCAGGGCGGTCGCCCGGCTCGTCCGTGAACACGCCCGGAGGATGGTCCAGGCGCGATGTGCTGCGTGTGCTTGCCGGCGCAGGAATTGGAGCCGTGGGCGCTCTGCGCTCGCCCTTCCCTCTCTGGGCTGAGCTGCGGGCAGAGAATCCCTTCGTCGCCGCCGGCCCTTCTGCGTCCGGCCGCGAAGGTGCTGTGGACTTCGACTCCTCCGACCAGCAGCTTGTTGCCGGCTTTCGCTGGGCAAAGACCGAAGCTCTGCGCTATGCCCATAACGTTGCGCCCGTAGGCCCATGGTACGAGGCCGCGCTGCCCGGCCGCCATGCCTTCTGCATGCGCGATGTCTCCCACATGAGCAACGGCGCACAGATCCTCGGCCTGCAGGCGCAGAACAAGAACATGCTGCGCAAATTCGCCGCGGCCATCTCGCCATCGCGCGACTGGTGCTCCTACTGGGAGATCAACAGCGACGATCGCCCCGCGCCGGTGGATTACCAGAATGATCAGCATTTCTGGTTCAACCTGCCTGCGAATTTCGATGTCCTCAATGCCTGCTACCGGCAGTACCTGTGGACCGGCGACAACGACTATCTCGCCGGGAACTTTCTTTCTTTCTACCGCCACACCGTTACCGATTACGTGAAGAAGTGGGAGGTTGGTGACGATGGCTTAGTAGGAAGCCGCCCGGGCGATGGGACGCGCGGTATCGGCAGCTACAACGAGGGGATCGACGGTATCCGCGTGGGCGCCGACCTGGTCGCAGCCCAGTACAGCGCGTACCGTTCCTGGGCTTCCATCGAACGACTGCTCGGGCAGAGCAGCGGCGCCGACGAGTTCGATCGGCGCGCGCAGGACCTCCGCCAGCTGTTCAACCGCGACTGGTGGGACACGAGCGCTCGACGCTACTTCTTTGCCCTGGGCGAAAATGGGCGCTTTATGGACCTCGACGAAGGCTCCGCCGGAACCCTGATGACTCTTCCCCTTTATTTCGGTCTGGTCGATCCGGGAATCAGAACCCAGCTCACCATCGAGGAGGTGGCGCGGTGCCTGCCTATCTCTGAGGCCACCATTGCCTCGCTGCGCGAAGGGTTGGAGGACAGGACCTATCTGCCCGACATCTACTACCGCCACGGTTTGTCCCAGGCAGCCTACCAGACGCTGATCGCCCTCATGGACCCGCGCCTGTATCGGCGCGAATATCCGGAGGTGTCGTATACGGCGGTGGGTAATCTCGCCACCGGGCTGATGGGCATCGCTGTCGAGCCGGCCTCCGGAGACCTGCAGACCTTCCCTCAACTGATCCGCGAAACCGAGTGGGCGGTCATCCACCATGTCCCGGTGCGCGCCAATACGATCTCGGTTCGGCACGATGGGAACGGGAAAACCCGCGTCACAAACGAATCGGGACCTGCCCTGCGCTGGCGCGCCGGCTTCCCCCTCGGGACGGGCACACTGCTAGTCGACGGTGCAAAATCCAAAGTCACAGAAGCAGCACGCGAGGGCATCATCCCCCGGCGTTATACAGTCGTGACCCTCCCGGCAGGAAAGGAATCCGTTGTTGCCATTGAGTAGCTCCTCCAGCGCAGTTGCGAAGCCCGCCGTGTCGGCCGGTCTCGAAACGCCGGACACATGCCGTCGCCCCATCGAATCCAGCAACCCTTGCCCTCGGCCGGAGATCAGGATGTTCCGTTATTGCTTCGTTCTGTTGTTTGCTCTTGTCCTTGGGATCCTCTCCTGCTCATCTGCCATAAGCCAGATGGCGGCGATCCCAGCTCAGACGCAATCGGCTTCAGCGACGCAGACGAACCTGGCCGCGCAGTGGCTGCAGCAGACGATCGCGCACCTGTCTCCCCAGCAGGCTCAGCTCAACAGGCAAGCGCAGGCCACTCTTCTCGGCAACATCGTCTCTGCGTCCGCGTGGAAGCCGTATCGCGGCGTGGAGCCCTCGCGCGGCAGCTATCCAGGCATCTGGAACTGGGATTCAGCCTTCCACGCCATCGCCCTCTCGCATTGGGATCCCGGCCTGGCCCGCGAGCAGTTCGACATTCTCTTCAGCCACCAGCTCCCGAATGGCGAGCTCCCCGATGTGATCTATGCCAATGGCACCATGGTCACAAGCAATACTAAGCCTCCGGTCATGGCCTGGGCTATTGCGGTGGTGGATCGGCGCTCCCCCAACACCGAATTTCTTCGGGATATCTACCCGAAGCTGATGCGGCTTGGCGATTTCTGGCTGAACAATCGCGGCGGCGCAACGGATGGATTGTTTTATTACGCCGGATCGGATATCGGCTATGACTCCGGCTGGGATAACTCCATTCGCTGGGACGATGGTTATCGAAAGGCTCGCAGTAACAATCATCGCCTGTGGGCCATCGACCTGAACTGCTATATGGTCATGCACTATCGCGCCATGGCCTATATTGCCGGCGGCTGGGTTTGCAGGGGGACAGAACCAGGTGGACGGAGGCGGCCGATCAACTGGCTGACCGGATCAACAAGAAGCTCTGGGACAGCAAGCTCGGATTCTATGTGGATCGGGACCGCACGACCGGAAGAGACGGCCCCGCGCTCTCACCCGCTGGATTCATGCCCTTGTTTGCTGGAATCGCCACGCCTGAGCGGGCTGCCCGGGTCGCCGCAATGGCCGCAGATCCGCACAAGTTCTTTCCCGGCATGCCCACTGCAGCTTACGATACACCGGGCTTTGAGAGCCACGGCTACTGGCGGGGATCCGCGTGGCTGAATACTTCTTTCTTTGCGTTAAAAGGACTCGAACAGTACGGCTATGCGAACACTGCCGAGGCCATGCGCTCCCGGCTGCTCGGATGGATAGCACGAGATCCTTCTATCCGGGAATACTACGACTCCAGCGACGGCACGGGCTACGGGGCAAAGGGCTTCGGCTGGTCCGCCGCCTTCACGATTGCCTTCATTCTTGATTGGGATAATGACAACCTTACGTGGCTGCTCCATTAGTGCGGTTGAAGCTCGGGCAGCCATTGGCTGACGGTCACCATGAGTGCCGAGCTTTTACTTTTCCGTTGCGGGACTGAAATACGTGCCCGCTACGTCTGCCGTCCAGATGCGCCTTCGACGGCTCTACCAGTGGCGGCTCGATGTTGACGGCGCGATAGCCCTTCTTTGTCTTGACCGTTACCTCTTCCTCGGTCGCCGACCTCATCAGCCGGCCTGCGAGATCCATTTCACGGGGAATGGAAACTTCCAGTGAGGATCCGATTCCGGATGGACTGGGAACTGCACCCCCGTAATGCGGCGATTCCATGCTTCCCGGTATACACTTCGGGCCATGCCTCACGACCCTGGCTTCGAAGATTTTGGGCAGTTCTGATTCAGGCGTGGGCGCTGATCTCGGTGGCGGATTCTGTGGGGGCGGGCTCGCATCTGGCGGCCCGGCAGATGGAGTCGGAGACGACCCATGCCGCGCCGGCGAGAGCGACACAGATGGCATTACCGGCCCAGTTGGAATGGTCTTGGGGGCCAGCGAGGAGCTTAGGAATCCAGACCAGAATTTCGAAGCCGACGATCTCAGCGGTGAGCAGGCGCGAGGCAAGCGGTGCCATGATGCCTGAGAGGATGGCTGCGGCCGCGAGGAAGAAGCCGATGGTCGTCGTGTAGGCCCAGAACACCTGCGACGGCGGGATCCACTTCGGGATCCAGGTCAACAAACCGGGCATGTAGCAGATGTGGCCGATACCGAAGGAGATCGCGGAGAGGGCGTAGAGTCGGGCGAAGAGAGACTCACGGCGCGAGAGGGGCGAGCCGGCCGGCGAGAATGATGCGAAGAGGACGGCTCCGGCGACGATGAGCGAGAACTGCTCAAAGAAGTTGCCGATGGCATCGAAGTTGCGCAGGTTCCCGAGGATTTTAGGCACCCAGGCAAGCGCGAAGACGGAGTAGACGAGGGTGAGCGTGCATGCGCCGGCGCGACCGGTCCGGACCCAGAGAAGTACGAGTCCGGCCGCGAACTCGATGCAGGCGGTGAAACAGGCGAGAAGCTCCCGGAAGGGCAGGTTGGGGTCGACGCGCTGCCATGTAGTCGCGAAATCACCCGAGACCAGGCCCAGAAGGCCGAGGAAGATGGCGCCAGCGGCGTACGCGTAAATGCCGAGATTCGATGCAAGTCTGCTCCTCTGCATAGTTCACCGATTCCAGCTTGCGGCGGAAAGAAATTGCAGACCATAGCCAGATGAACTTGCTTCGGTCAAAACAGAAATGTCCAGTTGTGGATGGCAGTGAATGCCCGCATTGTCCCGCCGCAAAGCGAGCAGGTGGGAAGCTCCCGTCCAGAACCGATCAATGCGTGGCGGCGGCGGCGGAGATCATGTCTTTGTAGACCACACCGCCTTTCATCACGAAGGCAATGTTGCGCAGGGTTGCCGGATCCGTGAGCGGGTCGCCGTCGACCGCAATAATATCCGCTTGCTGTCCAGGAGCGATGCTTCCGATTTCGTTGCTCATGCGGAGCGATTCGGCGTTGAGCGACGTGGCAGAGATCAGGGCGTCCATGGGAGATTGCCCGAGTCCGATACGGGCAATGATCTCTTCCACCTGACGACCATGGGCGCCGGCTACCGCATCGGTGCCCATCACCACTTTGAGGCCGGGTGTGTGGATCGCATCCTGAAAAAGCTTTTCGTTCACGGAAAGAGCCCGGCGCATGTATTCAAACCCCTGGGCGTTCAGATTTCCAGCACCATTGAACTGCGGGATGTGGGAAAGATAGTTCTGGATGACCAGGCCAACCTGCGGGTCAAAATATGTCCCTTTCTCAGCCATCAGGTTCAAATCATCCTGGGTGGCATAGGTGCCGTGCTCGACTTCGGTGCAGCCGGCCAGCGTGGCGTTACGCACGGAGCCTCGATAAGCGTGAACGAGGGTCCGCATTCCCAGCTTCCTGGCCTCACCGCAGATCGCCTGCAGCTGATCCAGGGTCAGGGTCTCGCCGGCGCCATCGCGAATGCTCTGAGACGCGAATATCTTGACCAGATCGGCGTGCTCATACTGCAGGAGGATGGTTTTGGCACGCAGGACGTCATCGGATCCAACCTGCGGCGAGCCGAAGATGGGCTCGTAAGCGGTGAGAATGCGCGGACCGGGAATCCAGCCGCGTTCAACGAAGTCGCGAAGGGTCGCGTCCTCCGGCGCGCCCACGCTCTGCACGGTCGTGAACCCGCCCATGAGCATTTCCCAAAGCGAGCGCTCATAGATCAGATCGCGCTGTTCGGGCGTTTCTCTGGTGTCGTCGTAACGGCCGGTGACGCCGAAGTTGTAGGTGATGTGAACGTGAACGTCGATGAGCCCGGGCAGTACGGTCGCGTGGCTTAGGTCATAGACAACAGCGTCCCTCGGCGCGCTAACCGTTGGGCCAACGCTGACGATCCTGCCTTTTTCGAGGAGAATCCGCGTGTTGTGAAGCACGTTGCCCTTGCCATCGATCACGGTTCCCGCTTCGATGAGTTCCGGCTGCACCTGTCCACGAACGCGCCCGTCGAGCGGGGCTGTATAAGGAGTCTGCTCGGGCGCCTGGCCGGCGGGAGAATCCTCCTGGGCCCATGCCTTCGCTGACAGAAGACAGGAGAGGACGGCGAGGATTGGAAGATACATCGCCGCGCGGGTGCACAGTGGACGACCTGTTCTCTTCATAGCTGATTCGGCCTCCTGGGATGTGAAGTCCTCGGGTATGATCACGCGAGAACATGGGCGGTCTTTACCGCAGTAGTGAACTTTACCGGATTATTCTGCGCCCGTCAGCACCCGCAGCCATGGCTTCAGAACGAAACCCATGGCATTTTTCGGCGCGATTCAGGCACAATCTCACGGAAGAGAAATCCTTCAGCTGGAAGTCGTGGGAAAGGAAATCCCAATGTCCGCTCGAAAGTTGGTGGTTGCCGGCGCCGTTTTCTCGCTGGTAACAGTCGGAATAGCCCTGGACGGGGTACGCGCCCTGGCACAGTCCGCGGCCTACAGCAGCAATCTGTACGACGGGATGAAATGGCGGCTTATCGGTCCCTTCCGGGGAGGCCGCGTGGAATCCGTCACCGGCATTCCGAACGATCCCCTCACGTATTACATGGGCAACGTGGGAGGAGGCGTCTGGAAGACAACAGATGCCGGCCAGACGTGGAATCCACTCTGGGATCACGAGCCGGTCGCAGCCATCGGCGCAGTTGCAATTTCTTACTCGAACCCGGACATCGCATATGCAGGCACCGGCGAGGCCTGCCCGCGCGGCGATTCTTCCTATGGAGATGGTGTTTACAAATCCACTGACGCGGGCAAGACCTGGGTTCATCTCGGACTCGACGATACGCGGCGCATTGGCAAGATCCTTGTCGATCCGCACGATCCCAATCGTGTTTTCGTCGCGGCTCTCGGTCACGTCTACGGTCCGAATGAGGAGCGCGGAGTCTTCCGCTCCCTCGATGGCGGGAAGACCTGGCAGAAAGTTCTCTATAAGAACGATACGACCGGGGCTGCGGATCTGATTTTCGACGGCAACAACACTCAGGTGCTCTACGCCAGCCTTTGGACTTTCCAGCGAACGCCATGGCACATGACCAGCGGAGGTTCGCCCGACGATGGACTGTATAAGTCCACTGACGGCGGCGACAGCTGGCAGAAAATTGGCGGCCCGGGATGGCCGACGGGGATTCTCGGCAAGATTGGCGTAGCTGTTTCCGCAGCGAACGCGAACCGTGTTTATGCGCTGGTGGAAGCACTGGGCGAAAAGAAAGGTCTTTACCGCTCCGACGATGGCGGCCAGAGCTGGCAACTGGTGAACAACCAGCACTATTTCATGCAGCGTCCCTGGTACTTCACGCATGTGTGGGCCGATCCGCTGAAGCCGGACACCGTCTACGTGGAGAATCTTGGCGTTTACCGCTCCACGGATGCAGGCAAAACTCTGGCACGAGTCGCATCGGTACCGCACGGAGACAACCACGCGCTCTGGATCGATCCGAATAACTCCAGCCGGATGATCGTCGGCAACGACGGCGGCGCGACGATTTCTAATAACTACGGCAAGACGTGGAGTTCTATCTACAATCAGCCGACCGCGCAGTTCTATCACATTACAGCCGATAACTTATTTGACTACCACATCTACGGCGCACAGCAGGATAACTCCACTGTGGGTATCTCCACACGCACGCGTCATCACGACATTTCCTCGGCCGATTACTTTTCGGTGGCGGGCGGTGAGAGCGCTTCGATTGCCGTGGACCCGGTCGATCCGGACATCACCTACGGCACGGACAAGGAAGTCTCCTACATCCGCCGCTTCGACAGAAAGACCGGCCAGGACCAGGATGTATCGGAGTGGCCGGCCTCCGTCGATGGCTGGGGAGCAGAGGCGGATAAGTACCGCTTCAACTGGGAGGAACCGGTAGCTCTGTCTCCGTTCGACCGGCATACCCTCTATCACGGCTCGAATGTGCTGTTCGAGTCGACGGATGACGGTCAGCATTGGAGGATCATCAGTCCGGATCTGACGCGCAACGACAAGAGCAAGCAGCAGCGATCGGGCGGCCCGATCAGCGGAGACAACGCCACGATCGAGATCTACGACGTGATCTATTCGGTGGCTGAGTCGCCTTTGCAGAAGGGCCTCATCTGGGTCGGCACGGACGACGGGCTGGTGTGGGTCACGCACGACGGCGGCGGCCATTGGGCGAACGTGACGCCGAAGGGCCTGCCCGCGTGGAGCAAGGTCAGCATGGTCGAACCCTCTCCGCACGTGGCCGGCGGCGTGTACATCGCCGTGAATCGCTTTAAGAGCGACGACCTGAAACCGTATGCCTGGAAGTCGGAAGATTACGGCAAGACCTGGACCTCGATTGTGACGGGCATACCCGACGGCTCGTTCCTGCGCGTGGTTGCTGAAGATCCGGTTCGCCGCGGGCTGCTCTTTGCGGGATCGGAAACCGGCGTCTTTGTCTCGTTCAACGATGGAGCGCAATGGCAGCCGCTACAGATGAACCTGCCGGTGGCATCGGTGCGCGACCTTATCGTTCACGGCGACGATCTTGCCGTTGCTACCCATGGCAGAGCCTTCTGGATTCTGGACGACATCACGCCGCTGCGTCAGTTGAACCAGAACGTATCGAAGTCAGACGCGTTTCTTTTCAAACCGGCCGCCGTCTGGCGCGTTCGCCGCGATGTGGGTCTGGGCAATACGGATGGAGGGCCGGTGGCACAGAATCCTCCCGATGGCGCCATCATCGACTACTACTTCCGGGCTGCGCCGAAGGGCGAAGTTACGCTGGACATCCTGGACAGCCAGGGCAAAACGGTCCGCCACTTCAGCAGCCATGCCGCGAAAGCTCCGGAGATTCCTGGCGAAGGGCGCGACCGCGAGGTCGATCAGGATCCTCTCCCCGCAAAAGCCGGATTCAATCGCTACGTTTGGGATCTTCGGTACGCGCCGCCGGCGCTGCTGGCGACAGGTCCTCATCCTGCGTACGGAGGTATGGCCATCGGTCCTTACGTTTTGCCGGGAACTTACCAGCTTCGTCTCACTGTGAACGACAAAACGATGACCCAGCCGCTCGATGTGAAGATGGATCCGCTGGTGAAGACCACCGAAGCGGATCTGGCGAAGCAGATGGAACTCGGGCTGAAATTGCGCGACAGCCTCAACGTCCTGGATACGACAATTAACCAGATTGAGGCGGTGAGAAAACGCACAGCCGTCCTGGAGAAATCCGCGCAGGGTTCATCGGTTGCCGCGACAGCCGCCACCATAGACGGCCGCTTATCCGATATAGAAGATGCTCTCTACCAGCCTGAGATCCTGGCGCCGGAAGATGCCCATAACTATCCGGTCAGGCTGCGCACCCAGTTCATCACCCTGCAGCATTTTGTCGACAGCGCCGACACGCGGCCGCTGCCGCAGGCCTATGAGCGTTTTCAGGAACTCTTGCGGGAACTGGACGTTCAGCTTGCCCGCTGGAGAACGATCCAGGCCAGCGATCTTGCGGCGCTCGATAAAGCCGCTCTCGCAGCCGGGCTTGCCCCCGTCAGCACAGTTGAATCGCCAGAATAGGGAGAGCCGACCAGCAAGTAAGCGCGGGCAAATTCAAGCGCCTCAAAAGTAGATCTCACTCCGTCGTGCTGGCGCCGGGCGTGGCGTTGTCGAGGCCGGACCCTCGCGGATCCGGCTTCACCGTGACGGGCCGCGTGTAGGTCTGGCCATCCACGGTCAAACGCACCGTATAGTCACCCGGCGGCAGCGCCACCGGGCCACGGCGCCCGGGCCGCGCAGGACGCGCCGCCGGCTGTTCCGTCCCCGCAGGCGGCGAGCACGCGTCGTGCGCATGCTCTGCCGGCGCCGGACCGAAGAAGCGCGGCTGGGCGAGATCGAGCGCGTACCGGTGCATTCCCGGCTGCGCGGAGGGTGGAAGCTGCGCAGGAGCCTCCCAGATTGCCTGGACGTTGATCTTCTCCGTATCCACGGGCGGCACTACAGTGTCGCTCGCCCCGCAGGCACGCACGTGTCCCGCGCTGTCTACCAGTTCGATCTTCAGCGGCTGTGTGGGTGCGGTTCTAAGCCAGTAGTAAGCCAGCACGCCCGATGGCGGATTCATCTCTGTCGGCTCTTCGTGCGGCAGCGGCGTGCCGTCCTGTCCGATGGCCGGAACCGCCAGCGCATCGCCCGGCTTGAACAAATACGCGCTTGCCTCGACAATCTGTCCGCCTTCCGCAGCAATCTCGCGCAGCGCGCTCATCTGATCCATTACCCAGAAGCCGCGTCCATGCGTGGCTATATCCAAATCGTCGCCGTGCACAATAATGTCGCGCACCGAGGTGACCGGCATGTTGTTCTGCAAGGGCTGCCAGCGATCGCCGTCGTCAAAGGAGACGTAGACGCGCAGTTCCGTCGCTGCGTACAGCAGGCCTTTCGTCACGGGATCTTCCTTCACGGAGTTGACGTACGCGCCATCCGGAATTCCGTTGACGACGTTCTGCCACGTCCTGCCGCCATCATGCGTCCGATAAATATACGGCTTGTCGTCGGCGAGACGATGGCGATCCACCGAGGCATACGCGGTATCCAGATCGAAGTGTCCTGCCTCGATCTGCGAGACTTTGCTCCACGGCGTCATCGCCGCCGGGGTCACGTCGGTCCACGTCCTGCCGTCGTCGCGGGTCACCTGGATCAGGCCATCGTCGGTGCCCACCCACACCGTGGTCGCGCTCAGCGGCGATGGGCTGATGGTGTACACGACGCCGAAGCGATTGGTCATCGCCTCATCGATATCTTTCGCGGTCACCGGGTCCAGGTTCGCCGGTACCGGCGGATTCAACCGCGTCAGATCGGGGCTGATTTTTTCCCAGGTCTTGCCGCGATCGCGGGTGCGAAAGACAAACTGGTTCGAATAGTAGAGCGCTCCATCGGCCGGGGAGAACACCTCGGGCAGCGTCCAGGTCTTGCGGTCGGGGTCGTTTGGGTCCGGCGGCGGCAGCGTGCCGCCCAGCGAAGCCTGGACATTCAGCGCCTGGTTGCATCGTCCGGCCCCCCCGCCATAGAGAATATTGGGCTCGGTGGGATCGGGCACGACCGTGTCACTCTCCCCGGCCAGACACGCAGGCTCCCAGTTGCGAAAGTCCAGAATGCCTTCGCGCGACCACGTGCTCACGCGCACCGCGCCGCTGTCCTGCTGCGCTCCATAGAGCCAATAGGGAAACTGATTGTCTGCAGCGACGTGATAAATCTCCGCCGTTGGCTGGTTATACCAGGTGCTCCAGGTCGTGCCGCCATCCACACTCACGACGGTGCCCTGATCGCTGCTCAGCACCATGCGATTGCCGTCCCGCGGATTCACCCACAGCTGGTGGTAGTCGTCGCCTCCCGGGGCGCCCTTGATTGGCGTCCACGTTCTGCCCGCATCTGTCGTCACATACGTCGCAGTGTTGATTACATAAGCCTTGTCCGGATTGTCGGGATCGACGGTTACCGATTCGAAATACCAGCCGCGTCCCCACAGGCGCGTCTCGGAATTGACCAGCCTCCAGGTCGCCCCTGCGTCATCCGAAATGTACACTCCACCCTTCGGTGTGGGAGCCGGCGTCTTCGGCGCCTCCGGCGAGAAACGCAGCGGAGGCGCAACGCTCGCGCCCAGGTCGTCGACCACAGCCCACAGGCGGTTCGGATTACTGGGGGAGACCGCTATCCCGATCTTGCCCACAAACTGGTCGTCCGGCAGACCGCCGGTCAGCTGCTTCCAGTGATCTCCGCCGTCGGTGGATTTGTAGAGACCGCTGCCTGGCATGTACGAAGGCGCATACACCGCCCATGGTGGCCTGCGCGTCGCCCACAGCGATGCATACAGGACTTTCGGATCTTTGGGGTCGATGGCAATATCGATCGCGCCCACATCGTCCAGGTCGGACGCATTGAAGAGAACCTTCTTCCAGTGCGCGCCGCCATCGGTCGAACGATAAACGCCGCGCTCCGGGTTCGGATCGTAGACGTGACCCAGCGCTGCCACATAGACGCGATTCGAATTCGCCGGATCGACGACGATACGCCCGATCTGGCTTGTCTTCTCGAGGCCGATGTGAGTCCACGTCTTGCCGGCGTCGGTCGACCTGAAAATGCCGATGCCATAGGAATGCTGGCTGCGGATGTCCGGCTCGCCGGTGCCGACATAAACGATGTTCGGATCGGAAGGAGCCACGGCGACCGCGCCGATGGAGCCGATCGGAATCCCCTGGTCAGAGATCGGCGTCCATGTGCGCCCCGCGTTCTCGGTCTTCCATACACCTCCGCCCACCGATCCGAAATAGAAGGTGTCGGGCTCGCTGGGGACACCGGCGACGCCGAACGAACGTCCGCCCCGCATGGGACCTACGTCGCGCCAGTGCAGGCCCTGGAGCAGACTCTCGGGATATTGTCCGCCGGATGCGGGCTGCTGCGCGGTGAGAGAGAGCGAGAAGAAAGCTGCCAGACTCAGCGTGACAACAGATAAAGACCGTCCGCGGCGCAAATCCATAGACAGGCTCCTGACAGAGATACGGGGGTGAAGAAATCGAACATTCAAATTAACACGTTATCCTGGAGATCATCGCGGCCGTCATGCGGGCCGAATCAGTGCCCGCAGGTCTCAGAGTGTCATTTGCCGACCTCCAGGATCTGAAATGATCCTGGGATCATCGGCGGCCGGGGGCCACGCATCCAGGCAGGCATGCCCGGCGGCGGAGGCGGAGCCTGAGGCGATGCGGGCGCGACCGGCCCATATTCCGCGGTGATCAGGAACAGATGCCCGGTTTTGGTGTCGAGAGTGATGGTCTTCGCCCGCATCGGCGTGGGAACCGTCTGCTCCACGGCGAAGTCGGTGGGTGAATTCTCCTTGATGACAGTCAGAGTGCCGTCGCCCTGCGAACTGAAGGCTTCCATCGTCTCCGGGTTGAAGGTCACGCCATCGCACCCGTTCCCGATGGGCAAATCTGTGATGATGTGGCCGTCGGTCGCGGAAAGAATGACCATGTTTTGGTTCGCGCGGCAGGCGGCAAACAGGATGTTGTTTTTTACGTCCAGAGCCAGGCCTGCGCATTCGCTTCCCTTGCTCGATACATCGTACCGGCCGATCATCTTCATCGTGCTGGCGTCAATCACCGCGATAGCGGCTTTGTCTACGACATCGACGTAGATCTTGCCATGGCTGTCGGTGGCAGCCTCCTCGGGTGCGCCTCCAATATTAATGGTGCCGAGGATTGAGCCATCCCTGTCATCGAGGACGGTGATATTAGGCTCCGCGTGACTCAGGACGTAAAAGTGGTGATTCCAGGGGTCGTTCAGATAACCGTCCGGATGTCCCTGGACATCGATCCTCTTCAGGATGGCGAAGGTTTTCCCGTCAAACATCGTCACAGGGTTTGAAGTGGCGAAACCGTGCCCTGTATGTGTGTCGACCGCCCCGCCATGTGCGCTCGTGTTCGGGATATCGCCGACCTGTGCGAGCGTATCGAGATTGAAGACGCCGATGTGGCCGGCGGGCCCGGAGCGCGCAACATACAAATTGCGACCATCGGGGTCTGCCGTTACATAATCGAATCCGCCTTCGCCACCCACGAGCTGAATGCGGAGAACCTTGTATGGGCCGGCGTCCTGCGCGTGAGCAAAAGCAGGAAGGGAAAGCGTAGCGGCGAGAGTGACTGCGACGAGCGCCTTGCGGACCATAGTTCCTCCCGTTGGATTGCGGGACGCCAGGCGCCCGAAAGGTTGCGCCCGAGGTCGTCTTCGCTTCTTCACCGGATTCGAGGATACACGCTGTGCCACAATCTCGGCAGAGTCCGCCAAAACCCTGATCCTCGCCCCGAAGGACTGCGAAAAATGGATGGCTGCTGCCAATCCTGCGCGGCTGCCAATCGATCTTCTCCGGCCATACGACGCCGACCAAATGAAGGCATGGAAAGTGAGCAATGCCGTCGGGAATGTTCGGAACAACTCGCAGGACTTGTGCGCTGAGAGCCTCTGCGGCGTCGGCAGGCCTGCAGGCAATGCTTGCCGCCGATCGCTCTGGCCGCCACATGTTCGTGGATTACCTGGCGTTAGGCACCCACACCAGGGTTCCCAAAGGAGCGCCCGGGCAATGCTGCGGCGCGCCGGATTCGGGCATAAGTATACTTGCTGCGCCGCGGTTGGTGTTGGTCGTGTTTGTTCGAATAAGAGTTGCACATGTCTCAGACCGTGACCGTCTCCGCTGTCGCGGCAGCGAATGACTCGTGTTCGGTGCGGGCAATGATTTCGTCCTGTAGCGCGCGGGTGAGATCGCAGAAGTAATCGCTGTAGCCAGCGACCCGCACGATCAGGTCGCGATACTTTTCCGGCTCCGCCTGTGCCGCTCGCAGCGTCGCAGCAGTGACTACGTTAAATTGGATATGGTGGCCATCCAGCCGAAAGTAGGAGCGGACCAGTTGGGCGATCTTGTTGAGCCCCTCGTCCCCTTTCAGCAAGTTTGGCGCGAATTTCTGGTTCAACAGGGTTCCACCGGTTCGCAGGTGATCGAACTTCGCCGCTGACTTGATGACCGCCGTAGGCCCGTTCTGGTCGGCACCCTGCACCGGAGAAATCCCGTCGGAGAGAGGCTCCAGGGCCTTGCGCCCGTCCGGCGTAGCTCCAGTCATCGATCCGAAATACACGTGGCAGGTTGTTGAAAGGTAATTCACGCGGTAGTAGCCGCCTTTGGTGTTCCGGCGCCCATTCACTTCATCGAAATAAGCATTGAAGACATCCTGCAGGACGGCGTCGGCATAATCGTCGTCGTTGCCGAATTTTGGTGTTTTGTTCCACAACAGCAGGCGTGTTTTTTCGTGCCCTTCAAAGTTATGAGCGACCGCTTCGAGCAACTCGCCCATCGTGAGGTCCCTGCGATCAAAGACGTGGTATTTGATCGCAGCGAGGCTGTCCGCGCAAGTGGCAGGACCCACCCCCATGATGTAGTTGGTGTTGTAGCGCGGGCCTCCGTCGTTATAGTCCTTGCCTTTGGCTATGCAGTCCTCGACAAGAATGGAAAGGAATGGTGCTGGCATGTACATCGCATACAGCCGCTCGATGACGTTGTTGCCACGAACTTTGACATCGACAAAGTGATGCAGC
>JASIAO010000035.1 GCA_030041955.1 Acidobacteriaceae bacterium | reverse complement strand
GCGCTGCTCGCCGGCGTCAACGCAATCTCGCCCTCCATGCCTGTCGATCACTGGAAGTGCATCTGCGGTCTCCTCCTCACCGAGGAAAACGAATGGCGCAAAACCGTCGACAAGCGCCACGGCTTCCCCGCGGAGCGCACCAGCCGAGACGCAAAGCAGCGTAAGGACGCCATGACCTTCCTGCTCGGCCGTCTCCGCCAGATGCCGCAGCTCCTCGCCAGCCTCGCCGCCGTCCGCGATCTCCCGCCCTCCTCCTACAGCGCGGCGCAGTGGACCACTCTCCGCCACATCTGCACCGTCCTCCGCCACGCCATCGCCGAGTTGCGCGTCGTCTTCGCCGAACGGAACGAGGTCGACTTCACTGAGATTTCCCTCGCCGCACTCCAGGTCCTCAGGGAAAGCCCCGAGCGCGTCCTCGATCTCGGCAGCAATGTCCGCCATCTCCTCGTCGACGAGTTCCAGGACACCTCTCGCCGCCAACACGAACTCGTCTCGCAGCTCGTCTCCGCGTGGGATCCCGGCGACGGCCGCACCTGCTTCCTCGTCGGCGACCCCATGCAGTCCATCTACATGTTTCGCCAGGCCGAGGTCGAGCTGTTTACGCACGTGCGCGACCACGGCATCGGCCTTGCCGGCGAGGACCTCGAGCAGCGCCATCGCTGCGAGCCTGTGCAGCTCTCGGTCAACTTCCGCTCCCACGCCGGACTCACCGCGCCGCTCAACCAGTTCTTCCACGACATCTGCGCCGAACCGGTCCCGCCCGGCGCGGCCTCCGTTCCCTTCGCCCCCGCAATCGCTTCAACGCCGGCGCCCGCCGAGCCGGCCCTCCACGTCCACCCCCGGATCGTCGGCTCCGCCGACCACCGCCCCACACAGGAAGAAATCCGCGAAGCCCGCCGCTACGAGGCCCACAAGATCCTGCGCATCCTCGAACGGCATCTGCCCCGCATCGAGCGCGCCAGGGCCGCGAACTCCGAATACCGCGTCGCCGTCCTGGTTCGTGCGCGTCCGCATCTCGCCGAGCTTCTGCCTCTGTTGCGCGATCGCCGCATCCCGTTCCGCGCCGTCGAAATCGACCACCTCTCTGACCGTCAGGAGCTTCTCGACCTCCTCTCGCTCACCCGAGCCCTGCTTCACCCCATGGACCGCATCGCGTGGCTCGCCGTCCTCCGCGCTCCGTGGTGCGGCCTCACACTCGCCGACCTCCATCGCCTCACCGGTTCCGACGACATTGCCTCGAAGTCCCTCACCGTCCTCGATCTCATCGAGCGCAATCTCCCGTCGCTTTCCTCCGACGGCCAACGCCGCCTCGCCCGCACAGCGGAAATCCTCCGCCGCGCTCGCGATCTCCGCTGGCGTCAGTCTGAGTCGCCCTCATTCTCCTCGTGGATCGAGCGCACCTGGCGCACTCTCGGCGGCCCATCCTGCGTCGACACCACCGGCTTCGAGAATGCGCAGATCTTCTTCTCGCTGCTCGACACCGTCACGCCCGACGGCCTCGCGCCCACCACCGCCGCCTTCGAGGCCGAGTTGCACCGCCTTTTCGCCGAGCCCGATCCCACCGTCAGCGAGCGCTGCGGCATCCAGCTCATGACCATCCACAAGGCCAAGGGTCTCGGCTTCGATGTGGTCATCGTCCCCGGTCTCGATCGGCCCTCTGCCGGCGATCCGCACCCGCTCGTCTGCTCTCTGGAGCGCGTCAGTCCTGTCTCTCCCAGCGGAACCGAATTTCTTGTCGCCCCCATCGGCCTCAAGGGAGAGGAGACCGACCCGCTCTTCCAGTGGGTGCGCCGTCAGCGCCGCGTCCGCTTCGATGAGGAGCGCAAGCGCCTCTTTTACGTCGCCTGCACCCGCGCCCGCACCGAACTGCATCTTCTCGGTACCGCCGTCGCTTCCGATTCCGGCATCAGGCCCGAGAAATCGAGCCTCCTCCAGACCGCATGGCCCGCTCTGCACGCCAATTTCGAGATCCTCCTCGAACAACAGCCCGATCAGCGGCCCGCACCGCCCCGCGTCTTAACCTTCCCCTCGGCACCCGGCGTTCTCGAAGAAGTCGCCGCCGTCGCCGAAACGCCCCTTCCCGCCGGGCTGCGCCGTCTCTCTTTCTCGGCCGAAGCGCGCCCATCCGCCGTAAATGTCACCGTCACGGTTCCAATTCTCTCCGCTCAGGCCGGGGCGCAGGAATTCCGCCGTCCTCAGGGTCCGCGCCAGGGACGCGCTATCGGGTCCGCCGTGCACGCCCTGCTGCAGCGTCTGGGGCCCTCCCTGCTTCGACTCGGGGCCTCGCAGCTTCGTGCCCGCGCCGTCTCTCTGCTCCGCGCCGCCGCGCTGGGCGAGGACTCTCTCAAGTCTGCAACGGCCGCTGTGACAAATATGCTGCTCGGCTGCGTCGCCGATCCCGTATGTCAGTGGATCCTGGCCGCGCACCCCGATGCTCAGTCTGAAGTTGCCTGGACCGGATGGCTCCCCGGAGAATCCGGTTCGCGCCTGCGCACCCTCCGCGCCGACCGCGTCTTCCGCGCCGGCCCGGAGCCGCTTGCTGAGGGCTCAGACTGCCTCTGGGTCATCGACTACAAGACCACCGCCGCGCCGCAATCCGACCGCGATGCCTTCCTCCGCGCCGAGCGCGCGCTCTACGCGCCCCAGTTGCGCGCCTACGCTGAGTCGCTGCGCGCCCTCCACGGACCGCAGACTGTGCTGCGCCTCGGCCTCTACTACCCGGCGCTCTCCACCCTTGACTGGTGGCCGGACGAACAACCCTGAACTTTGGCGATCGTTCCCCTGCCTCCAGGCCAGGCCATCGGAACTCCGCTGCTTTTCAAAGGATCCGGTTTCCTCCGGACCGACCTGCGCGCCGTCTGACTTACTTCCCGTCTGCCTTGCTGTTCCCGGCTGCGGCCCCCATGTGATGCCGGACGTCGGCGCCCCGGACCCAGAAGATCACGTCCTCCGCGATATTCGTTGCGTGGTCGGCCACGCGCTCCAGCGCCCGCGAAATCATCAGCGCGTTCAGCGCCTGCGGCGCCACGGCTGGCTCCTTCTTCATCAGGTTCAGCAGCGTGTAGTGGGCCGCGCCGTTCAGCTTGTCCACGCTGTCGTCCATCGACAGCACCGATTCCGCTACCTCCGCGTCGCCCTCGATGAACGCCTGCAGAGCCTTGCGTACCATCGCGCTCGCCAGGTTCGCCGTCCGCGGAATATCGATGGGCATCTCCGCCTCGGGGAACGCCTGCAACTCGCGCACGCGATCGCTGATCGCGCGCGCCGAATCGCCCACCCGCTCCAGGTCAGCGTTGATCTTGATCACCGCCAGGATAAACCGCAGGTCGATGGCCATCGGCTGCTCCATTGCCAGCAGGTCCAGCGCCATCTGGTCGATCTCCCGCTCCAGCCGGTTGATCGCCATCTCTCCGCGATCCACCAGGTCGCAGATCGAGAGGTCGCGCACGCGGTATGCCTCCACCGCCCGCTGGATCGCCTGCTCCGCCATGCCCGCCATCACCAGCAGCTTTTCCTTCAGGTCATCCAGGTTTTGTTGAAAGCGGATGCGTACCATTATCCGAACCTGCCTGTAATGTAATCTTCCGTCCGCTTGTCGCTCGGATTTGTAAATATTTTGTGCGTCGAATCGAATTCGATAAGTTTTCCGTTAAGAAAGAACCCCGTCCGCTCCGCCACGCGCGCCGCCTGCTGCATGTTATGCGTCACGATCACGATCGTGTACTGCGATTTCAACTCGAAAATCAAATCCTCGATCTTCGCCGTCGACACCGGATCCAGCGCAGACGCCGGTTCGTCCATCAGAAGCACCTCGGGATCCACCGCCAGCGCTCGCGCAATGCACAACCGCTGCTGCTGCCCGCCCGAGAGGCTCGCCCCCGACTTCTTCTTCAGATCGTCCTTTACTTCTTCCCACAGCGCCGCGTGCTTCAGCGACCGCTCCACTACTTCGTCCAGCACCCGCCGCACCCGGAAGCCGTTCAGCCGCAGCCCCGACGCCACGTTGTCGTAAATCGACATGGTCGGAAACGGGTTCGGCCGCTGGAAGACCATCCCGATCCGTCGCCGCACTTCCACCGCCGACGTCTCGCTGTAGATGTCCACCCCACCCACCTTCACTTCGCCCGTCACCTTGGCGATGGGGTTGGTCTCGTGCATCCGGTTCAGGCAGCGCACGAAGGTCGATTTCCCGCACCCCGAGGGCCCGATCAGCGCCGTCGCTTCATTGGCCGGTATGTGCAGCGTAATGTCCTCGAGCGTGTGATTCGCCCCGTACCACGCGTTCAGCAGGTTCACCTCGATGCCGACACCCATCCCTAGCTTGCCCCTTTCAGCACCCCGCGCGTCGTCACAAGCCGCACCAGCGCCACGGATACCACAATCAGCACGATCAGCACCAGCGAACCCGCCCACGCCAGCCGATGCCACTCGTCATAGGGGGAAAGTGCGTACACGTAAATCTGCAGCGGCAGCGCCTCAATCGGCTGGTTGAGCGCCGTGCTCACGAATGGATTCCCGAATGCCGTGAACAGCAGCGGCGCCGTCTCGCCCGCCACGCGCGCAAACGCCAGCATGCATCCCGTAATCACTCCCGGCAGCGCCGTCTTCAGCGTGATCGAGAGCACCGACCGCCAGTTCGGCACCCCCAGCCCCAGCGCTGCCTCGCGGATCGGATGCGGGACCATCAGCAGCATCTCCTCCGTCGTCCGCGCCACCGTCGGAATCATCATGATCCCCAGCGCCACACCGCCGGCAAACGCCGAAAAGGTCTTCTCCGGAGCCACGATCAGCGCGTACACCGAAATGCCCATCACGATCGACGGCACTCCGTTCAGCACGTCCGCCGTGAACCGCACCAGGTTCGACAGCTTCGTCCCGCGCCCGAACTCCGACAGATAAATCCCTGCCGCGATCCCCACCGGCACGCCCATCGCGCTGGCCACTCCCAGCAGCACCGCCGAGCCCACGATCGCGTTCAGCATCCCGCCGCCCATTTCGCCCACCGGCGCCGGCGTCTTCGTAAAAAAATTCCAGTTCAGCGAGCTCGCGCCCTTATAAACCAGGTCCAGAAAGATCGCTACCAGCGGAGCAATCACCGCGATTGTCGCGCCGACGGCCAGCACCGTGGCCATGTGGTTCGCAAACCACCGCCATCGCCGGTTTATCCTGCTCGACTGCAGTTGGCTCGCCATGGCTTTACGCCGTCCTCGCGGGGGTCCCGCGCGTTACCGCCCAGACCAGCAGCCGCGCCAGAATATTCACCACAATCGTCACCAGAAACAGCGCCAACCCGATCTCGATCAGCGCCGTCCGATGCAGGTCGCTCACCGCCTCGGCGAACTCATTCGCGATCACCGCCGCCATGCTGTAAGCGGGCGCCAGCAGTGATTTCGTAATTGTCGGGCTGCTCCCGATCACCATCGCTACCGCCATCGTTTCGCCCAGCGCGCGGCCCAGCCCCAGAATGATTGACCCCACGATCCCGATGCGCGCGTTCCGCAGCACGCCCATCCGGATCATCTCCCATCGCGTCGCTCCCAACGCCAGCACCGCTTCCCGTTGCGTATGCGGCACCGCGCTCATCACTTCCCGGGTCAGCGACGAAATAATCGGCAGGATCATAATCGCCAGAATCACCCCGGCCGCGAACAGGCCCAGCCCGAAGTCCGGAGCCACAAACAGCCCCGTCCATCCCAGCAGCCTGATCAGCACCGGATCCACGTAGTGCTGCAGCAGCGGTACCAGCACAAAGATCGCCCATAGTCCGTAGACCACGCTCGGAATTGCCGCCAGCAGTTCCGTTAAGAACGAAAGAATCCCACGCAGCGCCTTCGGGCACATCTCGGTGAGGAACACCGCCACGCCCACCGCCAGCGGCACCGCCAGCACCAGCGACAGCAGCGACGAAACTAACGTGCCGTAGATGAACGGCAGCGCCCCGAACTTGCCACTCACCGGGTTCCATGCGCTTCCTACAAAAAACTTCCACCCGAACTGACGAAGGGTGAGCTCGGACTGCGTCACCAGCTCCGTCGCAATCAGCGCCACGATCGCGAAGATGCTGAGCGCGCACGACACCATCAGCCACCGGAAGCTCCGGTCCGCCCAGCTCGAACTTCCGCGGCTCTGCAAGAAGCGGCGAACGGGGGAATGCTGCGTGCCACCCACCGACACAATCCCGCCTATCGGCTCAGCGTCGGCCGGTCTCGGTTCTCGGGGTTCCTGGATGCGCAGGGCCACAATTCCCCTAACCTACCGTGCGATTTTGAACGCCACGTTAATCTCTATGAAAACCAAGGAAATCTGCGCCCTCTCGAGCTTCTGTTGACGACCGATTAGAATGTTTCCTGCAGGGAAGGTCACGGTCGCCTTTGTGGCGAAAGAGCCTGCGCCGTGCCCGCCGCCAACTGCACCCTGCATGCTGTACCCTGTACGCCATGACCTCGAAGCAGCGGCCGCTCGCCGTCACGCTCATCGCCTGCCTGTACATCCTGGTGGGCGTCGGCGCCCTCATCGGCCATTCCCATGACTTCGCCACTCGCCAGCCGGACTGGGGATGGATCCTTCTCACCGAAGCCCTGGCGATTGTCATCGGTATCTTCCTGTTCCTGGGTCACAACTGGGCGCGCTGGCTCGCTCTAGCCTGGATGGCCTTCCACGTCGTGCTCAGCGCCTGGCCTCACATCAGGATTGCGCCCACCGCTATCCACGCCGCCTTCTTCGTCCTGATCGCCCTCGTCCTCCTTCACCCCTCCGCCAACCGCTTCTTCCGACGCACACCACCGGTCTCCGTAGCCTGAGTCCCTGACCTCGGGCGCGCAAGCGCGTCCGCCTGGACGGCCAGTCCCGCGTCCGCCCCCACCGGCTAGGTGGTGGGAATCACCAGATACTGTTCCAGCTTCCCGTCCGGCTCCGTATACGTCGTGATCGTCAGGATGCGGCTGCTGTTCGGGAACGTTACCCGGAATGACCGGAACGTCATCCCGCCGCGCAGCTCTTCGCTCGTCTGCTCCACCCGCTCCGGCTTGCCCAGCGGAGCCAGGCTCGATTGAAAATCCCCCAGCGCCGTCGCGTCGAAATACGCATTGCACCACGGCGTAAACAGGCTGCGATCGATCTTCCCCTGCTGGAAGCTCTCAAACAACTGCTCAGCCTGCTTTTCCGTCTCCGCCTGCGATTGGGTCGAAAGTCCCAGCAGCAGCGGCGCCACTTCCCGCGCAATCTCCCCCGCCGCACGGCTCGCGTCCTCGTTGGTCAGCACCGCAATCGCCGCCTTGTCCTTCGGGAAGACCATGTTCTCCGCCACGAACCCTGACACTTCGCCCGAGTGCGCCACGTATGCGTGCCCCTGCATCGCGCTCAGGTCCACCCCCAGACCATAGTGCGTGTTCGTACCATCCTTCAGCAGCACCGGCGTCTCCAGTTCGTCGTACGATTTCGCCTCCAGCAGCGACCGGTCCATCAAACTCACATCCCACTGCGCCAGGTCGTACGCCGGCATCGCCAGCTCGCCCGCCGCAAACATCCACCCGCTGCCCTCAATCGGAGCCGGCCGCAGCGGCCCCAACGCGTACCGCATCGTCCCTTCGGCGTCCGGAGCCGTCAGCTTCGTCGTGTCCTGGTCCCACACCTGCTCCATCGCCAGCGGCGTGAAGATGTGCTCTTTCAGGAACTGCCACAGCGGCTCCCCGCTCACCATCTCCACAATCCGCCCCGCGATCACAAAATTCGTATTCGAGTACTGCCATCGCGTCCCCGGATCGAAATCCAGCGGTTTCTTCCCCCACGTATCCAGGATGTGCTCGATCGTCGTCGGCTGCAGCATCGGCGGCATGTCGTAATCCTCCGGCCAGTAATCCTGGTAGCCCGAGGTGTGCGACAGCACCATCCGCAGCGTCACCTCATTCGCACGCGTCAGATCCGGAAGCCACTTGCTGATGGGATCGTTCAGGCTCAGCTTGCCCTGCTGCTCCAGCATCAGCACCGCCGTCGCCGTGAACTGCTTCGAGATCGATCCGATCGAGTACCGCATCGCCGGCGTTGCGGCCACTGCCCCCGCGCCATGCACCGACCCGTCCGCACCCAGCCGCGCGGTCCCATACGCGTGCGTGTAGGCAATCTGCCCATCGCGCACAATCGCCACCGACGCGCTCGGCACCCCCGTCTCCTTCAGAACCTGCTGCGCCGTCTCATCAATCTTTTGCTGCAGTTCCGCCGGCAGCGCATTCACCACCAGCCCCGCGGGCTCCGGCTGCCGCTGTGCCCACCCCGCCGGCACTACAATCGCGGCCGCACATACCGCTGTTACGCTCCACCGCGCCCATTTCGTGTCCAACACACCCTCCGGACAGAGACACCCCTGTCAAACCACACTGCATCGCCGGAAATAGCCCGCTCTACAGCGGTCGAATCATGATGTTCCGGAAGCACAGCTTCACCCCGGGATCGCCCTTCGGCTCTGTTCCCTGCAGCGAAATGTGTCCGGTGTGGTACTTGCTGTATCCAGGAAAGTGGGCAAACTTGGTTCCCGCGATCAACTGCTCCCAGTTCGCATCCCACAACTGCGTATCGATCACTTTGTGCCCGTTCTGGAAGAGCTGCAGATGCCCCTGGTCCGCGATGATCTCGAACTGATTCCACTCCCCGGCCGGCCGCACCCACTCCACCGGATCCGAAATCATGTCGAAAATGTCTCCCGACCGTTCCTTCAGCACCCGGCTGTCCGGAACCGTGCATGCCAGGTCCGCGATCTGCATCTCCACGCCCGTGTCGTACGTGTTCTTGTACTCCGGCGACTCGTGCACGTAAAACATTACCCCGCTGTCGATGCACGGCCGTGCCTTCCATTCCAGCTTCAGATCGAAATTCGTGTACTCCCCATCCGTCACCAAATCGGCATAGTCGGCCGCCGGATCCTGATTCGTCTTCTTCAGCTGGATCGTCCCATCCACCACCGACCAGTCGCTGCCGGTCCCGTTCTCCAGGTACGAGTGCCATCCTTTCAGGTCTTGCCCGTTGAACAGCAGTTGCCAGCCTTCCTGCTTTTCCTTGGGAGTCAGCGTGTTCGGCGCCTGCGCCATCGCCATCGTGGAGAGCCAAACGCATACAGCTGCAGCTGCCAATGCCTTCCGTCCCATCATCGCCACCTTCCTGGAGAGAAAAACAGTACTGTTGGCAGTATCGTCCATCGCATCGTTTTTCTGCCCGCTTCAGGAGACCGCGTACAAATCGCAGCGTTGCTGTTCGCGTCCCCTCCGAACGCTGGATGTCGGGTTCTCCCACCGCCTTCTCGACGAAAATAAGACCGGAGGCTCCCATGAACATCCAACGCGGCGGCTCTCAGCCATCCCGCCCAGGCCCCGCCGAATACTTCTCCGGCGCAGTCCGCATCGATCCGCTCTTCGACGCCCCCGACCCCGCCCGCGCCGTCGGCGCGAGCGTCACCTTCGAGCCAGGCGCGCGCACCGCGTGGCACACCCACCCGCTTGGCCAGACGCTGATCGTCACCTCCGGCATCGGCCGCGCGCAGCGCTGGGACGGCCCTGTCGAAGAAATCCGCCCCGGGGACGTCGTCTGGTTCGCTCCCGCCGAAAAACACTGGCACGGCGCGTCGCCCACCACCGCCATGACCCACATCGCCATCCAGGAAAAACTCAACGGCAAGACCGTCGACTGGCTGGAGCACGTCACCGACGCCCAATAACGTCGTCGGCGCCGACAAACCCGTCCGCTGCTCGTTGAACTCCTCCTTACCGCACACCGGGAAACCTCTTCCCGCTGTCCGGCACCTCGGTCTTCTGAACTTCTCCTGTTGCCCAAACCGAAATCCCTGGCGCGTGCCGAGCAAGAAGATCTCAGTTGCTGCGCAGCGCCACCATGGGATCGATCCGCGATGCCCGCCATGCCGGCAGATAGCCCGCCAGCCCCGCGACCGCCAGCAGCAGTACCATCATCCCCGCATAGGTCGCCGCATCCGTCGGCTGTGTGCCGAACAGCATCGAGGCAATCAGCCGCCCCACCGCCAGCGACGCTGTCGTGCCCACCATCAGCCCCGCCGCCACCAGGCCCAGCGTCCTGCCCATCACACCCATTTGCACGCGCGTGCGGCTCGCCCCCAGCGCAATGCGAATCCCGATCTCCTGCGTCTGCTGCGTCATCCCGTACGCAATCACGCCGTAGATGCCCAGAGCCGCCAGCAACAGCCCCAGCGCCGCAAACACCCCCACCAGCAGCACAAAGAACCGCCGCGGCGAAACCGCGCGGTCCACTATCGTCCGGATCGGCCGAAACTCCGTCGCCGGCTGATTTGGGTTCAGCTCCCGCAGCGCCCGCAGCACGCTCGCCGCCAGCGCCGCCGGCTCCACGCTCGATCGAATCACGAGGTTCGCATCGTCCGGGCCCTGCTGCATCACGGGGTAGTAAATCTGCCAGCCCTTTTCGTCTTCCACGCTGGAGGCGTGCACGTCGTCCACCACCCCGATCACATGCAGCTGCGCCTTGCCGCTCACCAGCACCCGGCCCACCGCATCCTCGCCCGGCCAGTACGCCCGCGCGGCCGCCGCGTTAATCAGCACCACCGCCTGGCTCTTCGGCCCGTCGGCCCAGGTAAAATCGCGCCCGTGCACGCGCATCCCCATGGCCCGGAAATATCCCGGCGTGCACACATACACCAGTGGCGACGGTAGCGCCCCCTCCGGATAGGTCTTTCCCTGCGGCTCGGGCGAACCCCACGCTCGGTTTGGCCCCAGCGGCAGAAAATCCACAATCCCGTCCGCCTCCACTCCCGGCAGCTCAGTCACCCGCGCGAGAATCGTCTGAAAGATCTGCGTCCGCTTCGCCACCTGCGCCTCGTAGGTGGGCGCGCTATCGTCATACTCCACGCGCATCGACGCGGCGTGATCGGGCTGAAATCCCAGGTCGATGTCCAGCACCTTCAAAAAGCTGCGCAGCAACAGTCCCGCCCCCACCAGCAGCACGCACGCCAGCCCCACTTCCGCGATCACCAGCGCCGCGCGCACGCTTTCGTGCTTCCGTCCCATGCTTGTCCCGTGTCCGGAATCCTTCAGCGACTCCTGCAAATTCCCACCCGCCATCCTCAGCCCTGGGAACAGCCCAAACAGCAGCGCCGCCACAATCGCGATCAGCACCGTCCAGCCCAGCGCCTCGCCGTCGATGTGCAGCGTGCTCAGCAGCGGCAGCGCCAGCGACCCCTGATGCGCCAGCCACGCCACCAGCCCCCACGCCATCCCCAGACCCAGCGCCGCGCCCGCTGCGGAAAGCATCAGGCTCTCCGTCAGCAGTTGCCGTACAATCCGGCTCCGCCCCGCGCCCAGCGCGCTGCGCATGGCGAACTCCTTCGTCCGCGCTGCCGCCCGCGCCAGCAGCAGATTCGACAGGTTCACGCACGCAATCAGCAGAATCATCCCCACCGCCGACCACAGCACGATCAACGACCGCCGCATTCTGCCGCTTACGTAGTCCTTCAGCCCGCGCAGTTCCATCCCGCCGCCGTCCTTGCCCGCATACTGCCCGCACGATTGCGGGTACTTCACGTTCCAGCACAGCTTCCCCACCACCAGATTCGCTTCCGCCTGCGCCCGCCCCAGCGTCACCCCGGGCTCCATCCGCCCCATCATGGTCACGATGTTGCCCCACATCCGCTCCCGGTCCAGACTCAGCGGCACGATCAGATCCACGCGCTCCCCCGGCGCGAACACCGCCCCGAAATCGAAGCTCTCCGGCAGCACTCCCACCACCGTCGTGGGCTGCCCGTTCAGATCGATTTCTTTGCCTACGATCCCCTTGTCGCCAGCGAACTGACGCTTCCAGTACCCGTATTCCAGCAGGGCCACCGGGTGCGCGTTCAGCTGCGTTTCCTCCGGCCGGAACAGCCGCCCCAGCATCGGCTGGACGCCCAGCACCTGAAAGAAATTTCCGATCACTTCGATCCCCGTTGCGGGCACCGGCTCGCCACGCCCCGTCAGCCGGTAGTTATCCGAATTTGTGAACGCCTCATACCCCGTCACGCCCTGGTACGATGCCGTCTGCGCCACGAACTCCTCATACGCGTCCGAGGAGTACGTCGCGCAACTGAGCCCGCACTTCTGCGGAGGTGGTGCAATCCACACCAGCCTTTGCGACTCCGGAAAGGGC
>JASIAO010000319.1 GCA_030041955.1 Acidobacteriaceae bacterium | reverse complement strand
GGCATCTACGGGCCCACCGACCCCGCGCGTAACGGACCCTTCCATTGCGCGAATCGCGTGCTGCGCCATCCTGAAAGCGTGCGCGACCACACCCGCCGCCCCCAGCCCGAAGCCGGCCTGCTCACCATCACCGCGGCAGACGTCACAGAGGCCGCGCTCGATCTGCTCCGCGAGGTGCGTGTATGACCTGGAACCGCATTGCGCGGCGAATTCGCGTCCCCCTCGGTTTCATCTTCACCGCATTCTACCTCTGGCTCGCGCGCCCCACGCCAGCGTTCCTGGCCTTCAGCCTCATCCTCGTCGTGCCGGGATTGCTGCTTCGCGCCTGCGCCTCCGGCTACGTGAAGAAAAACGCTGAGCTGACCGTGACCGGCCCCTACGCTTTCACGCGCAATCCTCTCTATCTCGGCTCCATGCTCATCGCCTTCGGATTCGCTCTGGCCGCGCGCAGCCTCTGGATCGCCTTGGCGCTCGCAATCCTCTTTGCCGCCATCTATATTCCTGTGATTCGTTCGGAGGAGGCTTACCTGCGCAACGCATTTCCCGGATTCGACGCCTATGCTGCCATCGTGCCGCCGCTGCTTCCCCGGCTTACGCCGGCCGCTGCGCCCGGCGCGGAGCGGGGGAGCTTCTCGTCGCAACTCTATCGCAAACATCGTGAATACAATGCTCTCGTCGGGGCTGGCTGCGTGTATGCTGCTCTCATCCTGAAGCTGGCTCTTCTCAGGTAAAAGGGTCTTCGATTTGTTCCTGCATCGCTCTTTGTTTCCGGGCGCCCCGGATTTTCCCCCGTTTCGCTGGCTTCGGCTGCTCGCCTGGTCTTGCGCCGCGCTCCCGGCCGCGCTCCCGGCCGCGCTCCTGATGGCGCAATCTCCGCCGCCCGCAGCTCCGCCGCTCATCCCGCCCAATCCCGCCTACTCGTTTCCCGCGCGCGAGACGCTCACCTACGCCGTGGACTGGCGCGTCTTTCCCGCCGGAACCACAATCCTCCACCTCGAGCAGCAGGGCAACGAGGAGCGTGTCACCGCGACCGCCGACTCCATCGGCGCCATCAACCTCATCTATCGTGTCAGCGACCGTTACGAATCCTCCTTCAACCGCACCACCGGCTGCTCCGCCGGCTTCTCCAAGCAGATTCAGGAAGGCCGCCGCCAGGTCGACACCGACCTGAGGTTCGACTACCCGCAGGGCAAGGCGCTGCTGAACGAGAAAAACCTGGTGAAGGGAACCAGCAAGCATGAGGAAGCGCCCGTAGCCCCATGCGTTACGGATCTCCTCTCGGCCATCTTCTATCCCGCCTCGCAGACCCTTACTCCCGGCCAGAGCTTCCAGGTCCCGCTGGGCGACTCGCTGCATACCGTGGCCGTTAACATGAAAGTGGAAGCGCGCGAGACAGTGCGCACGCCGCTCGGCACGTATCAGACCGTCCGCGTGCAGCCCACCGCCGCCGCCGGCGTGGTGAAAGCGCGTGGCAATATCTGGATCTGGTACACGGACGACGCGCGCCACATTCCCGTCCAGATGCGCGCGCGGCTCTTCTGGGGAACCATTACCTTCCAGCTCACGGCCCTCGCGCAGAAATAACGACGCCGGTCCCGCCTCTTACTGGATCCGAAATCGCTCCCGCATCAGCCGCTGCAGCCGCGGCTTGTAGATCAGATCGAAGGCCAGTTCCTTCCCCGGAAACATCGCCAGCGCCGCGCGGCGCGTATCGGCAACCATCGCCGACGCTTCATCCACGGTCAGCGACAGATCCTGGCCGATCACCGACATCACCATGTTCACCATGATCTGCAGACGCCGCAGCCTGCGCTGCTCGTCCTGGATTTCTTCCGAGGTTTGCCGGACCGGCTCCCCGCCCGGAGCAGCTTCAGAGTAGTCGGGTTGTGACCCCATTTGGGCGCGGTCCTCCGTTGCAGGATCGTACAACAAATAAGACTCGCCACGGGAGGGAAAAGATGCGCCTATCCCGCGCCCGGTGCAATCGGCGATACCACCGGCGCTCCGTCGCACCTCACCGATGCTGTGGGAACCTCGGATCTTACCCGCTCCAGAAATTGCCCGCGCTCCGCCGGTGTCATGCGCACGCACATCCTCGCTCCGAACCCGCGTCCCAGATAACGGGGAGCGCTCTCCAGCCAGCGGCGGCGCGCTCCAGCGTCCGCCCGCGATCCGTCCAGCGATTCCTCCGCGATCCGCGCGATCTGCGGCATGCGGCGCGCAGCCTCCGCACCCGCGGTCCATTCCAGCAGCGACGTCTCTGTGCCCGGGCCTGAGGTAGCTTGCACGATGCATGCTCCACGCTTCTCGAAAGTCCGCACCGCCGCACCTTCTCCCGGCGAAACCAAATCCGGCTGCACACCGCGCTCCACCATCTCAGCCAGGCATTCTCCCGGCTGCGCCTGAAGGCAAACCGACACCGCCCGTCCCCGCCGAATCTCGTTCTTCAGAATACGCAGCGACTCATCGAGGTTTCCAACGACAAAATCGCACAGCCCGCCGCGCATCCCCTCGCGCAGCCGCTCGCCATCGGCGTCCACGCATAGCGAAGCTGCCCCCGCCAGGCTGGCGCCAATGACCACGGCAATGCCTTCACCATCGAAGCCTGTGCGCAGCAGCAGCCTGCCGGCCAGCGTCCCGCCCCAATGTTCGCCGGCGATGCGGCTCAGCGCAAGATAGCGATCGTGGATTTGTCCGACTGAGGGAAGGTCCATGGGCGCAACAGACATTCTGCCACGCCGGAGCACGGGTTACCTGGATGCGGGTTGCTCTAGGCTTTCTTTCTGTATCGTCCCAAAGGAAGTTCTGCGAGGCAGGCAAGGACCGCGACGGCGACAATGAGGTCGAGGAAAATGGCCGGATGCATCGGTACCAGGTGGAAGCGCGAAAAGGCGGCATAGACCGCAGCAAGCAGCAAAAAGGGCCCGGTTATGTAGCAGTGCATTCTGCCGCAGCGCGCCGCATTGATGAGACAGCCCCCGCCCATCACCGTGAGCGCAGGAATCCAGAGCGCCAGCCTGTACTTCTCATAGTGCAAACCGGCCAGGAGAGCGATTCCAGGCAGACACCAGAGCAGCAGAGCGCTCCATCCACGGGTGAGGTCTGTTGCCTTGCAACTTTCTTCCGGCATAAGACGCCTTACATCGGCCGGAACCGTCACCAGCTCGAGTACGGTTGTCCGTCCGACCCCACTTCATCCGACCCGCTGTGCACGTCGGTGATCCCCGGCTCCGTCTGGTCCACATCCGAGTAGGTGTCGTCGCTGTCCGTCACCCAGGTGTCGGTGCTGTGGGTCATCGGATCGATGGGGATGGCCTTCAGGTACCCAGCCTGCACCAGGTCGTCCAGCGATTGCGGCGCCTTGTTCTTGTCCATCGTGTAGGACTCAATCGCGTTCCGCATCACGTGCAGGTCTTCCTTCAGCGCCGCTTCTTTGGCCGTGCGAATGGCGGCTACAAACTTCGGGATGGCCACCGCCGCCAGCACCGCGATGATCAGCATCACCACCATCAGCTCGACGAGCGTGAAGCCGCCTTCCCGGTTACGTTTTGTGAGTCTCTTCAGCAATGTTCTACCAGTCTGAGTATTTCGTCCCGTCCAGCGCCGTGCCGTCCGATGCAGAGTACACGTCGAAGACGTTCTGCCCGCCCCAGCTGTCGCTCGTCGGATCGTCCTGCATCGACCGCAGGCCCCAGTTGGCCTGGCCGGTCATCGGATCCACAGGAATGCGGCGCAGAAACTTTACCTTCTTGCCTTTCACATCCACGCCATCCACCAGCGTCTGCAGATCCGGTGGATAGTTGTAGCTGTCCACCTTGGTCTGGAACGCGCCCCGGTCCGCTGCGTCCTTGTACTCGTCGATGGCTTTGCGCATCTGCCACAGGTCGTAGCGCAGCATCTCCTCTTTCTGCCGCTTCACCTGGAAGCGCGCGATGGGAATCGCCGCCGACGCCAGGATGGACAGAATCGCCGCCGTGACGATCAGCTCCACCAGCGTCAGTCCGTGCTCGCCCTCGCCGTTCCGCCGCTTTTGAAAAATCAGCCGCATCTCTCTCTGCACCACTCAACCGCTCGTCACTGGATGTGAACGATGGCCTGAGATCCCGTTGCCGGCAGCACCTGCTGCTGGCTGTTGCGTAACACAGGCCGCGTAATCGCCACCGAGGCATCGCCCGGCGCTTTGGCCTGGAAGGTCAGCACGCACAGCGTGCCCGAACCGCTAATTCCTTTGACTCCTGGAGGACGCGAAGCGACAACCGACACATTGCCGTTTCCGTCGTCGCGGTGCACCAGCGTGATTGCCTGGCCATCCTTGCCCAGGAAGTTCGGCGTCCGTGGATCGGGCAGATCCACATTGATCAGACTCAGCTTCGAGGCATCGTACTGCACCTGGAGCGGCACTGAAAAGACGTCGCTGCCGCCGGAAACGTTCACTGCCATCTGGAACGTCGATCCGGCCTTCTGCACCGCCTGATCAGGCGTTAGTTGCAGAATCGCCGGCGGTCCGGCATTCGCCTCCCGGTTCATGTCCGCCATCGCCTGCTGAGCGGCCTGGGCCGCATTCGGAGCCGAATTCGGAATCGCATTCGCCGGAGTGGCTTGTGCATCCGCCGCCGCCGAATTCCGGAACGCCGGCAGCACCGCCTGCGATTGCCCATTCAGCGAATCCCTGACCTGCTGCGGATCCGTCAGCTCATGCACCTGGAAATTATTGCCTGTCCCCGTGTCGATCTCCTGCACGTCCTCGGGCGATATCTGCTCGGCGCGCACCACGTGCGGAATCAGCAGGAAGACAATCTCGTCGTCGCTGGTTTCTTTCTGCTGCGTGCTGAACAGATATTTGATCAGCGGAAGCTCCCCAAGCCCCGGCGTGCCGCTGATCGTCCAGGTGGTCTGGTGCTGCAGGATCCCGCCCAGCAGGTTGGCTTCGCCATCTTTCAGCCGCACCGTGTGATCGATGGAGCGCTGGGTGATAATCGGCTCCGTGATGCCGCCGATATTCGTCGACCCGTTCGTCGCCGAAACCTCGATCTTGCTCTTGAGGGTCACATCGCGGTCGAAGTGCACCGTCGGCTTGATGGTCATGTCCACGCCCACGTCGATGTACTGGAACTGCGTGTTTACCAGCGAGCTGACGATGGCCGTGGCCGCGCCCGTCTGGTACGACCCGGTCGCGATCGGGATGCGTTCGCCGATTTTCAGCGTCGCTTCCTGCCCGTCAGAAGCCCGAATCTCGGGGTTCTGAATGATCCTGGACCGCGTGTCGGTCAGCAACAGGTCCACAGCCGCCTGCCCGATCGTCACCGCGAAATTGGTCGAGTTCAGGTGCGCCAGGTTATCCACCGTGATGCTGCTGGTGGTTGTGGATGTGCTCGAGGTGGTTGTGGTGCTGGTGTTATTGTTGTTCTCGTTGCTCAGGTTGTAGTTCGAGGGCTGGAAGTTGATGCTGGCCGTCTGCGGCAACTGAATGCCGATGTTGCGCAGCAGGTCGCGGCTCACTTCCAGCACCGCCACGTCGATCACCACTTCCGGCCGAGCCTTATCCAGATCCGATATCAGCCGCCGCGCCAGCAGCAATTCGTCCGGCGTGCCGCGCATCACGATAGCGTTCTCGCTCGAAACGCCGTTGATTCTGGCCGTCTGGAACAGATTGCGCAGCACCGTCTGCACTTCCGTGAAATCGTTCTGCTGCGCCACGTTGTGCAGATAGAAAGTCTCCACCGCCTGCTGATCCAGCTCGCGGTGTTTCGCCGTCGTGTCTTCGGCCACGAAAATTGTGTTGCGCGTGACCGGCCGCCAGAACGTCCCCGAAACGGTGGCCACAATCCGCAGCGCATCCGACAGGCTCACGTTGTTCAGGTCCACCTGGATGCGCTTCGACGCGTATTGCGGGTCGAACAGCACGTTGATCCCCGCCATTTTCCCCCACGCCTGATAGATCACCCGGCTGTCTTCCACCATGTGCAGCGTCATCCGCTCGTCAGGCAGCGGCTTCAGCTGCACCGGAGCCGCCAGCTCCTCGTAGGCCGGTTCGCTGGCCCGCGCCATCTGCGCGCCCTGAGCATTCTGCTGCGCGTTCATCTGCGCCCGTGTCGCCTGGATATCCTGTGTGGCCAGCGCGTTGCTCGGGTCGATCTCCAGTGCTCGCAGAAAGTCCGTCAGCGCGCCCGTGGTATCGCCCTGATCGCGCAGCCGCTCGCCGCGCTCCACCTCGGTGGCCGCCGCCGAGAAGCGTGTCCGCTCCCACGCCAGCTTGTACCGCTCGTCGCTCGGCTTCTTCTGGAACGCCTGGTAATAATCCTGGTACGCCGTGAGCGTATCGCCTTTGTTTTCCGCCGCCTGCCCCTGCTTGAAGAGGTGCGACGCCGACTGCGCGTGGGCAGCCGGACCGGCGAAGAACATCGCGGCAAAAAAAGCCCCGAAAAGAGCCTGAATAAGAAGGCTACGCTTCATGCAACTCCATCTTCGGCAGTGAGATTGTGCGCCTGGGGTTCGTGGGCCGGCAGACAGGCAGCGGGTTCAATATCCCATTCCTGAAACACGCTCTAGTATCGCATTCCGGCGCGCCCAAACGGGTCACTGGCCATGCCGCCCGCGATCCCGCTGCTGCTGCGACCGTATAGGATGAGAGTTTGGCCCCTTTGTTATGTCCCGCGCTCCGTCCCATCTCGTGAAACCCAATCCTCCCAGGCCCGGGCCGCGCGATCCCGTCGCTTCCGGCGCCCGCGATGCCGCCGTGAACCGGATGGCCGCCCACAATTACTTCCTCCTCGAAAAGGTCGAGGCCGGCGTGGCTCTGCGCGGAACCGAGGTCAAGTCGATCCGCGAGGGCAAAGCCAATCTCAAAGACGCCTACGGCCTGATCCAGAACGGCGAAGCCTTTCTCCTGAACGCGCATATTGGAGCGTATTCTCACGGGAGCTGCAACAACCACGATGCCCTGCGGACGCGAAAGCTGCTGCTGCACCAGGAGGAAATTCGCAAACTCACGGGAAAGACGCAGCAGAAGGGGCTAACGCTCATTCCCACCCGGCTCTATTTCCGCAACGGCCGGGTCAAATGCGAGCTGGCCGTCGCCCGCGGCAAGCAGGAGTGGGACAAGCGGGAAACCGAGCGCCGCCGCGAAGCCGACCGCGAGGCCCGCGCTGCCATCGCCCGCAGCCGCAAGGCCTAATGTTGTACAGGATTTGTTGTACAATACCCCCATGCCCGGAACGGTGAAGCCGATTCAGGTCAGCGCCGCGTATCTCCGCGAGAATCTTCCCCGCCTGCTCAAAGAGGTGCAGAAGGGCAGGACGGTTGAGATTTCCCGCTACAACAAGCCCATTGCCGTTATGTCTCCCGCCGCCCCGGTAGAACAACCGCCGCGGCGCTTCGGAACCGGCAAGGGCCGGGTTCGCATTATCGATCCCCACTGGGCCGATCCCATGACGGATGAGGAAGTGGATGCCATGATGGAGGGCCGCTATTAGGCTCCTCCTCGACACCCAGGCGCTGCTCTTTGCCTACATGGGGCAATTGCCTCGAAGAGTCCAGGACGAGTTCGGTGGCCCCGAGCATGAATGGAGCCTGAGCGCTGTGTCGGTGGCCGAGCTCGCGATCAGGCACAGCATCGGCAAGCTGGGCATGCCCGAAGAGGAGATCCGGCGCGCTCTTCGCGAACTGCAGGTCATCGTGATACCCTTCGAGCCTCGCCACGTCTTCGCGATGTTCTCCTTGGCCCTGCATCACCGCGATCCTTTCGACCGCATGATCCTTGCCACCGCTGTTGTCGAAAAACTCCCCATCGTCACCGGCGACCGCATCTTCCGCCGATATTCCGGAGTGAAAATTATCTGGTGAGCTTCTCGCTCCCCCTGCAGAATCTATGGAAACCAAACTTCTCGTCGCCTCCACCGCCTCCCTCGAATCCCCCCTCCTCGCCGTCTTTGCCGTCGACGCCTCCACCAGCAAAGCCAAAGACGCGCAGTCCGAAATCCGCCTCCTCACCTCCGACAACGCCCCACACAGCGCCGCGCAGGTCGTCCTCGATGGCGGCGAGTTCCGCGCCGAAGCCGGTGAGACCCTGCTGCTCCACGCCCCCGTCGGCCTCAAGGCAAAGCGCCTCCTCCTGATCGGCCTGGGCAAAGCCGCCAAACTCACGCCACACGATGTCCGCAAAGCCGCCGGAACCGCCGTTCGTTTCGCCAAGCCCCGCAATCTGCGCGAGCTGGCCATCGTCCTCCCCGAGCACCCGCAGCTCCCGCCGCAGCTCACCTCCCGCGCCGTGGCAGAGGGTGCCGTCATCGCCGACTTCGACTCTGATACCTACCGCTCAGACCGCAAGGACCGCAGCATCCAGTCCCTCCAGATCGTCGCCGCGCC
>JASIAO010000318.1 GCA_030041955.1 Acidobacteriaceae bacterium | reverse complement strand
TCTCCCCGGCGCCCACGCTCGACGAAGCCGGCGTCATCGGCGGCCAGCCCTTTTACGAGGATTACACCTATTACTACGCGCGCCGATGGACCTACGTCGGCGGCCTCAGCCCCATCGGTTTCCAGGGAGCCTTCCTTCCCCGCTCGCCCATCCAGCCGCTCCTTGAGCTCTCCGGCGGATTCGCCGTCTCGCCGCGCGATATCCCCGTCTTCGACAGCTCATCCTTCAACTTCACGTTTTCCTTCGGAGCCGGAGTTCGCTTCTGGAGCACGCTCACCCACGCCACCCAGCTCGAGTTCCGCGTCCAGCATCTCTCCAACGGCTACATCGGAACCGACAACGACCCCGGCATCGACTCGCGCATGTTCCACCTGAGCTACGTCTGGGGATCGCGCTGATCCGCCATGGTACCCTGCCAACGAGCAACCATCCCCACCGTCAGGAGCCGATCGACGCTTGCGCTTTGCCTGCTCCCCTCGTCGCCTGCTGCTTCCCCGGCTGGCCCTGCTCATCGCTGCCGGATTAGCCGCCGCGCCGCTCCGCGCCCAATCCCCTGACAGCCCTCGCGCCGCGCACTTCACGCACAGCTTCGCCATCTTCACGGAGTACTCCCCTGACTCCAGCCCCATCATTCTCGGCGATTCCGGCCAGCGCAAATTGGTCACGCTGGGAGCCACGTATTCCCTGCCCCTGGTCCAAAAGCGCCTCTGGCAGTTCTCCTGGGCTCCGGAAATCCGCCCCATCATTGCGGAAAGCGATCCGGTCGAGACCGGATACAACTACTCCATCTGCGTTCCCCTCACCCTGGCCGCTATCGGCCAGCCCTGCACACCTCAATCCGGCTACGCTCACTACCCCCACAAGATCCCGGTGATCCACACCGGCCGGCGCACTGAAGACAATACCTTCACCTTCTACGGCCAGACCTACTACGACGACTTCACTCTCTTCTACGGCCGCCGCTGGACCTACGCCGCCGGCATCAGTCCCGTATCGTTTCGCGCCGCCTTCCTGCCGCAGCGCCGTCTCCAGCCCATCCTTGGCTTCACCGGCGGCTTCATCGTCTCCCCGCGCGACATTCCCATCTTCGACAGCTCGGCCTTCAACTTCACCTTCTCCTTCGGCGGCGGATTCCAGTTCTGGCGCACCCCCACCCACGCCATGCTGATCGAATACCGCATCCATCACCTCTCCAACGCCGACATCGGCGCTGTCAACCCCGGCGTCGATTCGCAGATCATCCATGTCGGCTACGTCTGGGGACGCCGCTGACGCTACTCCGCCTTCTTCACCTCAATGCTCACCAGATTCCGCACGCTCCGCGCCGGCCGCTTGTCCTCGCTCACCACCAGACGGAACGGCCCCGTCTTCGCGCCCAGCGGCTTGCCGTCCAGCGTATCCGCTACCAGCACCACGCCCGGGTGAAACTCCGGATCGATCTCCCCCAGCGCCACCACGCTCTTGTATCCGTCCGACCCCGTCGCCACCACATACTCCGCCAGCGCCTTCCCCATCAGATCCTTCCCGTGCGGCACGCCCAGATGCGCCAGCAGATCCATCAGCGGCACCCCGGAGTACGTCTCGTTCGCATTCGTATGGTGATCGAAAATCGTCACCGTCTGGTGCGGATAATCGCTGAGCGTCTGCGGCGTAAACACCCCGCGCTCATTCGGCCCGGCGGTGATCGTGAGCACGCCGGAACCCATTCCCGTGACCACCCCGGCGCCCATAGGCTGGTGGACCGTCAGCGGCATCGTGCTGTAGTGCGCCGGCGGATTCGGCTCCTGCGCCGGCGTCGGATTCTGCGCCGAGACTGCCTGCGATGCACACATGCCCATGAACGCCAGCACAACCCCAACCGACCATCCGGATCGCAGCACTTTCAACATGCGTAATCCCTCGTAGCTCACCATCGTAACCCCTCGCCGCAAATCCTCTGCTTCGGCCGCGCCGCTTTCCCTCTAAACTGAAGACAGTGATGCCGCACCTTCAGGACCAGCTCGACCAGATCACTACCCGGACCCGCACCCTCGTCCAGCCCGAGCGTCTCGCTATCGGCGAGCGCTCCATCGAAGAGCTGTTCTCCACCGGCATCGAGCAGCGCATGCTGTCCGTCGGCGCCACCGCGCCCGCATTCTCTCTGCCAGACTTCTCCGGCAAACTTGTCCGCTCCTCCGATCTGCTCGCCCTCGGTCCCCTGGTCGTGAATTTCTTCCGCGGCCGCTGGTGCCCCTACTGCATCACCGAGCTGGAAGCCTGGCGCGACCTCTATCCCGCCCTGCGCGAGCGCGGCGCTCTGGTCGTCGGCATTTCGCCGCAAACCCAGCGCCAGTCCGACTTCACCGCCGCGCAGCACAACATTCCCTTCCCGATGCTCACCGACGCCGGCTGCAGAGTCGCCGGGCAGTTCGGCCTTGTCTGGACCCTCCCCGACTATCTCCGCCGCTACTACCTCGGCATCCTCGTCAACATCCCCTTCATCAACGGCGACGATAGCTGGAAGCTGCCCCTGCCCGCGACGTACGTCCTCGGCCCCGGCGGCAAGATCCTCTACGCCGAGGCCCACGCCGATTTTCGCGTCCGACCCGAGCCCGAAGACGTTCTCCGGCATCTCCCAGCCTTCGCCCGTTCCGAGTAGCGACTGGCTCGGGAACCGCAGGCCCGCCTCCCTCGTATCTCTCCCTGGAACGCAAAATCGGGCCCATACCAGGAGTCACTCCCCATGCAGACCGTCGAACGCGTCATCATCCACGCCGATCGCGCCGCCATCTGGCAGGTTCTTGCTGACGTAGAGCGCTGGCCGCGCTGGACCCCCACCGTCCTCGAGGTGCAGCCGCTCGAAAACCACGGCCTGCACGTGGGCTCGCGCTATCGGATTACCCAGCCAAAACTGCGTCCGGCCATCTACGAAGTGACGGAATGCGTGCCGCACCAGGCGTTCACCTGGGTTCAGAAAGCCCCCGGCTCCGTCATGATCGCCGATCACCGCCTGAACGCCGGCGACGGCGCCAGTACCGAAGTCGAGCTTTCCTTTGCGACGGAAGGTCCGCTGGGCGCCATCCTCGGCAGCTTCT
>JASIAO010000317.1 GCA_030041955.1 Acidobacteriaceae bacterium | reverse complement strand
CGAAGTCCGTCAGATTATCCAGCACGTCCTCGGTCTTCCGTGTCTCCGTCGTAAATCGCCAGATTGCACGGATCGGTGCGCCCTCCCCCTCTGATGGCCGTCCGATTGGACTTCCCTCGGCCAGATACAGAATTCCCGTCTTCCCCACCGCGAGCCCAATATAGTTCCGCGCCGGAATCGGCAGCGCCAGGATGCGGTTGCCGATGCCGTCCAGATCGATAACCGTTGGCTCCGGCTTCTCGCTGCCTTTCTTTGCTGTCTCGTCCTTCTGCGCCGGCTTCTGGTCCGAAGCTGCGGGCGTCGTGCTCTGTCCCGACTCCGGCCCGGGCTTTGCTGGCTCGCTCGCCGCCTTCTCGTCATCGCTCTGCGGCGGAATCGGCGACGCCCCATACTGCTTTAACACCACAACGTACGCACTCGAGGAGGTCGCGCGATCCAGCGACGAAAGATCTATGCCTGCGCTCGACGGCCCATCGTTGGTCGACGCCGTGAAGTACAAGAACTTCCCGTTCGGATCGAACACCGGATGCCCCGCGTCGCTCATCCCGTCCGTAATTTGCGTGGATTTGTGCGTCGTCAGCGAGTACACGAAGATCGCGTGCAGCTGATTCTCCAGGTCCCGCGAGTAGGCGATCCACTGCGAATCCGGCGACCACGCCACTTCCATCTGTACCCCGAATCCGCCCCGCAGCGCCGTGTCCACCAGCACCGGCTTGCCCCCCTCCGCGCTCACGTACCACAGGTGCAGATGCTTGTCGGAGTACGCGATGTACTTCGAGTCCGGCGACCAGTGGGGGCTATAGAAGAAGGACGGATTCGGCCCCAGATCGATCACCTTCGGCGCCTTCAGCCCATCCTGATCGCGGATGTAAAGCTGATACTCGCCCGACGCGTCGCTGAAGTACGCGATCGACTGCCCATCCGGCGACCACGCGGGATCGCGCTCCGCCATCCCCGGTGTCTTCGTCAGATTGCGCGTGTTTCCCTTCTCCGCCGGCAGAGTAAAGATGTCGCCGTGCGCCTCCACCACCAGCCGCATGCCAGTCGGCGAAATCTCGACCGCCTGCGCCTCCCGCGCCGGAATATTGGCAAGGTGCGGCACCAGCTCCGGCAGATCGCCATCGATGCTCACCTCGACTGTGTGATCCTGATGGCTTTTCAGGTCGTAGAGGTGCAGCGATCCGAACTGCTCGTAGACCAGCGCGCCCGGCCCCGCCGCAACCGATTTCAGATCGTAACCGTGGTTATCGAGTACCTGCGTCACCTGATTCGTGCGCGGATCGTAGCTGAACAGCGACACCGGCCCGTTGCGGTCCGAGAGGAAATACACCATGTGCCCCGCCCACACCGGGCTCGAGTCGTTCGAGTTATCGCGCGGCACCTTCACCAGATCCAGCGTCTTCAGATTCACCAGCCAGATGGGAGTCGTCTGGCCGCCCCGATAGTGCTTCCACGCCGCTTCCCACTGCAGCACCGGCACGTACGCCAGCGTCTGCCCGTCCGGCGAAATCGATCCCTCCACCGCCGTCGGCAGCGGCAGAACCGTCGGCGACCCGGTCCCATCGGCGTGCGTCTCAAACAGGCGGAAGAAATCCGAGTAGCTCTGCCGCATGGAGTCGAACAGCACATCCTTCCCATCCGGCGTCCATCCCACCGCGAAATTCCCTGACGGGTCCCACGTGATCCGCCGCGGTACTCCGCCCTCCGCGGGAATCACATACACCTCGGCCACCCCGTCCTGGCGCGTTGAATAAGCGATCTGGGTCCCATCCGGTGAAAAATACGGCCCGCTCACCACATCGTTCTGCGAGGTGAGCCGCTGGGCCGCGCCGCCTTCCCGCGGCACCGTCCAGATATCGTCCGCATACACGAACGCGATCTTCGTCTGGCTCAGCGACGGATTGCGCAGCAGCAGCGGCTCTGCGGCTCGCGCAGACGGGCACGCGGCAAAACCGCACAACACGGCCAGGCCGGCCAGAACAACGGCGCGGCGAACAACGGAGGCACAGGGATTCATAGCAGAAGCACCTCGCACCCGCAGGACACAGGATTCTGCACTCACGGCGCAGAACCCAACCGTCGCGGGGAAGTCTCCATTTCGGAGTGCGATAACCATACCACGCACCTCTCGAAAACGCCTTCCAGCGTAAGCGGCCCAACTTACCGGGGGCCGTGCCGCGGAGGTAAGGTAGAGGTCATGCGGAATGGATTCGCAGCAGCGGCAGCCAGGGACCTCGCCTTCTCGCTGCGCATGATCCGGCGCAATCCAGGCTACGCCATTGTCGTCGTGCTCACTCTGGCGCTGGGCATCGGCGCGAATACCGCCATCTTCAGCGTGGTCGACGGCGTACTGCTCGCGCCGCTGCCCTATGCCTCGCCGGATCGCCTCGTGATCGTGATGGAGAGCAATCCCCGGTTCGCGCAGGTCGCCATCTCTTATCCAAATTTCCAGGACTGGCAGCGCGAGGCGCATTCCTTCGACCGCATGGCTGCGGTGCGCTGGCAGGGTTACGACCTCACTGGCGCCGGCGCTCCCGAACACCTCAACGGCGCCGAAATCACCTCGGGATTCTTCGCAACCCTCGGCGTCAGGCCAGCGCTGGGGCGCGAATTCGCAGCCAAAGAAGACAACGGTGGCGGCGCGCCGGAAGCCGTCCTGAGCTACGCGCTGTGGACGCAGCGCTTCGGCGGCAATCCCGATGTGCTGGGGAAACCGCTCAACCTCAGCGGCGTGGAGTACACCATTGTCGGCGTTTCCCCGCGCGGTTTTCGCTTTTTCGACGATGCGCAGGTGTTCACGCCGCTCGAACACGCCGATCCGCTGGTGATCCATGACCGCGCCAGTCACGACAATATGTTCTGCGTGGCTCGACTCAAATCCGGCGTCACCCTCGCTGCGGCACAGGCCGAGATGCGCACCCTCCAGGCGAATCTCGACCGGCAATATCCCGAGGCCGACCGGGACATCGGCACAGATATCGTGGCGATGCAGTCGGAGATCGTCGGCAGCACCCGCCCCACGCTGCTCCTCCTGCTCGGCGCTGTGGGGCTCGTCCTGCTCATCGCCTGCGCCAACGTAGCCAATCTCCAGCTCGCACGCGCCATGGCGCGAACCCGCGAATTCGCGGTGCGTTCGGCACTCGGAGCGGGTCGCGCGCGCCTCGTGCGCCAGTTGCTCACTGAAAGCCTTCTCCTTGCCCTGGCTGGCGGCGCCTTGGGAGTCTTCCTCGCAAAATTCGGCGTGCGTCTCGCCCTGGCCATCGCGCCCGGTCTCCCGCGCACCGACAGCATCGGCCTCAATCTCCCCGTGCTGGCCTTTTCGCTCGGCATTTCCGTGGCTGTCGGATTGCTCTTCGGCCTCGTCCCCGGGCTGCGCATGTCGCGCGTTGACGTCGAGTCCGCGCTCCGATCCGGCAGCCGCGGCGCCACCGTCGCTCGTCCCCGCTTGCTCAGCATGCTCGTCGTCGTGCAGGTTGCGCTGGCCGCCATTCTGCTCGTCGCCTCAGGACTGCTGCTGCGCGCCATTCGCGACATCTGGTCCTCCAATCCCGGCTTCGACGTCGATCATGTGCTCACCTTCCGCGTCGGCCTCGCGCACGGGCGCGCTACTTCCGCCGGCGCGATCCGCGCCCAATACCAGCAGCTGCTCGATCGCATCCGCAGCGTGCCCGGCGTGCAGGCTGCCGACTTCACCTGGCTTGTTCCTCTCAGCGGCGCCGACGCGGATATGCCCTTCTGGATCGGTGCGCAGAAACCCGCCTCGCTGCAAGCCGCTCCACGCCTGCTCCTCTTCGCAACCGGCACCGATTACCTGAAAGCGATGGGCATTCCACTGCTCCGCGGCCGCTTCTTCTCGTCGTCGGACACCACACAGTCCCCGTGCGTCGTGGCCATCGACAGCGAATTTGCGCATCGCTATTTCGCCCATTCCAATCCCGTCGGACAGACCATTTCCTTTGGCTTCAATCCCGTGGGACCCTGCCGTATCGTCGGCATCGTCGCGCACGTCCGCCACTGGCGTATCGGCGCGCCCGCCAATTTCACCCAAAGCGAGGCTTATTTCCCCCTCACTCAGGATCCCGACCGCTGGGTCGCTGCAAATTACGCCGACTCCACCATTGTGGTGCGCACATCCCTGTCGGTATCGGCCGTCCTGCCGGCCCTCCGGCGCGCAGAGTATGGAACGGGCCCCGGACAGCCCATCTACGATGTGCGCACCATGCATGACATCGTCTCCGAATCCATGGCTGCGCAGCGTCTCCCCCTGATGCTGCTCACGGCGTTTGCCGCACTGGCGCTTGCGCTGGCGTCAGTCGGCATCTACGGCGTCATGGCATATTGCGTGAGCGAACGCCGTCGCGAAATTGGGATTCGCATGGCCCTTGGGGCCGAATGCCCGCAAATCTCCAGCATGATCCTCGGGCATGGCCTTCAGCTCGCCGCATCGGGACTGGCCATCGGCGCCGTCGCCGCTCTGCTGTTGTCCCACGCCATGGCCAGCTTCTCCAGCCTGCTCTACGGCGTCTCAGCGGACGATCCGCTCACGTACGTGGCCGTCGCCGGAATCCTCATCGGCGTAGCCGCCGTCGCATGCATCGTGCCGGCACGGCGCGCGCTTGCGGTCGATCCCGTCATTGCCCTGCGCTGCGAGTGAACAGTAAACCTCCCGCGCCGCAACCGCACCTCCCGGAGCCTGACCCGCCTGATATGCTTCCCCTACGACCGATCGCCCGTTTCGTCTGAGCCCTGGAGAGTCCGTGGAAGTTCTGGTGGAACTGCAGCAAGTATCCAAGTCCTACGAAGAGAAGGTCGCCGTCCACGACCTGAGCCTCAAGATTGAAGCCGGCAGCATGTTCGGCCTGCTCGGCCCCAACGGCGCGGGAAAAACCTCGACCATCCGCATGATGATCGGCATCACCCGACCCGACTCGGGTGCCGTCACGCTCTTCGGTAAGCCGTTCTCCGCCGCTGCTTTGCAGCGCGTCGGCTACCTGCCTGAAGAGCGCGGCCTTTACCGCAAAATGAAGGTCATCGAGCAACTCGTCTTCCTTGCCGAGCTTCGCGGTCTGGGCGCGGCCGAGGCCACGCGCCGCGCCAAAGAGTGGTGCGAGAAGCTCCAAATTGCCGATGTGATGAATAAGAAGACTGAAGAGCTCTCCAAGGGCATGCAGCAGAAGATTCAGTTCATCTCCACGCTGCTCCACGACCCGGAGCTCATCATTATGGACGAGCCCTTCTCCGGCCTTGATCCCGTTAACGCCGTCCTCCTCCAGGACACGCTCCTCGAGCTGAAGAAGCAGGGGAACGCCGTCCTCTTCTCCACGCATCGCATGGACCAGGTCGAGAAGCTTTGCGACTCCATCTGCCTCATCAACAAGGGTGCCGCCGTTCTCTCCGGCGGCATGCGCGAGATCAAATCGCGATACGAGCGCAATCACCTAGTCGTGCAGTACGAGGGCTCTGACGGCTTCCTCGGCCACCCGGCGATCGAATCGTACAAAACCTACGCGGATCGCGTAGAGATCCGTCTCAAACCGCACGCCAACGCGCAGGATCTGCTCCGCACCGCTGCCGCGACCTCCACCATTACGAAATTCGAGCTGGCGGAGCCTTCGCTGGAAGAGATCTTCATTGAGACCGTGGGAGGACGCGCCGATGCATAGAAATATCTTCTACGTCGCAAAGCGTGAGTATCTCGAGCGGGTGCGCAGCCGGGTTTTTCGCATCACCATCATCCTCGTTCCCGTAGGCGTGGGCGTCCTCCTCGTTATAGGTAGAGCTGGCAACAGCAAAATGGATGTTCTCCCCAATCTTGCCATCGTCTCCAACAACCCCGCGCTCGCGGTCCAGGTGAAGGCTGCGCTGCTCGAAGGCGACGAAGCGAGTCCACAGGCAAGTCCGCCCACCATCATCGTCGATGCGCCTGAAACCGCCGATTCTATTGCCCAGATCGACCGCGAAGTCGCGAGCCATCAGATCGCCGGCTATCTCCGCCTCGAAACTCAGCCCGGCCAGATCCAGCCCGAAGCCACCTGGGTCTCCACCAACTCGGTCGACTTTATCCGCAAATCGCAGATGCAGAGCGCCGTTCGCCGCGGCCTAATGAGCCAGGCGCTCCTTGATCATGGCGCCTCCGCCGACCGAGTCCACCAACTGATGAAGACTGTGCCGCTCCAAACCATGCAGGTAAAGAACGGAGTCGTCTCGAAGTCGGATTCCGAGCGCAGCTTCACCGGCGCCTACGCGCTGATCGTCGTCCTCTACGCCGCGGTTCTCTTCTACGGAATCAACATTGCCCGTTCCGTCGTGGAAGAAAAGACGTCGCGAATCTTTGAAGTGCTGCTTTCCACCGTTTCCTCCGACGACCTGATGATGGGCAAACTCATTGGCGTTGGGGCCGCCAGCCTCACCCAGATGGCCGTCTGGGCCGCGATTCTGGTCATCGGCGCCGGATCGCAGCTCGCCGTCGCCTACGGCATTCACGGGCTGAGCTCCCTGGGCGTCACTACTTCGGAGCTCGTCTTCTTCGCCGTCTTCTTCCTGCTTGGCTTCTATCTCTACAGCGCCCTGGGCGCGGCCCTCGGATCCACCGTCGGCAGCGAACAGGACATTCAGCAGTTCAGCCTGATCCTCATTTCGCCGCTCGTGGTCAGCGTCATTCTGCTGCCCTACGTCATGGCCAATCCCAGCTCCACGGCGTCGGTGGTTCTCTCGCTCATTCCACCCTTCACGCCCATCATTTTGTACATGCGCATCTGCGCGCAGACGCCGCCCGCCTGGCAAATCGCCCTGGGCATCGCATTACTGGCGGCAACCGTCTGGGCCATGATCTGGCTGACTGCGCGCATCTACCGCATCGGCGTGCTCATGTACGGCAAGCGTGCCACGCTCCCCGAGATCGTGCGGTGGCTTCGCTACAGCTAGAGGCTCCGTCTGAATTTCTTCCTGAATCGGGCGCGCCTCGAGAGATGAGGGAACAGTCTGCTCAGCGCCCTGCGCCCTGCCCGCTGTTCTAGTCGCCGTTTACGCGTCGTTTTGACGGCATCTCGCTCACCAGCGGACGCCGCACCGGCTCGGACGTATCCGTCTCAACAACATTGGGATCTGGTCTCCCACCGCGCTCCCCGCCCTTCGGTTCGCGCAGGCGCTCCACCATCCTCGGTCCCAGGTTCGTCGGCAGAAAAATGCTGAACACCGTGCCGTGACGCTCCGGCGCTGTCGACGACCGCAGCTGGATCTCCCCGCCGTAACGCTGCACGATCGAGCGCGTCACCCACAGGCCGAGCCCTGTTCCGCTCTGCCCCTTGGTTGTAAAGAACGGCTCTCCCAGCCGGCGCTGCACCGCCGGCTCGATGCCGCTGCCGTTATCGCCGATCGATACCCGAATGCCGCGCACCCCAGGATCCAACCAGCTTCGCGAGCACCGTACCCGCAGCCACAGCCGTCCGTTCTCCCTGGACGCTTCCACTGCGTTCGTCACCAGATTCGACAGCACCTGGCGCATCTCGCCCGGGAAGACCGTCGCTTCTTCGCGGCACTCAAACTGCCGCTCGACTTTCAAACTTTTCTCCGTAATGCGCCGGCTGTAGAGGGCCAGCACTTCTTCGAGCAGCTCGTCCACGCGCGCGCGCGCCGGTCCGGCGGTTTCTCGGGAGAAGTTCAGGGTCTGCCGGCTGATCTGGGCGACGCGATCCAGCTCCCTCCGCGCCAGTGCCAGATAATTCCGTGCCGAATCCGAAAGATCCTTCTCTTCCGCCAGCAGGTACAGCAGGTTAATGACCGACTCCAGCGGATTATTGATCTCGTGTGCGATCGACGCAGCCAGTCGCCCTACGGTAATCAGCTTCTGGTTCTCGCGCAGTACCGCCGCTGCTCGGTCCACTTCCTGCTGCGACCGTGCCTGTACCGTCGCCGCTTCGCGAGCCCGCAGCGCCCGCTCGATGGCGGACGGCAAACGCTCCACCTGCTCGCCCTGCAAATACTCCGCAGCTCCCTGGCGCAGCAGCCGCAGCGATTCGCTCTCCCCCACCGGTCCGCCGATCAGCACCACCGGTACCGGCGGATGTACGCTGTGCGCGCGCTCCAGCAACTCGTGGAGATCCAGATCGGGAAGCGCCTCGGAACCGGCCAGGATGACGTCCGTTGTGCCGGATCGCAGCGCGTCCAGGACTTCCCGCCGCGTCTCCGCAAATTCAATCGAGAACGTCAGACCCGCCCGCCGCGCCGCAACGCGCACTTCGCGGTGCGACAGCAGGCTGCAACGCAGCATCAGCACTCCGGGCATGGGTCCCGCGGTCATTGGCGCACCACCTGGTCCGGCCAGGTCTCCCGGCAGCCTCAGCCGCCGGGGCAAATCCAACACTGGAAGCCCGGAAGCTTCCGTTGTTGCCATACGAGCCTCCTCGTTCCAATCCGTTGCTGCTTACCCGCCACACGTGCTGATGAGGCAGTCGGAAAGCGTCGTACACACGGAGCCCGCAGATCGTCCCTTGATTTTTCGATGTAAGCGCTTTTAGGGGCGTTGCTTGCAAGGGCACTCCAGGATACCTCTCACCCTGAATTCGCATGCCACAATGACTTTTGGGCTCACCACGCAAGCAAAGCAGCCAGAGCACAGAAATTTTGGCATCCATAAACAGGTATTCTGATCTAAACAGAAGCATCCTCATGGATTGGCGCATATCGAAGACTGTGATTCTTGCCGCGGCCGCTCTCGGAGTGAGCGTCCTCGCGACGGCGCAGAGCAATCCCAATAATTCGGCCGTGAATCCCTACGCGGGCAGCGTTCAGGCCGTGCCTGCGACCCCCGGAGTCCGCGTGCTCTCGCTCGACGACGCCATCCTCTTCGGCATTCAGAACAACCTGGCCCTCACCATCGCAAAAGACCAGCAACAGACCGCCGACGCCGAGAAACTCCAGCTGGTCAACGTACTCCTGCCCAACATCTCGCTCCACGGCGAAACCGGCGTCCACCAGTATGATTTGGAGGCCCTCGGGTTCCATCCGTCCATCCTGCCTGAATTCGCAAAGCTGCTCCCGCCCGGCACTTCACTCTCAGCCTTCCATCTGGTCACCAAAGTGGACACCACCATCGGCCAGGTCAATTTCTCCCAGGACCTTTTCAACTGGTCCGGATACGACGTCTGGAGAGCCGCGCAGGCCGCCCAAAAAGCCGCTTTCTACAATGCACAGTCTTCGCGCGGGCTCGTCGTCCTCAACGTCGGAACCGCCTACCTTCAGGCGCTGGCCGCCCGTTCCCAGGTCGATTATGCCCAGGCCCTCCTCAAGACCGACGCGACCCTTCTCGATCAGGCCCACCAGGAGCATCTCGCCGGCACCGCGGCCAATCTCGATGAGCTGCGCGCCCGCGTCCAGTACCAACAGCAGCAGCAGGCGGTCATCGCGGCTCAGGACAATTTCGAAAAGGCCAAGATCGCGCTCAACCGCCAGATCGGCCTCGCGCCCGAGCAGCAAATTCAGCTCAGTGACACCGAGCCCTACGCCGAACTGCAGCCCATGACCATCGAGGCCGCGCGCGCCGAGGCCTACGAGAACCGCCAGGATTTCCAGATGCTCAAACAGGAGCTTCGCGTCGCCGAACTCGAGCGCCGCGCCACCGCGCACCAGCGCTACCCCACCCTCACCTTCGGCGGCAATTGGGGCGTTACCGGCATTACGGGAGGCGTTTATCACGAGACATTTGCGGCGGTCGGCACCCTGAGCGTCCCCATCTTCGAGGAAGGCAAAATCCGCGGCGACAACGACGTTGCCCAGGCCCAGCTAGACGAGATTCGCTCCCGCATGGAGGACCTCACCACGAAGATCGACCAGCAGCTCCGCGACAGTCTTCTCGACCTGGAAACCGCGGAAGAAACTGTGAAAGTGGCGAGGAGCAACGTCCATCTCGCCACGACCGCCCTCGACCAGACCCAGCAGCGCTTCCAGGCCGGCGTCACCGACAATCTCCCCGTCGCCGAAGCCCAGTCCACACTCGCCGCCGCGCAGACGCAATACGTGAACAGCGTCTACCAGCTCAACCAGGCTCGCCTCGGACTCGCCCGCAACCTTGGCATTGTCGACACCCAGTACAAAACCTACCTCCAGGGCAAAGCCCCCGCCTCCCAAACCGGGCAATAACTCATTGGGCCTGCGCGACCAGAACAGAACTCCTCCACTCGTTGCCCTGCACCTTGTACCCTGTACCCAGTAACTTGTTCCAGGAGGATGCCTTTGCCCGAAACACCCCCGTTCCCGCTCACCCTCGATGGGGCCAGCCTCCTCCATCAGATGTTTCGTTTCGACTGGCCTGCCTGGCGCCGCCTTGACGCGCTCGGCCGCGATCGCGCCATCGCCGAAGCCGCGTCCCTGCTCGCCCCGCTCGAAAAAACCACTTCCGAAGCCCGCCCCAGCCAGAGCGCCGTCTTCGCGCAGCTCGGCCACAAGGGTGACCTGATGCTCGTCCACTTCCGCGATTCCATCGAGATGCTCGCCCAAATCCAGCGCGATCTCGTCCGCACCGAGTTCGGCAGCTTCCTCCACCCCACCCACTCCTATCTCTCCATCGTCGAGCTTGGCCTCTACGAGTCCTCCTCCAAGCTCTACTCCCAACTCGCCTCCGAAGGCATCGAGCCGTACTCTGAAGTCTGGGAGCAGCGGGTGCAGGACACCGTCGCCCGCCAGTCCGCGGCCATGGCCTCGCGCCTCTACCCCGCCATCCCCGACACGAAATATCTCTGCTTCTATCCCATGGATAAGCGCCGCGGCGAGCACGTTAACTGGTACTCCGCGCCCATGCCCGACCGCGCCCGCATGATGCAGGACCACGGCCTCATCGGCCGCCGCTTCGCCGGAACGGTGAAGCAGATCATTTCCGGCTCTATCGGCCTCGACGACTGGGAGTGGGGCGTCGATCTCTACGCCGACAACCCCGGTGTCTTCAAGCAGCTCATCTACGAGATGCGCTTCGACGAAGCCAGTGCTCTCTACGGCCTCTTCGGGGCTTTTTACGTCGGCGTACGCCTGCCCGTCAGCCAGCTCGGTTCCTGGCTCAGCGTCGGCGAAGCTCCCGCAACGCACGGCTTCAAATGAGAATCTTCCTTACCGGCGCCACTGGATTTGTTGGTTCCCATGTCGCCCGCGAAGCCGCCTCCCGCGGCGCCGATCTCCGCCTGCTGGTGCGCCCCACCAGCAATCTTGCCAATCTCGAGGGGCTCGCGGCGGAAACCGTCATCGGCGATCTGCTCCAGCCCGAATCCCTGCGCCTCGCCATCAGCGGCTGCGATGTCATCCTGCACGTTGCCGCCGACTACCGCCTCTGGGTCCACGACCCCAAAACCATGTACCGGACGAACGTAGCCGGAACCCGCGATCTCCTCCGTATCGCCCGCGACGAAGGCGTTCCCCGCGTCATCTATACCTCCAGCGTGGCCACCATGGGATTCAAATCCGACGGCTCCATCGTCGACGAAACCACCCCCGTCTCAATCGCCGACATGGTGGGTCACTACAAGCGCTCCAAGTTTCAGGCCGAACTGGCTGCTCTCGATGCTGCGCGCGGCGGGCAGCCCGTCATCATCCTTAACCCCACCACCCCAATCGGCTCCGGCGATCTCAAACCCACGCCCACCGGCCGCATTGTGGTGGACTTCCTCAACCGGAAATTTCCCGCCTACGTCGACACCGGCCTCAATCTCGTCGATGTTCGCGAAGTCGCCCGCACTCACGTCGATTGCCTCAACCCTGACGTTGGCCGCCCCGGCCAGCGCTACATCCTCGGCGGCGAAAACCTCACCCTCAAGCAGATCCTCGATAAGATGTCCGCCATTACCGGTCTGCCCTCGCCCACCGCGAGGGTCCCGCACTCCGTCGCCATGATCTTCGCCTTCTTTGACGAGACCATCACCGGCAAAATCCGCGGCAGGGAGCCGCGCGCCACGGTCGAAGCCGTCCGCATGGGCAAGAAGAAGATGTTCGCGTCATCGGCGAAGGCCGAACGGGAACTGGGTTTTCGCGTCGTCCCCGTCTATCAGGCGCTTCGCAGCGCGATCGACTGGTTTCGCGAGCACGGCTACGCGCCGGCGCAAGGGGAGTAAGCGACGATGCCCGGCGAATTCAGCTCAGTCGGTCAGGTTCAGCGGATGATCCGGCGCGAAGGTCAGGGTCTGCTCCACATCGAGCCCGAACCTGGCTGCCACCGTGATCGTGGTACCGGTTTTTGCTGCCGCGAACAACGGAGACGCCGGCGACAGGAATGCCGTCTTCAGCGAATCGTCGCCAGGCTGCTGCAGCGCGAACGACTTCGACGCTCCATCACCGAGTCTTACCCTGGCCGTATCGCCTTGCCCGCTCAAAATAGCGCCGTCGCCATCCAGCCTGAGAAAGGCCACGCCATCCGCTCGGAAGCAAAGGCTTGCAGGAGCGCTATCGTACGGCTCTTGCAGAAAGACCCTGCCCTGCGACTGGATGCAGCCCACCCGCTCCGTCTCGCCGCTCGCGATTTTCAACATGCTGTAGCTCCATTGCGAGTTGCTCGCGCCTCCGGGCTCAGCCGTCGGCGGCATGTCGGCGGTCGGCGCGGGAATTGCTTCGGCCGCGTTCTTAGGCGCGACGCTGCCTCGCATGAAGTAACTAGTTGTAAATATGAGAATAGCCGCAGCTACAACCAGACTACCGAGCAAAATCAGTCCCGGCCGCAACTTAGATGGGGTCTTTTGTACAGCTGGCGGTCTCCCGCTGGTGGCCATCACGGGAGTATTCGCCCCGGATTCTGCAGTGTTCATCGCTGTATCCAGTCGAACTTAGTTATCCAGAAAGTTAGCAGGATCATAGCATAACTTATGACCCGGATTGGCATCCTCGCGGCGTTTTACGGAGAATTAAAGCCTCTTGTGCGCACATGGCAACGCCGCGGCCCGCTTTGGATCGGCCGGCTCGGCTCGTGCGACGCTGTTGCGGGGTGTGCGGGCATGGGCTCGGGCGCGGTTATCCGCGCGTGCGAGCAGGTCCTGGCATCCGGCCCCGTCGATGCCCTCATCTCCATCGGCTACGCCGGCTCGCTCTCCTGCGGACTCAAGCCGCCCGTAGCCTGCGCTGTCCGCGAGGTCATCGACGCGGCGAACGGCGAGCGCTTCGCGACCAGCGAGCCCGACGGCCAGCGTCTCGTCACCCTGGACCATGTAGCCGATACGTCCGAAAAGCGCAGCCTCGCCGCTGAGTATCAGGCCGTCCTCATCGATATGGAAGCCGCCGCCGTCGCCCGCGTCGCCCGCGCCTACAATCTCGGCTTCTCCTGTTTCAAGGCGGTCACCGACGGCCCCAATGACCAGCTCCCGGACTTTAACCGTTTCACCGGCCCCGATGGCCAGTTGCGTCTACCATCCCTGGTCGCCTACGCCGCAATCCACCCGCGCACCTGGGCTCCTCTGCGCCGTCTCGGGAAAAACAGTCAACTCGCTGCTGTCGAATTGGCAAACTTTTTGTCGCAACGCTTCGCTGCTTCGCAGTAAAGTATCCGGAGAGTTTTCATGGCAACCGCAACCACCGATAATCTGGAACAACAGGTCCCCGGGCCCATCGCCGCCACCATGCGTGCCGCCGTCTATCGTGGAGTCAACGACGTCCGCGTCGAAACCGTCCCCGTCCCGTCCATTGGCCGCGGCGAAGTCCTCATTCGTGTCGCCTGCTGTGGTGTCTGCGGCACCGACCTCAAGAAGATCCACACCGGCTCCCATTCCGCTCCGCGCATCTTCGGCCACGAGATTGCCGGCTCCATCGCCGCCGTTGGCGAAGGCGTCCGCGGCTTCGAAGTTGGCGACCGCGTCATCGCCTACCACCACGCGCCCTGCGGACACTGCTATTACTGCCGCAAAAAGACCTTCGCCCAGTGCTCCACCTACAAGCGCGTCGGCTGCACGGCCGGTTTCGAGCCCTCCGGCGGCGGCTTCGCCGAGTACGTCCGCGTCATGGACTGGATCGTCGAGCGCGCCCTGATCAGGATTCCCGACGGCGTCCCCTTCGAGCAGGCCGCGTTTGTTGAGCCCGTGAACACTGTCCTCAAAGGCGTCGGCCGCCTCGATCTGGCCTCCGACGAAACCGTTCTGGTCATCGGCCAGGGCCCCATCGGCATCCTTCTCGCCGCACTCTGCGCGCGCACCGGAGCCAAAGTCCTCACTTCCGACCTATACGCCGAGCGCCACTCCATTGCCGCCAGGTATGGCCTGCGCCACGCCATCGACGCCGGCAAAGAAGACGTCATCGCCGCAGCTCGCGCCGCGAGCGATGGGCGCGGAGCTGACGCCGTCATTCTCGCCGTCGGCGGCAATTCGCTCATCCGTACCGCCATCGACGCCGCCCGTCCCGGCGGCCGCGTCCTGTTCTTCGCGCAGACCCAGCACGGCGAAGCCCCCTTCGATCCCGCCGTCGTCTGTATGGACGAGAAGACCCTGATGGGTTCCTACAGTTCGTCTTTCGAGATCGAGCCCGAAGTCGAATCCATCGTCTTCGGCGGCTATCGCAGCGGCTTCGATCTTACTCGCCTCATCTCCCACCGCTTTCGCCTCGAAGACGCCGTCGAAGCCATCCATGTCGCTTCCACGCCATCTGCCGCCAGCATGAAAATCTTCATTCAGCCATGAATCGTTAATTCTGCGAGAATGAAAGAGATGGCGGCGCACATGACGGCGGCCGTGTTATATGGCCGCGAGGATCTTCGTATCGAGCAACTCCCTGTGCCCAAAGCGGGTCGCGGCGAGATCGTCGTGCGCGTCCACGCCGCGCTCACCTGCGGTACCGATCTCAAGGTCTATCGTCGCGGCTATCACGCCCGCATGCTCAAGCCGCCCATCCCCTTCGGCCACGAGCTCGCCGGCACCATCTACCAGGTGGGCCGCGGAGTTGTGGGCTTCCAGCCCGGAGATCGCGTCGTCGCCCTCAACTCCGCTCCCTGCGGCACATGCTACTTCTGCCGCCACTACCAGGAGAATCTCTGCGACGATCTTCTCTTCAATAACGGAGCCTACGCCGAATACCTCCTCATTCCCGCCCGCATCGTCGAAAAGAACACCCTCCTCATCCCCACCGGCGTCCCGTTCGAGCATGCCGCGCTCACCGAGGCTCTGGCTTGTGTCGTCCGCGGCCTCGATGAGTGCCAGCCCCGCCCCGGCGACACGATCGCCGTTATCGGGGGAGGCCCCATCGGCCTCATGTTCATGCACGTGGCCGAGCTCTACGGACTTCGCGTCATCGCTGTCGTCAAGCGCGACGAGCAGGTCATCGCAGCCCGCACCTTCGGCGCTTCCAAAACTGTGCAGATCACCAACGTCAAGGACCCCATTGCTGCCGTTCGTGGCCTTACCCCCGGCGACCGCGGCGTCGACATTGCCGTCGAGGCCGTCGCGACCCCGCTCGCCTGGCAGTGGGCGGTCGAAATGGTCCGCAAAGGCGGCACCGTCAACTTCTTCGGCGGATGCGCTGCCGGAACCAAGGTCGAGCTGGACACCAATCGCCTCCACTACAACAACCTCACCCTCCGGGCCAGCTTCCATCACACCCCCGCTGCGGCCCGCAAAGCCTTCGATCTCATCGTCAGCGGACGCTTCCGTTCCAGCGCCACCATCACCAGCCACGCGCCTCTCGCCGAACTTGACCGCGTCTTCCGTCACCTCATGGACCGCGCCGGCGACATCAAGACCGCTATCATTCCTTAGGCCCATCCCCGCGTAGAAATGGTCGAATCCGCACAGCACGACCTGATTGAAAGAGCCTGGGCCGCGCTCCCCGCGGACTACCGCATCCCCGACCGCGCGCCCACGCTCGACGAAGCGCGCGCCTGGTGCCGCCGCCTGGCCGAGTCGCATTACGAAAACTTCCACGTCGCATCCTGGTTTCTGCCCGCGCGCCTGCGCCCGCACTTCCACGCCATCTACGCGTATTGCCGCGTCTCCGACGATCTTGGCGACGAAGTCGGCAATCCCGAGCAATCGCTGGCCCTGCTCGACCTCTGGGGCGAAGAACTCGACGCCTGTTATCGCGGCCAGGCCCGCCATCCCGTCTTCGTCGCCCTGGCGGAAACTATCCGCCTCTGCGACATCCCCAAAGAGCCCTTCGCCGATTTGCTCGTCGCCTTCCGCCAGGACCAGACGGTCACCCGCTTCGCCACAATGGGCGACGTTCTTGGCTATTGCCGCTACTCCGCGAACCCGGTTGGGCGCATCGTGCTTTACGCCTGCGGCTATCGCGACGAAGAGCGCTTCCGGCTCTCCGACCAAACCTGCTCCGCACTCCAGCTCGCTAATTTCTGGCAGGATGTCCGCGTGGACTACGCCAAGGGCCGCATCTATTTCCCCCGCGAAGACATGGACCGCTTCGGCGTCCCCGAATCGGACATCGCCTCCAACCGCTGCTCTCCGGAGTTCCGCGAGCTGATGCATTACGAAGTGGACTACGCTCGCCGCATGTTCCACGCGGGCCTGCCCCTCATCGGCAAAGTCGATCGCGAGCTGGCCGTCGACCTCGATCTCTTCTCGCGTGGCGGCCTCGAGATCCTTCGCGCCATCGAACGCCGCCGTTACGACGTCCTCAGCGCTCGCCCCGCTATTTCCAAACCGCGCAAAGCCGCGCTGCTCCTGCGCGCGCTCACCGGCCGGCTCTTTTCCAGGAGCTCGGATTCACGGAGCGCCGCTTGACCGTCGCGGGCGCCGCGCCCATCCAGGGCCCTCAACTCGAAGCTGCTTACCGCGTCTGCACGCAGATTGCGCGCCGCGAAGCAAAGAATTTCTATTACGCCTTCCTCGCCCTGCCCAAATCCAAACGTGACGCCATTTGCGCCGTTTACGCCTTCA
>JASIAO010000316.1 GCA_030041955.1 Acidobacteriaceae bacterium | reverse complement strand
GTCATCGGCCCGCGCAAGCTCATCCGCCCTACCCTCCCCGCCCGCGCTCTTCGCGATCGCCGCTTCGAGCGCCGCGATGAACCGACGCTCAGTTGGCACGCCTCGGCCGCCGGCTCCGCGTCCGCCCACGAAAGCTCCCACGCCGAGTCCTTCTACTTCCAGAAGCAAATGCAGGCGCAGACTCCCATGGTCTTCGTTCTCGAAGACGGTGAGCACATCGAAGGCTGTATCGAGTGGTACGACCGTCATGCGATCAAGGTGCGCTGCACTGCTTCCCCGCGCGCCAACGGCCAGCGCGGCGCAGATCCCGCCACGCGCGCCCTCATCTACAAATCCAGCATCAAGTACCTCTACAAAGCCGGCGAAAACCAGCTCTGAGCATCGATACCGCGCTCAACTGATGTCCGGGGCAGCTCAGGATGTCTCGCGCACCCCGCGCTGCGGGCCTATACTGTTGCGCATCCTGCCATGCGCGCGCCCGCCATTCTGCTCCTTGCCGCGCTGCTCCTTGCCACAGCGCACGCCGCACAACTTGTGACCGTCGATCAGATTCAGCAGATCCTCGCCGCCTCCCATAGCGAGAGCGACGCGAAACTGGCCGGGGAAATCTCCTCCCTCGAAGCCACCGAGAGAATCGACACCTCTACGCTCGCCCGCTGGCAGGCAGCCGCCCCGGGCGACCGGACACGCGCGGCGCTGTTGCTGCTTGCGGATTCCTCGGCCTTTCTTCCTCTCCCAGCCTCCCAAATCGTCGATCAGCCTGCTCCCGACGGCACCGAGCTGAACCAGATTGTCATGCGGACCATCGATTATCTCGGCAAGATTCTCCCCAACCTGCCGAACTTCATGGCCGTACGCGACATCACGCAGTTCGAGGACTCGCCGTTGCGGGAGCAAATGGATATTGGCAACTCTCCCGACGCCCATCAGCATGTGCATTCCATCGATGCCGCCGTCCTGGTCGTGGGAAAGCCGTATTTCCTGCCCCTCTATGTGGGCGGTCGAAAGAGCCTGCAGGTCACGTATCGCAATGGTCAGGAAATCCAGGTCAGTCTCGCAAAAAACGATGTGGACGTGGGCCTCCGCAGTCACGGTGAGTTCGGGCCCGTTCTCGCTGTGGTGATTGGGGATGCCCTCCGCCAAAAGCTTTACTGGGATCACTGGCAGCAGGGCGCTGCCGGACCTCTTGCCACCTTCCGTTACGCCGTTTCTGCCGAAGCGTCCCACAACGTCGTCGAATATCCCTCCGACTCGGGAGTCAGACGCATCGTGACTCCCTATCACGGCGAATTCACCGTCGATCCGGCTACCGGCGCTGTCCTGCGCCTCACGATCGTCTCTGAGGTGCCGCCGCCCTACGAGCACGTCCAGTCGGCGCTGGTTGTCGAGTACGGTCCTGTCGTTCTCGGCGACCGCACTTATATCTGTCCTCTCCGATCGGTGAACCTTGCCCGCGAGCCGCTTGCCGGAGAATCCGAGACCTCCGCTCCCACGCTCCGCACCTTTCTCAACGATGATTCGTTTACCAATTACCACCTCTTTCGTGCCGACGCCCGCATCGTCGGCTCGGCACATGTCCCCGGCGGCCAGCCTCCGCCGCAGCTCCACTGATCTCCTGCGTTCCGCTGCGCTGCTTCCGCGCCAGATCTCACCGTGCCGCCTGCGGTAGACCTCCCTTAATGATGGCCCGGCTTGTTACCCTTTCTCGTTTAATCCCAGCTCCAGGGTCCCAATCCGTCCGCTGGTCGCATCCCGCACCCCCAGCCGCAGCCACACTGGCCCCGCAGGCACATCGATCTCCTGCCGCACTCGCATCCCGGCCTGCATATCGTGCGCCATCTGCGCCGCCGTCAGCGTCACTTCCAGCCCTGCATCGGTAAAGTTCAGCCGCTTCCCCTCCGGGTCATAAACCGCCTGCGTCACTTCCAGTTCGGCCTGCTGCATCCCGTTCGACAGATCCTTGAGCGCCAGAGAATGCGGGTCAATCGAGTAGTCCACAAAATACCGCGTCACCGGCGGCTGCAGCGGCTCCGCCGGTTTCCCCGCCGGACCCGGCGTCGGCTGTAGCCCATGAAGCTCCGGATCGCCCGCCGCCAGCACCCGCGCCATAAATATCACCTGCGAGAGCGGTGGAACCCCGTGCTCCATCGCCTCCGTGATCGGGCTCAGCATCTGCGTCTCCTGCCCCGTCTCGTTGGGATCGACCGCAAAGTATCCCCGCCGATAGGCCAGCTCGTACTTCCCCTCCTCCATCCGTACGGTGATCGTGTGATATGCCCCGTCGTCCTTCATCTCCGGCGGCGCATAGCCCAGCGTGTAGTAGTTCTCGCCGTCTGCGATCGCTTCCTCCACCGCTTTGCCCACCGCATTCGTGTTGTAGAACGCCTCTCCTCCCGTGTCCGCCGCCACCAGCTTCATCTCCTGCTGCGAGTCGCCCCAGTGCTGCGGAGTCGTGACGTCGTTCTCGACCCCCTCGCCCCTGGCCACCTGCAGGTCGCAGTGGACTCCGCAGTCCGGTGTCGCCACAACGTTCGCCACGTTCGAGTCCGTCAGCGTCATTTCCGCCCTCGCGTCTACCGGATACACCGCCACCCGAGCCCTCGTCAGCTCTGCGTTCACCACTCGCACCGCTGGCCCGAAGCGTGACGCCTGATAGGCGCTCATCCGCGACAGGTCGGGATCGAGAGCCCCGGACAGCCCTCCCGATACCCAGATGAGATTCTTCCGTCCCGGAACCGTGCTCAGATACCGCGCCAGTTCGCCGAATGCTCCCAGCGTGATGTCCATCCGCTGCTCTTCCTGGAATACCTGCCGATCCTTCTGGAAATCGTTCACCTCGTCGTCCATCTCCGGGATCTGAGCGCCTATCGTTTCTTCGATCTGCTTCTCCGCAGCAACGTCGCCGGCGGAATCGAGCATCATGCTCTGCTGCGTCGGCGAGCTTTTCGCGTTCAGCGCCTCCTCGATGGTTCCCACATCGGTCGTAAACCCCGAAATCATGCGCAGCCGGGAAGCCAGCGTGAATACGGCAATCTGCGTCCCTGGCGGAATCGTATGCAGGTACCTCAGCATCTGCGCCCGCGCATTGGTCTGGGCGCTCAGCGGAGTATTCAGCGCATCCAGCAGCAGCACGTTCGCCGCGCTCGTAATCCTGTAACGGGGAAGATCGCTGTACACGTGCGGCGGCAGCATCGGCGCTTTCGCCGATTCCTGCACATCCGTCGCTTTGTGCTCCTCGAAGACCGTGATGCTCTGCGGCTTTCCGTCCTCCAGCACCTGGAAATCCGACTGCCGCAACCCCGTCACCGGCTTGCCCTTGTCCCGCACCACCACATCCAGCAGCACCAGATTCGCGTTGGCCTGAAAAGTCGGCACCGAACCTGTCCCTTGTTGTTGTGCAGGATTCCCAGCCGCCGTAGTCTCCTGCGGCCATGCCAGCCACAGGAACAGCGCCCCTGTCGCCGCAACAGAAACTGCCATCAACCGAAGAGACCGAATCATGGTTTGTCTCCTTCTGCCTATGAGACCCGCTCCAGCGCCTTCCTGTCCCAACCCGCCGCGTTGGCGCCCGCCTCGTACGTGCTCTGGCAAAAGTCCAGCAGCGCCGTCGTCGGCGACGCGCTCCTCCGCACATCCTCATAACTTAGAAGAAACTCGCCGAGCCCGTCATCGTACCGTGCGCCCTTCGGCCGCACCTTCGCTTCCCGAAATCCCTGCGGCTGCGGAGCCATGTACGAATAAAATGCCGGCTCCTCGATGTTTCCACTCCCCGGCCAGAACCCCACGCTGCTCACCTCGTGCGAATACGCCTCCCGCGTGATCCGATCCGCGCCTGGACGCTCCGGAGCCCTTCGCCCGCTGAACCGCGTCACCGCCAGATCGAAACTCCCCCAGAAAAAATGCACCGGGCTACACTTCCCCTCATACCGCGCGCGAAACCGCTCCAGCACCGTAGCCGCCGACATCAGAATCCTGTGGAACCGCTCCACATATTCCGGCTGATACGCCGCATGAGCGGTGTCCTCATCGAACGCAATCGGATTCGGCACCTCCACCGGCATCTTCCATATCCGCACTTCAATCCCCTCCGTGTGCAGCATGGCCATCACTTCCTCGTAGAAATCCGCCACCGTCATAGGCTCCAGCGCCATCGTTCTCATCCCGCCGTTGCTCGTCTCCAGCACCAGCTCGTGCTTCACAAAGTCGAACCACAGCTCCAGCGCGCCCGCCCCATATGGAATCCGCGACGTTGTCAGCCCCTTCACCGTCACGTATAGCGGAACGTTCCACCACTGATTCACCGGCGGAGTCAGCTCCATCCGCACCTTCCCGACGATTTGCGTCCACATGTGCAACGTCGCGCAGGTGTCCTTCCATTTCTCCAGCGGCAGCGCCGGCCAGCATACCGGCACGTTGTCCAATGCATCCGTCATAGTCGCTCCTCGTTCCTCGCGCCGAAATTCCTACCGCTGCGACGCCTTCAGCAACCGGTCCCGGATTGCCACCCCAATCCCCTCCGCCGCCGGCATCGGACACACAATCGCCGTCGCTCCCGCCGCATCCAGCCAGCGCAATCCAGCAAACAGCCGCTGCGCCAGCTCTTCCGCATCGTCCCACTTCCCCCACGCAAAAATCTTCGCGCCCGCCGCGCCTCGTGGGAACCCCTCCGGCAGCATCAGCCCCACCACATCGCCCGCTTCCTCGAGGCCTCGCGCCACACCCGCAAACCCCGCCCGCAGCGCCGCGCCATCGCCGTCCACCAGCGCCAGCCGCGCACGCGGCGCGTAGTGCCGCAGCCCCATTCCAGGCGATGCTGCGGCATCCTCGCCGGCATTCTTCTCGCCCGGCATCGAAACCGACCCGCCGCACACCGCGCGAATCTGTTCCAGCGTGACCACCCCCGGACGATAGATCACGCAACCCTCCTCGCGCACGTCCACCACCGTCGACTCCACCCCGTGCGTTGCCTCCCCGCCATCCAGGATCGCGTCGATCCGCCCATCCAGGTCCTCCGCCACATGTTCCGCCGTCGTCGCGCTCGTCCGCCCAAAGCGGTTGGCGCTCGGCGCTGCCACCGGAACCCCTGCCTCCCGCAACAGCGCCAGCGCCACCGGATGCGCCGGCATCCGCACGCCCACCCGCTCCCGCCCCGCCGTCACCCGCTCGGGAACATCCGGATGCTTCGGCAGCAACAGCGTAAGCGGCCCAGGCCAGAACGCCTCCATCAGCGCCCGCGCATTCTCCGGAATCTCCGCAGCCACCCGCTCCAGCATCGCCGGCTCGCCCAAATGAACGATCACCGGATCCCAGCTTGGCCGCTCCTTCGCCGCAAAAATCCGCTCCACCGCCGCCGCATCCAGCGCATTCGCACCCAGCCCATACACCGTCTCCGTCGGAAACGCCACCGTCCCGCCGCCCCGCAGAATCTCCGCCGCCTCCGCAATCGCCGTGCGCGACCCCGCGCTCTCCAGATTCCCGCACTCCACTTGCAGCCTCAGCGTCTTCATCCTGCCCTATCGTAACTGCGCTACGGCCTCCATGCCCTGCACGCTGCGCACTGCACCCTGCACGCTGTACCCTGCGCCCTGTACGCTGCACGCTGCATACGCCAACCCTTGCAAAGGACAACCGCAGCCCCAACGCTGCTGCGCCCGGCCAGGTCACCAGCCCCAACGCTGCTTTACCCGGCGATGTCCACCGGCCCCGCCACTGCTGCGCCCGGCCAGGTTCACCCCATAGCAAGAAGCAAGCTCTCTCGCTATCTGCTTCTCAAGCAGTTCGGCTCCGCGGTACTGCCGAAAGTACCGTCCCCACCATCCTTTTTTCCTTTTGGGAACGGGACTGGCTCTCCGAAAGGGCAGGGCGCGGCCTCGCAGCTTGAAGAATCGCAGCGCCCTTTTGAACATGCACTGCTTCAAGCCTGATGAGCGAAGTCCGCTGGCGCGGAGTCGACCGGGTGCCGCAAAGGTCTTAATATCCAATGGGCTTTAGCCCGTGAGAGATGGTTCTTCTATTCGGGATTTTTTCCGCAGCCTGTTCAGCCGTGCCGCACCGGTGCCATCACGTTCTGCGCTTCAGTCCCTGAGCAAAGCAGCCCTCGACGCTGCCATGCCGCCTCTACGTCGCTTCCGGCCCCGGCTTTTCTTCCGCCGCCCGCGCCGCCGCTTCTTCGCTCACCGCTTCAGGCTCTGCGCTCGCTGCTGGCGGCGGGTCCACCTGCGCCACAGCACTCCCCTGCACCGGAACGATCTGCACCAGTTGCGGTTCCTGCGCCGTTGCCGCGCCCATCGCCGCCTCGTGCTGCCGCCGCGCCGCTGCGTCCAGATCCACCGCAATCCCTCCCGGCACAATCTCCTCGTAGCCGTACCTGTGCTTCAGTTCGCTCGTCACCTTCACCACGGCAAACAGCATCAGAAACGCGACGAGCACGCCGAACGCGCTGCCCTCCGGTCCCTGCAATCCGCCCGAAACCCACACCGGCCCTCGGCTGTTCGTCACAACAATCGGCGAATAGCTCATCGGCCCCGCCAGTGGCAATCCCAGCGCTATGCCCAGCACCGCCGACCACGCAAAGTGCAGGCCCCAGCTCACCCACAGCGCGCGCGTCCGCAAATATCCCAGCGCCAATACCCATCCCAGCAGGAACGCCACCAGCACCGTCGCTGTCGTCGCCGGAGCCGCATGCGTCCACCAGATCGCGTAAATCGCCGCCATGAACAGCGTCGCCAGCGCCGGACCCATCGCTTCCACCAGCCGCTGGAATGGCCACCCGCGAAACGCGACTTCCACCGCCAGCGTTCCCGCCGCCAGCGCGATCACATCCAGCGCCAGCATCCACCACTGTCGCGGATTCGTGAAGAACGTCACCACCAGATCGCCGCTCAGCGCGGCCGGCAGCACGCACGCCACGACGCCTGCCCATCCCAGCGCCGCGCCCAGCGCAAATTCCCTGCGCCACCCCGGTCGCCGATCCAGTCCCAGGCCCTTTGTTCCGGGCTTCAGATGCGGCCCGAGCCGGCTCATCAACCCGTAGCCAAAGACCAGCAGGAACAGCAGGAACCACCGGTACAGCGGCTCCTGCGCGTTGCCCTGCGTCAGCCCGCTCGCCGCGCGCTGCGCCACCAGATCGGAAAACAGAAACCACGCCGCCGCCGCCAGAAACCACCCCAGCGAGCGCAGGCGCTCCAAGAATGTCACGCGATTGCTCCAAAAAGATGGACGCAGAAAAAGAAATTCATCCGGATTTCACTGCCTACGAACTGACGGTATAAAACTGCGCGATGTTGCGGAATTTTTCGTGCCGCTGCCGCAGCATCTCCTCCACCGGCATGGCCTTCAGCTCGTTCAGATGCCAGCGCAGCTTCTGCTTCAGCATCGCCGCTGCCGCTGCCGGATCCATGTGCGCGCCGCCATCCGGCTCCGGCACAATATCGTCCACGCAGCCCAGCGCCTTCACGTCGTCGGCCGTCGCCTTCAGTGCCACCGCTGCTTCCACCCGCTTCGACGCATCGCGCCACATAATCGACGCGCACGCTTCCGGCGAAATCACCGAGTAGATCGCCTTCTCGAAGATCAGCACCCGGTCCGCGACCGCCAGCCCCAGCGCGCCTCCCGATCCGCCCTCGCCGGTAATCGTCGCAATCGTGGGCACCCTCAGCCGCGACATCTCGCGCAGGTTCCGCGCAATCGCCTCCGCCTGTCCGCGCTCCTCGGCGCCCAGCCCCGGGTTCGCGCCCATCAGATCGATCAGCGTCAGCACCGGCCGCCCAAACTTCTCCGCGAACTGCATGCAGCGCAGCGCCTTCCTGTATCCCTCCGGGTCGGGCATGCCGAAGCGCCGCTGGATCTTCTCCTTGGTCGACCGCCCCTTCAGGTTGGCGATCACCATCACTTCCTCGCCCTCAAAGCGCGCCATGCCGCACGTCACCGCCGGATCGTCCGAGAACGCGCGATCCCCATGTATCTCGGAGTAGTCGGTAAAGATGCGCTCGATATACGAGTACGGATCGGGCCGCTGCGGATGCCGCGCCAGCTCTGTCTTCGTCCACGCCGGAGGAACCGGCCCCGTCTGCGGATTGCTCCCTGCCTGCTCGCTCATAAGATTCTTTAAGAGATACAGCTTGCAGCGCAACAAGGGACGCTGCCGCGCCTCAACCAACCCACTCCTGGCGCAACCTCGATTGTATGGTCCACACAGAACGCGGGCAAATCCCGCCTGTCACATTACGCACACATGAATCTGCGCGTCTCTGCCCGATTCATATTGCTGCCCCGCTCCTCTCCTCGTATACTGGCGTCATCGGGAGCCGGCCTTCGGCATTCCGGCCCTCCCGAGCGAGGTGCGTCTTCCGCAGTCAGGGTCTTCCGCTGACGACCGAAGTTCCGCCATCCGCCGATACGGCTTGGCGCGCGGTGGTTCGCGTGCTGCGAAGTACGGCGCGCATCCCTCTCCGTACAGTTTCCGACAGCCTCTCCGCCGTACTCTTCCCCGCCGATTGCCGCGTCTGCGGCCTCCCGCTCGCCAGTTTCTCCATCCTGCCCGTCTGCTCTTCCTGCTGGAGTCATCTCCCCGCGCAACCCGGACCGCTCTGCGACCGCTGTGGCGAAGCATTGACTCCTGAACCGGGAGCCGCCACCCAACAATCCCTCTGCCGCCCCTGCAGCACCACGCCGCCGCCTTTTGAGAAGGCCGTTGCCTGGGGCCTCTATCGCGACGAGCTGCGCGCCTTGCTCCATCTTCTGAAATACGACGGCATGCAGCCCCTGGCCAGGCACCTCGGCGTGCTCCTCACTGATCCCATTCTGTCGATCTCCGGCCTTCCCAACGACCTGGTCGTCGTGCCCGTTCCGCTCTTTGCCGGCAAACTCCGCCAGCGCAGATTCAACCAGTCGGACCTGCTCGCGCGCGGCGTAATCCGCGTCCTGCGCCGGCGCCGCCCCGATCTGCAGTTGCATCTGGCCGCAGATGCTCTCGCGCGTCAACGCGCCACAGAGAGCCAGGCCGGCCTCAGCTCGCATCAGCGGCGCGAGAATCTCCACGGCGCATTCGTCGCATCGCGCCAGGCGGCCATCGCCAATCGCCACATCTTGCTCATCGACGACATCTATACCACCGGCGCCACGGCTCGCGCCTGCTCGCAGGCCCTCCGCAATGCCGGAGCCGCCAGCGTTCGCGTAGCCACCGTGGCGCGCGCGCAGAAAGAGGAATCGCTGCACAGGGACGTGGCGCAGGAGCAATCCGCCGCGCCCGAGATCCCGATGGAAGAAGACTTTGCACTTTGGGACGAGGCCCGCACGGAAACCCCTGTCGGCGCCTGAACAACAACCGGTCCGGTCCGGCAATCCGGACCAGCAATAAGGGAGGCAAGATGTCGGTCGCCAAGGCTGGTCTTCACGCTCGCAGACAATCGCCGGGTAAATCGCAGGATGCGCGCGGCAACGACGCCTTGCACGTCGTCACCACCGTTCAGACCCTGCAGACGCCGGTGCTCGTGCTCAATGCCTCCTACGAGCCCATCAACATCTGCGGCGCCCGCCGCGCCCTCGTGCTCGTGCTCAAGGGCGTCGCCCGCACCGAAGAGGAACAGGGCGCCGAGTTGCATTCTGCGCGCGTGCGCATGGCTTTGCCCTCCGTCATCCGTCTTCTTGAGTACCGCCGCATTCCCCACCAGACGCGCGCCCTCTCGCGCAAGAATATTCTGCTGCGCGATCGCAACAGTTGCCAGTACTGCGGCGTGATCCTGCCCTCCGCCGAGCTCACCCTGGACCACGTTGTGCCGCGCTCGCGCGGCGGCCTCTCCACCTGGGAAAACCTCGTCGCCGCCTGCCACTCCTGCAACCGCCGCAAGGGCAATCACCTGCTCAGCGAAATCGATCACATGAAGCTGATCCGCGAGCCGCGCCCCTTCACGCTCCACACCAGCCGCCACATCATGCGCATGATCGGCCACTCCGACCAGAAGTGGCGCAAGTATCTCTACTATTAGAGGCCCGCAGATGGCCGAACATCCCGCTTCACCCGCCCTCCCCTTTCGGCGGCGTCGCCCACGTCGTGTCGCAGAAGACGCTCCAGCGCTTCACCTTTCCTGCCTCAATCTCCGCCAGCCACGCCGCAGGCACGTGCCATGTCCCCGTCACAGTATGCTCGTCCACGCGCCACTGCCCGCCCGCCGCGCCGAAAAGCGCCACGCGATTGCCGTCCGCAATGCTCTGCTCGATCCGGATCCAATACTCCGGATACGCATGGAAGAAATGCCGCCAGCCCTGGATCATCGTCTCC
>JASIAO010000315.1 GCA_030041955.1 Acidobacteriaceae bacterium | reverse complement strand
CTCTGTGATGAAGCAGCGGCCATAGTCGGGGCAGGTTTGGCCGAGGCACGCTTCGCTGCGCGCGTCGAGCCTGGCCCAGAGCACGCTGGTTTCGGGAAGGTCGTCGATTTCCGCACGATCGCCCGATTCGGTGGTCTTTTCCCAATCGGCGATCGCCTGATACTGGGAGATTTCTTCAAGGCCGGAGAGGATCGGCTGGTTGCGCAGGGCGAACAGCTTGTGGCGGCAGAGATAATTCGCGCGGCCCTTCATGTAGCAGACGGCGAGCGGGCCGAGGAGGGACTCGAGGAAGGGGACGTCCTTGAAAAAGAGCTGCTCCTGGAGATTTTTGGTGCCGGTGGAGATGATGACGCGGTGACCGGTGACCGCGCAGGCGCGCAATGCGGGGAGCAGATAGGCGAGGGTCTTGCCGGTGCCGGTGCCGGCTTCGACGATCAGGTGGCGCTGCTCGGCGATGGCGCGCTCGACGGCCTGCGCCATCTCGAGCTGGCCGCGACGGAATTCATACGGCAGAGGCGAGCGCGAGAGGACTCCACCCGGCGCGAAGAAATCATGGAGCGACGGCAGCGAGGGCGCGGTGGGAGTGGTGGAGGACACGCTGACTTCAGGATAGCTGGTCAGGCGGTGCGCACGATGTCAGCGAATGCCCGACGGTAACCGTCTCTCACCACAGAAGACACAAAGAATCCGGAGGTATGCGGGGAAGTATTGCTGTGTGCCGATACCTGGTTACTGCGGATTCGGGCTGCTCTGGTTCTGCTGGGGCTTGTTGCCGTTGTTCTTGTTGTTCTGGTTCTGATTGTTCTGATTTTGGTTCTGGTTCTGCCCCTGCTGCGGATGGTTCTGATAGATCGAGTACTGCGGGGCGGGTCGCTGCAGTTTCACCTCGATGGTCTTAGTCGCATCGGGCAGCGGGTATTCCTGGCCGAAAGTCCGGTAGCCGTCCGCGATGACCTGCAGGAGCAGGGTGTCGCCAATGGGGATGAGATTGAGGTTGGCTTTGCCTTGCTCGTTCGTCTTCAGCTCCATGTTGCCTTCGTCCTTGCCGTCCTTCACGGGATGAAAGACGACGGCGGCATTCTCCACGGGCTTTCCGTCCTCAGGGCGGACCACCGTGACCGTAATGTTGCAGGTGGGCGGTGGCGGCTTGTATTTGCGGCCGCGCGCGGACTGGGCGTACGCCACTGGCAGCAACAGCAGCCCGGCCGCGAGGAGCGGCAGGCAACGACGAAGACTTCCCCGGTTCATGTGGATAATTTTAGTCGAGATACCCCGGCGCCTGGAACTGGTTTCTGCGGCCGCCGGAACTTTGCCGGCGGAACACCGTCTAATCTATTCCTGATGCCTGCCGCGATCCTCCGAAAGCTCATCCAGCGGGTGCCGATTCTGATATTCGGCACAATGCTCGGGTTGTCCTGCTCCGCACAGACCATCCCCTCGCCCGCGCAGGATGCTGCCGCGCTGGTTCGGCGCGCGGTTGCGAAGCGGCTGGCTGCGGACGCCGCGCATCATCCCCTGGAATTCCTGTTCTACAAGAAAGACGATCGGCGCAGCTTCGTCCAGCAGATCGTGGAGACGCGGCAGGGGGACGTGGCGATGCTGGTCTCAGTGAACGGGGCGCCGCTGCCGCCGCTCGCCCGCCAAAGGGAGCTGAACCGGCTGAACACACTCGCCGCGAATCCGGCGATGCAGCAGCACCGGCAAAGCCGCGAACAGGCGGATCAGGCGCGCATCGACAAGCTGCTGCGCATGCTGCCCGACGCGTTCCTGTATCACTACGACGAGACGGTTCCCTGCAATGTGAGTGCTCTGCCGTCGATTCCGCTGACGGGGCCAATACCGGCGGGGACGCAGCCGGCACCCGCTCCCGACGCGCAGTGTTACCACCTGACCTTTACGCCTAATCCGAACTGGGACCCGCCGGATCTGGAATCGAAAGTACTGCGGGGAATGGCGGGCGATGTGCTGATCGAGGTTTCGAACGAGCGGCTGCACCAGCTGAACGCTCACCTGATTACCGACGTGGATTTCGGGTGGGGTATTGTGGGGCGGCTGAACAAGGGTGGGACGATTTTTCTGGAGCAGGACCGCATCGGCCCGAACGACTGGGAGCTGACCCACATGCGTTTGGATCTGACCGGCAAGGCGCTGATGGTCAAGCCGCTGAGCTTCCGGATGAACGAGGAGGAGTCGCGGTTTACGCAGGTGCCGCCGATGGCGTACACGGAGGCGATCAGGATGCTGGAGTCGCAGGCTGAGGGGGCGAAGTAGAAGCCGGAGTCAGCGCTGATATTTCCAGTTGCGCTGCTTCCCTTCTCCGATCCACTCGACGGCTGTGGCGATGCGGCGGGCGCGCGTTTCGTCGCGTTTGGCCTCAACGATCCAGTCGATATATTCGCGACGACAGCCGGGGCTGAAGGCGGCAAAGGCCACGGACGCCTGCTTGTTCTTCCTGAGAGCAGCGGCGAAAGCTGCCGGCACCTCCGCTTCCGGCTTCGCTTTACGGCTGCGCGTCGCCATCGGACTCT
>JASIAO010000314.1 GCA_030041955.1 Acidobacteriaceae bacterium | reverse complement strand
GCCAGCGCGCTACCGTTCATCAGCACCACCACCAGCGGCTTGCCCGTGGCCGCCACGGCGTGCAGCAACGCTTCCTCCGGCTCCGGCAGATTGATGCTGGTGCGGTCGCCGCCCAGAAATCCCGGCTCGTGCACCGGCATCTCTTCCCCTTCCAGCTGGCTCGTCAGGCCCACCGCCGCAATCACCACGTCGGCGTTTCTCGCTGCCTCAATCGCTTCCGGCGACGGCGTGTTATCGACCTTCTCCCACATCAGTTGCGCGACCGGCTCCTTGCCGCCCATCGCACCATACGTAACCGTCAGCGGCACTTTTTCGCCCTGCTCCAGATGAATCAGCCCGAGCTTTTCGCTGGCCTGATCCGCGCTGAACACACGCGCCATGTCTTCGCCGTTGAGATTCACTCCCCCGAACCCCGCCGCCCGAATGTCGATGCGATAGTCGCCCGTCTCCCGCGCGCTCAGATACCCGGTCCAGCGCACAAAGATGCCGTGCTGCCCGCGCACTTCGGCCGGCAGGCTGGCCGCGCTCAGGTTCACGTCCGCTTCCACGCGCGTCACCAGCGGTTTGGGCATCGGCTGCGCACCCATCCCCGGACCGCCCCCGGCGCTGTACTCCGCCTGCAGGCCCGGCTTGCCGTCGGCCGTGGTTAGCAGCGACGCGGGCACAGGCGTTCCGTCGTCCTGCAGAAACTGCGTGCCCGGAACATACGTGATCTGCGCGTTCGGAAACTCAGCTTTCAGCCCCTCCAGCAAACTCACCGTGTGCGTCGGCGTCCCGCTGTAATTCCCCAGCAGCACTTGTGTCTGATCCGCGAGCGGGCCCACCACCGCGATGCGCCGGATCGTCGGCTTCAGCGGCAGCACGCCATCGTTCTTCAGCAGCACCATCGACTCGTCCGCCAGCTTCCGCGCCAGCGCGCGATGCGCCTCGCTATTCAGCTGGCTCGCGTCGACGTTCGCGTAAGGATCGGTTCCCGGAGGATCGAACATCCCCAGCCTGATGCGCGCCGTGAACAGCCGCATCAGCGCCTGATCCACCGCCGACTCGCTCAGATAGCCCTCCTGCACAGCGTCGACGAACGGCTTGTAATCCTCATCTCCCGTCACTTTGGCGATGAAGTCGACGCACTCATTGTCCATCCCGCGTTCCAGCGAAATCGCCGAGGACTGCGCCTGCGTAGGACGATAGTGGTGCCCGGTGAAAATGTCGATCACCGCGCCGCAGTCTGAGACCACGTACCCCTGAAACCCCCATGCACCGCGCAGCTCCTTGTCGAGCAGAAACTCGTTGGCGCAGGCGGGCTGTCCGTTGATCGCGTTGTACGCGCACATCACCGAGCCCGCATGTCCCTGGACGATCGCCGCGCGAAATGCCGGCAGGTACGTGTCCACCATGTCGTGTTTGCTCACGTCCACATCAGCAAAGTGCCGCGTCGGCTCCGGCCCGCTGTGCACGTCGAAATGCTTCGGCGTCGCGATCACCCGCAGATACTTCGGATTGTCTCCCTGCATCCCGGTCACAAACGCGACGGCCATCTGCGCCGTCAGGAACGGATCCTCGCCGTACGTTTCCTGTCCGCGGCCCCAGCGCGGGTCGCGAACAATGTTGACGTTCGGCGCCCAGAAATCCAGCCCGTGAAAAATCGCCGAGTTCCCGTCCTCCAGCGACTCCGCATGCACAATGCGGCCCTCAATGCCGATATCCGTCGCCATTTCGTGGATCCCGGGCACATCAAAGGTCGCGCCCAGCCCAATCGGTTCCGGGAACTCCGTCGTCCCGTTCACCGCCACGCCGTGCAGCGCCTCGCTCCACCAGTCGTACGCCGGAACATGCAGCCGCGGGATGGCGCGCGCCTGGTTCACCAGTTGCGAGGCCTTTTCCTGGAGCGTCATCTGGCTCACCAGATCCTCGGCCCGTTCCTTTGCCGGCAGATTCGGATTCATGTACGCCGGCACATCCTGCGCGCGAGCTGTTCCCGCCGCGCCTCCGCTCGCCAGCAGCCCCACCCATGCAATCGCCTGAACCAGCACACTCCATCTCATCTTCTTCATCGCTCCTCCGCCGCAGCGCCGCGCGGCGCTCCGCTGCCTGTTGGCCAGGCGAGTTGATGCTAATGACTAAATTGTTTTACTCTGCGCTGCGCGTTTTCAGCAAGGCGCGCCGAAGCCTCGCCCATTCATCTGGCGGAGTTTCTCCGCCTTTCCGATCGCGCCGGCGTGATTGGCCGTCAACAGAATGTTTGACCGCAAATCGCGGGGCCGATACTATGAAAAGGCGGTGCTCGATGCCCAGGTTCCCGGCGCGCTCGCGGGTTGGGCCGCTGCAATCGCATCGCGCCGCGGCAACTCTGCGACTGCCCCCTCGTTCAACGGCAGGACAGCTGACTCTGGATCAGCATATCGGGGTTCGAATCCCTGGGGGGCAGCCAATAGATTCCAAAAGACTTAATCCAATTTCCGCTCCCCGCGAAAAACCCGAGTATGACGTAAAGTATGACATGGCTCACTGATTTTCCTGCTGAGCTCGCATTGCGTTGCGCTCGTTCACGAGCTCTGCCAGGCCCTTCATCTCAGGATGCAAGTACCGCTGCGTCGTTGTGACGCTGCGGTGTCCAAGCAGTTTGCCGACAAGAACGATGTTGCCTGTTCGGTCGAGCATGTCCGTTGCAAACGAGTGGCGCGCAGAATAGAGCACCACGCCTTTTGGGATCGCCGCCTCTCTGCGAACGACGGAGAATTGCTTCGCGATCAGGAAATAGCTCATGTGCGCGTTCTTCTTTCGCTTCGACGGAAACACCCACGGCGATTTGAAGGGCGTCTTTTTTCTTGCGTGAAGCAAATCCCGAATGCGATCGCTGAGCGGCACATAACGCTTTGCATTATCCGTCTTGCCGTCCGGCACGAAGATCAGGTTCTTTTCCCAAAGCACATTTTCCCAGCGCATTCGAATTACTTCGTCGGGGCGCAGCCCAGCGTCATGCGAGATCAAAAAAACATCCCGGAGAGGCTGAGGAGCCTTTTCGAGAAATCGATTCTCCATCCCTGCGTCGAATACTGCCGTGCGTTCCACCTCCTTGCGCAAGCGAATGCGCGGTTTGCGGTCGATGATCTCCCAGTCGTGAGCCAGGGACAGCATCCGGCGGAGAGTCCGAAGACCGCAGTTGGCGTTGGCGCCGGAACCCGGGAAGCTGAGCACCTCTGCCTGACTGCCCCTAATCTGGTCCATTCGCCAATTCCTTGCCGGCGTTTCCGACAGAAGGCGCCAGCCTGTGTCGTAGTATCGTTTCGTGTCCGAGTCCAACGAACTCGCCTGGATGAATGGCAGGAACTTCTTTTCAGCGAACTCGCAAAGCAGGGCCGGGCGTTGTTTGCGCGCCGGAACCTGTTTTTGCTGGGCCTGCCGGAAAAACTCCATCGCCACTTCCATCGCGGCGGCTTTCGTTGTCTTCCTTGTGCTCTTCCGGTACCGCCGGCCTTCGATCACGAAGTCAGCAGTCCAGAACTTGCTTCTGTCTTGGCGGTACAAATCCATCGTCAGTCCTCCAATGCAGCCCGCACAGAGGGGACGTGGCGACCTTGACGCATGAACTCGTCAAGATCATCTGGATTGTACCGAACTGGGGCCTGAGTTCCGCGGCCAAGTTTGACGAATGGCGGGCCGATCTCGCGGCAGCGCCAGCTTCGGAGTGTCGCGGGGCTGACGCCCAGTCGGCGAGCCGCTTGTTCGTCGTTCAGCATGTCGCGCGTGTCGGGAAAGACGATTGGCTGGGGACGGCCTTCAGAGCGAATTCTGGCTGTGGCAGTCTTCGGCATGGGGAAAACCTCCCTGTGCAAAACCTGCCCCAATCGTGGATTTCCTGTCCAATAACTTTTTGTCTTTCCGTTATAACTTTTTGTCCTCTGCGGCTCAGCGCGTTACGAACCATTGGCGTACCTGAATAGGAACCGGTTTCGGGCAACGTTTTTTGCAAAAGGCGCATCGCCCTTTATAAGCAGTGCAAGGAACTCATGAACGGA
>JASIAO010000313.1 GCA_030041955.1 Acidobacteriaceae bacterium | reverse complement strand
CATAAACGAGCGTCGGCTCAGGCGAAATCGTGCTTTGGGGCTCGCTTCCTCCACGAACCCATCATACGGGCCGGTTTCGCAACCCTCGCCCTTGCCTTCTTCTGTAGCTGTCAGGGACATTCTCTCTAATTTAGATGCGCGCGGTGCCGAGCCGCCAGCAACACAAAGGCCGGACAATCCTGTCCGGCCTCAGTCACCTATACCGTAAACCGCAAACGCTGCATCCTGTCTTTAGTAAGGATAGTACACATACCGGTAGGGGTAATACGGATACGGCGCGTAGTACACCGGCCGCCGCTGCAGTTGCGGCACATTCTGCGCCAGCCGCTGCGCTTCCTGCCACGACACCGGCTGCACCGTCACCGCGCTCGACAGATGGAAGTTCAGCAGCGTCTCCGGTGGCAGTATCTCGCGCGGCCCATTCGTCTCGCCGGAGACCAGCAGTCCCGCGCCGCCGCCCGCCAGCGCGCCGATCGCTGCGCCTGGCCCACGGCCCACAATCCCGCCGATCAGCGCGCCCATGATCGCGCCGCCCGCCGTATTGCTCGCCGTGTATCCTGCCTTATTCGGACCCTTGCTCGACCAGATATCCGTCGCGACCGGATACAGCTTGCCGCCCAGGTTCAGCTGCGTGATCTGCAGTTCCAGTTCGCCGCTGCCGCCCAGAGCGCCCGGCTTTTTCACCTTCACCACCGTGCCTTCCAGCACCGCGCCCCGCGGAATCGCCAGCACGTTGCCCTCATACACATCGCTCGCCGCCGTCGCCTCGAACGTCGCGCCGTCCCGCAGCTTCGATACGTTCAGCGGCTCGCTCGTCCTTACCTGCAGCAGCGTTCCTGCCGGAACGGCCACCGGCCCGCTCACCGGCGCGCTCCCATATCCCTGATACGGAGGTGCTCCCTGGTACGGCTGCGTTCCCTGGTACGGTGCCCGCGTTGCCGTCTGATCCGGAGGCGGAGGAGGCGGCGTCTGCTGCGTTTCCGCCGGCGGATTCACCTGCGGCGGAGCCTGCGTTGTCCCAGGCGTCGCCGGGGCCGGCGCGCTCTCGCCCGCCACCTGAATGTTGTCCGCGATTCCCACCACGCCCGGCACGTTCGCCGCAGCCGTCTCAGCTTCCTGCCGCTGCTGATCCGTCTGCACTGTGCCGCTCAGCGTCACCTCGCCGTTCTGTGCGGTCGCCTTGATCTGCTGGCCCTGGAGCGCCGGATCTTTCTGGAGCGCGCTCGTCACCGCATCCTGCAGGTTGCCGTCGTTGCTCTGCGCCAACACCGCGGGAACTCCCAGGCATCCGGCAATCGCCAGCGCCATTCCCGTCCTCGCAATTGCGTTCGAATAAATCCGTTTCCGCGTCATGGTTCTGCAACTCCCCTTGGAACTTCGTGCGCTTCTGCCCGCGTCCCAGCCCATCCACTTCCGATTCTGACGCCGGGCCCTCCGAAGCGTCACCATTTCCACTTCTTACCAACACTTTATTCGATGAAAAGTTCCGTCCCAAAGGAGCATAAAACGCCCCGCCGTCGGGCGTAAATAAGCCTGGATCTGGCCGGTGCGTGCGGGTTATCCCCGCTCTTTCCGGTACCGCTCCATCAGCGCCGTCGTCGAGCTGTCATGGGCCCCTTTTGCTGGCCCTTCACCCTCCAGCTCCCCGATAATCTTCTTCGCCAGCACCTTCCCCAGCTCCACGCCCCACTGGTCGAACGAGTCGATCTGCCAGACCACGCCCTGCGTGAAGACGCTGTGCTCGTACAGCGCTACCAGCTTGCCCAGCGCCTCCGGCGTCAGCTCCGCCAGCAGTATCGTGCTCGACGGCCGATTCCCCTCGAATACCCGGTGCGGCACCAGCCAGTCCGGCGTACCCTCCGCTTTCACCTGCTCCGCGGTCTTCCCCAACGCCAGCGCCTCCCCCTGTGCAAAAACATTCGCCATCAGCAGGTCGTGGTGATCACCCAAAGGATTCAGTGTCTTAGAGAACCCAATGAAATCACAGGGGATCAGCCTCGTACCCTGGTGGATGAGCTGATAGAACGAGTGCTGCCCATTCGTCCCCGGCTCCCCCCAGAATATCGGCCCCGTCGCGTAGTTCACGCGCTCCCCGCCCAGCGTCACATGCTTGCCGTTGCTCTCCATCGTGAGCTGCTGCAGGTACGCCGGGAACCGCTTCAGATACTGGTCGTACGGCAGCACCGCCACCGTCTCCGCCCCAAAAAAGTCCGCGTACCAGACCGTCAGCAGTCCCATCAGCACCGGCAGATTTTTCTCGAGCGGCGCCGTCCGGAAATGCTCGTCCATCTCCCGGAACCCTGCCAGCATCTTCCGGAAATTCTCCGGACCCACCGCCAGCATCGTCGACAGCCCAATCGCCGAGTCCATCGAGTACCGCCCGCCCACCCAGTCCCAGAACCCGAACATATTCGCCGTGTCGATCCCGAACTTCGTCACTTCCTTTTCGTTCGTCGACACTGCCACAAAATGCTTCGCGACCGCCTTCTCGTCCTTCAGCTTCCTCAACGACCACTCCCGCGCCGTCTGCGCGTTTGTCATCGTCTCCAGCGTCGTGAACGTCTTCGACGAGATGATGAACAGCGTCTCCTCCTGATCCAGATCGTGCGTCGCCTCGGCGAAATCCGTCCCGTCCACATTCGACACGAACCGGAAAGTCATATCCCGCTGGCTGTAATGCCGAAGCGCCTCA
>JASIAO010000312.1 GCA_030041955.1 Acidobacteriaceae bacterium | reverse complement strand
GTGGCCTGCTCCAGCTGTCCGTCCAGGCAATCGACGCGCGCGCGCAGCCGCTTCACCTCTTCCGCCAGCGCGATGATGACGTGGGAAAGCGGATCCCTGACCTGGTTGGGGTCGGTGATCAGCACCCGCTCGCCGTTCTGGTAGACGATGTGCGCGGGGACGCCGACCACGGTCGAGTTCGGCGGCACATCGCGCAGCACCACCGAGCCGGCGCCCACGCGGGAGTTCTCCCCAATGCAGATATTGCCGAGAATCTGCGCATTGCTGCCGGCGTAGACGCCGTCGCGCAGCGTGGGATGCCGCTTGCCGCGCTCATGGCCGGTGCCGCCGAGGGTCACGCCCTGGTAGAGGGTCACGTCGTTGCCCACGATGGCGGTCTCCCCGATCACCACGCCGGCTCCGTGGTCGATGAAGAGACGGCGCCCGATCTGCGCGCCGGGATGGATCTCGATGCCGGTGCAGAAGCGGGCCGTCTGCGAGAGGAGGCGGGCGGCGAGGCGGAGGTTTCTCCGCCAAAGGCCCGAGCTGATGCGATGCGTCCACACCGCGTGCAGTCCCGGATAGCACAGCACCACCATCGTGCGGGAACTGGCCGCGGGGTCGCGCTCCAGCACCGTTTGGACGTCTTCGCGAAGGTGATCGATGAGGCGCATGCAAGCAGGGTATAGCGTTTCAGGGCAATCGTCAGAGCAGCGCGGGATCTTGCGGGAGATCGCCGACCTCCGGCTAAATCGCCACAGGCGTCAGTTGCTGTGCCTCATTCCGCGCGCTCTCAAACAGCACCGACGAGATGTAGCGCTCGCCGAAGTCCGGAAGCACCACGACGATCAGCTTGCCCGCACTCTCCGGCCGCTTCGCCACCTGAACCGCAGCGTGAACCGCCGCGCCCGACGAAATGCCCACCAGCAGACCTTCTTCGAGCGGCAGGCGGCGGGCCATCGCGATGGCATCGTCGTTCGTGACCTGAATGATCTCGTCGATCAGCTTCGTGTTCAGCACGCCCGGCACAAACCCCGCGCCGATGCCCTGAATCTTATGCGGGCCTGGTTTGCCTCCCGAGAGCACTGGACTGTCGGTCGGCTCCACGGCAATCGCCTGGAACGAGGGCTTGCGTCCCTTGATGTACTCGGCGACGCCGGTGAGCGTGCCGCCGGTGCCGATGCCGGAAACCAGGATGTCCGCCTGGCCCTCCGTGTCGTTCCAGATTTCCGGGCCGGTTGTTTCGTAATGGATCTTCGGGTTCGCGGGATTCTCGAACTGCTGCAGCATATAGCCTTTGGGCGTCTCGGCCAGGATCTGCTTCGCCTTCGCGATCGCGCCGTTCATGCCGTTCGGCCCTGGGGTCAGAACGATCTCCGCGCCGAAGGCCAGCAGGAGCACGCGCCGCTCCAGGCTCATCGTCTCCGGCATGGTCAGGATCAGCTTGTAGCCGCGCACCGCCGCGACGAAGGCCAGGCCGATGCCGGTGTTGCCGCTGGTCGGCTCGATCAGCACGGTTTCGCCCGGCTTAATTCGGCCTTCGCGCTCGGCGGCATCGATCATGGCAAAGCCGATGCGATCTTTCACACTGTTGGCCGGGTTCGCGCCTTCGAGCTTGGCGACCACGCGGCCATGTGCGCCGGCCGTGACGCGGTTCAACTGCACGAGCGGCGTGTTGCCGATCAGGTCGGTGACGCTGTTGGCGATTTTCATAGCTTCATCCTCGGGAAATTTCGTCCGGAATACCCAATGTAGATGCGCGCGAGGCGCTGCGGATGTGATCTTTCTCATCCGCCGAGCCTGGCCAATGCTGCCGCCGAGCGCAAACGGCGCTCCAGATGCCGCTCCAGGGCTTGAGCCGTGAACCGCCGCAGGTCGGCGGCGCGGCTCGCCGGCCACTCTTCCTGAGCCAGCGCGGCGATGGGCGACTGAAAGATCCTCCGCGCCAGTGCGAGCGATTCAGCGGAGAGCCTGCGGCTTGCCGGATGCTTATGCCGCGCGCAGGTCAGGCCGTCCGACTCCGCGTGGAACCAGGCGTCTCCGGCAAACGCTTCGCCGCAGACGGCGCAATGGGTCACAGAAGCCATCCAGCCCAGCAGCCGCGTGATCCACAGCGAAAAGTACGTCACCGGCATCCAGACCCGGTTGCTGCGCGTGTGGCCGAGCACCGCCAGCACCAGGCGAAACGCCGCCTCGTGCGGATCGTGATCGGGCAGCGCCTCCTCCAGCACCTCGGCGTAGAAGGCCAGCGCCGCGGCCCGCTGATAATCCACCGGGTCGGAGAGCGGGGACGCGAGCACCTCGCAGGAATCCAGCCGCACCAGCTCCTGCTTTGGCTTCTCGACGTAGCTGGCCGAAACCCAGGTCATCGGCTGCAGCGCGCCGCCGAAGCGCCGCCGTGATTTAGCCGCAGCTTTCGCGACGCCGCGAATGCGTCCCTGCTCGCGCGTGAACAGAGACACCACCTGGTCGGCCTCATGGACCGGCCAGGTGCGGAGAATCACGGCTTCGGCCTGATATGCGTTCACAGCTGCTCAGGATCAGATTACGCGTGGGCAGGAATCCGGTTCTGAGCGCCGCGTTATTCGCCCCAGACGGCCAGCTCATTGCCCGCGGGATCGGCAAAGTGGAAGCGCCGCCCGCCGGGGAAAGAAAAGATCGGCTTCAGGATGGGAGCGCCGGCGCCGCGCACCCGCTCCTCGGTCGCTTCCAGCTTCTCGGCGTAAAGCACCACCAGCGGTCCCGCGCCGCGAACCGCCTGGCCGCGGCTGAATCCGCCGTTGACGCCCGCGCCTTCGAAGCTGATGTAGTCGGCGCCCCAGTCCTGAAAGGTCCAGCCAAAGACCTGGCCGTAAAACGCTTTGATTGCGTCCAGGTCGGCAGCGGTGAATTCGATGTAGTCGATGTGATGGTTCTGGCTCATACTCGTTTCTCCTTAGCTCGAATGCGGAGCGGCGAACGACAATCCCAGACAGAGGCTGGCGCACACCGCTTCCGGTGTGCTCGCAACGCCTCCATCCGGGCCCTCCGCGAGCAGGGAGGACGCGAGTAGAGTCTCGCAATGAGACTCGCGAGGTACAGGGGAGTTGTAGCGCGGCCTCGGGAGAATGGTCAAGGTGAATTGCAAAGAATCGCAAGCCGCTGGCCTGAACCGGCGCGAAGCCGGGCGCCCGATAAACGTCCTCGATATTCACAATCAGCTTTTTTTATAGCGGGACACGCCCGCGCCTTGCGCGATACCCTGAAGGCGAGCCGCTAAACCTCTCACCTCATCGCAGATTGTCGCGCCGAACCTCGAAGTCCGGCAGGAGATGCGGCGGCCTCGGGGGCTTGTGCGCCGTCGGGCGCGCGATAAATTTCCACCATCACGATTTCGAGGAGAAGCATGTCGACTGAATACCGGAATTTCCTGGCGCTTTCGTACGAGGAGCTGGAGGAACTGAACCTGAAGTCCAAGGACCAGCGCAGAAAGCGCGTCTCGCTGGATAAGCTCCAGGAAGAGCGGCTGAAGTACCTCACCGATCAGAAGGGCATTAAGGCGGTCACCGTGCTGTTCTCCGACCTCGAAGGCCGCCTGCACATGCTCGACTACGACAAGAAATTCCTGATCAAGAGCTACGACAATCTCACTTTCGACGGCTCGTCGATCCGCGGCTTCACCGCGCAGCGCGAGAGCGATCTTCGTCTCGGCATCGACTGGAGCTCCTTCTACTTTGCTCCGGCCGATATTTTTGGCCCCGGCAAAGTCCTCGTCTTCGGCGACGTGATCGACAAAGGTGGCACACCTTATACCGGCGATACCCGCGGCGTGCTGAAGACCTTCGCGCACGAGATGCACCAGAAGCACGGCTACACGCTGAACGCCGCCAACGAGATCGAAGGCTTCCTCTTTGCCGGCGTGGACGCGGAGCGGCGCTTCCCCGAGACTGGCAAATTCGACTACGTGAACACCGGCGGCTACTACCACTCGCTCCCCGGCGATCCGCTGCGCGGCTTCATCGACACAGTCGCCGAAGTCCAGCGCGCCATGGGCTTCGAGAACGAGAAGGACCACCCGGAAGTGGCGCCATCGCAGTTCGAGATCAACTACAGCTACGGCGAAGTGGTCGCGGCCGCCGATCAGATCCAGATCTATAAGCTGGTTTGCCGCCAGGTGGCCACGCGCCTCGGCATGACCGCGTCTTTCCTGCCCAAGCCGGTCGTCGGCGTGAACGGCAGCGGTATGCACACCAACGTCTCCATCAGCAAAGACGGCAAGAACCTCTTCTGGGATCCGAAAGGAGAGGAAAAGCTCTCCAAGGCCGGATGGGAATTCGTCGACCGCATTCTGACGCACGGCAACGACATCTGCCTGCTGCTGAACTCCAGCGTGAACGCGTATCGCCGGCTCGACCCGCACTTCGAAGCGCCGAACCAGATCAAGGCGTCGGCCGTCGACCGCGGCTCGATGATCCGCATTCCCATCGGCAACGAGCGCTCCATGCGCGTAGAGGTGCGTTCCGTCGCTCCCGACTCGAATCCGTATCTCGTCATGCTCTCAGTCTTCCGCTCCGGCATCGAGGGCGACACCTCGAAGATCGAGAACCTGCGTCAGGCCGAGCGCTATCTGCCGGACAACATCTACACGGCGCTCCAAAACTTCCGCAATTCTGAGTGGACCTCGAAGCTGCTGGGCGAGGACGTGAAGAGCCGCTACGCGGATCTGAAGCAGGCCTCGGCCGATCGCTGCCCGCGCCTGCTGGGAACCTACGTTAAACCGGCAGAAGTGCAGTTCCATCACGAGGTCTACAACCAGTTCCTCTGGAACCAGTTCTAAACTTGCCGTTTAGGCAATCGCGCCTGCGGCGCAGAACGAAGAACGAAACGCCCCGGCGAAGAGCCGGGGCGTTTTCTTTGGCGGGGTCTACGACCCCACGAACCGCGCGTAGAAGCTCCGCGCCTGCGCCACGTCCGTCGTCCCCTGCAGAATCGCGCGGCCATCCTGGAACAGCGTCAGCGTCAGCGGTCTGCGCTCGAAGCGCAGCAGCATCTCATTGCGCCGCACCGTTCCATGCGGACGCAGCCGCTCTGCCATCTCCGCGAGATCGACCGGCCGGGAGTGCTCGTGAATCTGGACCGAATTGCGACCGCACAGAGTTATGTGCGGACGACCCTCGCCGCGCAGATGAACGAAATCCCGCGCGCCGCAGACCGTGCAATCCGGGCGCGGATGGGCGGCGGAGACAGACGACCACTCGTTGCTCCACAAATCGCAGGAGAGCAGCGTGCGCCGCATCCGCTCGCGCGCGCCGACGATCCATTTCAACGCCTCGGTCACCTGGATCGACGCCGCCAGGTTCACCGCGCTGTTCAGGATGCCCGCCGTGTCGCAGGTTTCCACCGCTCCGCCAGGAGGCTCAGGAAAAATACACGCGAGGCAGGCCGTCTCGCCCGGCACGATATTCATCGTTGCCGCATACGCGCCCACCGCCGCCGCGTAGATCCACGGCTTGCCCTGTTCCACCGCGTAATCGTTCACGAGGTAGCGCGTCTCGAAGTTGTCCGTGGCATCGAGCACGATCTCCGCGCCGCCCAGCAGCTCATGCACATTTCCCGGCGCCAGATCGGCGACCTGCGCGCGCACCTCGATCTCGCTGTTGAAGCCTGCGATTTTGCGCCGCGCCGCTTCGGCCTTCGGCAACGACTCCCGCGCGTCCGCCTCGTCAAAGAGCACCTGGCGCTGCAGGTTGCTCTCTTCCACAAAATCGCGATCGATCAGCGTGAGGGCGCCCACGCCGGCGCGGGCCAGCAGGCTGGCGGACGCAGCCCCGGTGGCGCCGACGCCGACCACGGCCACATGGGCCTGGCGCAGCTTTTCCTGGCCTTCCGGCCCCACGCCCGCGAATAGTATCTGACGCGAGTACCGTTCCGGCACAATCTGAGACGCCGCTGCCATCAGTCAGTAGTATAGAAACTTGCTTCGTGCGGAGGGCGTTGGCGGCCATCGGAGCAAACCACGGCAACGATCTCCTGTTCGGCCCGGCAGCGCCGCCGTTCCCCGGTGGTTGCGCTGGCTGCGCCGGGCAGATCGCTCGTGGTCTTGCTGGAACTGCTGTGGCCGCGCGCGCCCTTGCGGCTGGCATCTCATGAATTTTGGAATCGATCTTTCCGATGCATGACGAGGGCATCTTTCCCACCCACGGCAAGGGCACACCGCGTCCAGCGGGCTCGCTGCCTGCGTCCAGTTTCCGCCTTGCGCTGTGGCTGCTGGGAATTCTGATCGCCTTCGGCGTGAGGCCCCTTCACGCGCAGCAGACCGTCATGCCCACGCAGCAGGTGCCCAACCCCGCCTCTCCCGAGCAGCAGCGGAAAAAGACTCCGCCAGTGCCGCCAGGCAGCGTCCTGCCTTCCTACAACAACATCGTTTCCCAACCGAAGACGAAGGTCGCGCCGATCCCGACGTCCGACATCCTCGAGGGGTTGTCCGGCCTGAATGTGGCGGAGATTCGCTTCGCCGGAGTAACCCGCCAGGCCATCGAGCCATTGCCGGGGCAGCTTGAGCAGCAGCCCAATACACCGCTCGATCCGGTGAAAGTGCGGGAGAGTCTGCGCCGGCTTTACGCCACCGGCCTGTACCTCACCATCGCTGTGGACGGGGAGAAGACCGAGCAGGGTGTGGTCCTCATTTTCGACGGGACGCCAACGCTGTTTCTGGGCCGCGTGCTGGTGCGGGGCGTGAAAAACACTCAGCTCTCCAATCAGCTCAGCTACTCCACGCGGCTCAATCCGGGCACTCCATTCTCCGACGCCAAAATCAAACAGGCCATGGGGCTGCTGCAGCAGACGCTCCAGGACAACGGCTACTATCAGGCCGGCATCACGCCGCACTCCGCCGTTGACCGCACCAACTCGGAAATGAACGTGCAGTTGAACGTGAAGACCGGCAAACCGGCGCGGGTCGGGGATGTGGCCGTCGAAGGCGACAGCGGCATGACCATTCCTCAATTTCGCAAGCAGGCGAAGCTGAAAGTCGGAGCGAAGGTCAATAACGACACCGTCAGCCGCGCGCTCAACGATCTGCGCAAGCATTACCAGAAAGAGCAGCGGCTGGAAGCCAGCGTCAGCCTCGCCTCCAAAACGTACCAGCCGCCCACCAATCATCTGAACTACGACTTCCACGCCGATCGCGGCCCCGTCGTCAACGTGGTCGTCGAAGGCGTGAAGCTGAGCGGCGGCAAGATCCGCAGCCTCGTGCCCGTCTACGCTGAGGGCACGCTGGACGAGGACCTGCTGAACGAAGGCAGCAAGCGCATCCGCGACTACTACCAGCGCGAAGGCTACTTCGAGACCAAAGTCACTTTCGAAACCTCGGCGACCGAGGGCGTCACCCACATCACCTACGTGGTGAACCTCGGGCCGCGCGACCGCATCGATTCCGTTTCGGTCACCGGCAACCATTACTTCGGAACATGGCTCATCGAGCAGCGCCTGGGCGTTCAGCCGGCGTCCTTCTTCGTCCGCCACGGCGTCTACTCGCTCGCTCTGCAGCAGGCCGATGTCACCTCCATCAGCGCGCTCTACCAGAGCAACGGATTCACCGATGTGAAAGTGACGCCCGAGATTCGACAGCTCAGCTACGCTCCCAAAACCGGCGAGCGAAATCTGGCCGTCACCTACCACATCGACGAAGGCGTCCAGCAGAAAGTGGGAACCTACGACATCGTCGGAGTCACGCCGGAGCAGCTCGCGGCCATCAAGCCCCAGCTGAGCCTGCAGCCGGGGCAGCCCTATTCGGGATCGAACCTCGCCACCGACCGCGATACCATTCTCGGCTACTTCCTCGACCATGGTTACGATCACGCCCAGGTGAACCTGAAACAGGAGCCGTCGACGAAGGACAAGAACCTCATCGACGTGACGCTGAACGTCGTGCCCGGCGATCAGATCTTCATCCGGGATATCCTGGTCAGCGGTCTGCACTACACTCGCCCCACCACGGTGAAACACCAAATCCTCGTTCAGCCCGGCCAGCCCCTCGACCAGGCCAAGCTGCTGGAGACGCAGCGCCAGCTCTATAACCTGACCCTCTTCAACCAGGTGAACACGGCGGTCGAAAACCCCGCCGGCGACGAGCCGCGCAAGAACGTTCTCATCCAGTTCGGCGAAGCGCGGCGCTGGGACGTGGACTACGGCGCAGGTTTTCAGGCGCAGACCGGAACGCCAAGCACGAACTGCCCCACGCCTGCCAGTCTGGTGGCCCTCGGCATCAACCCTGTCGGCTATGTCTGCAACCCGAACGGTAAGTTTGGAGTCAGCGCTCTGGTGGAACTGGATGTTTCGCGCATCAACCTCTTCGGCCGCAACCAGAGCCTCGGTTTCCGCGGCGAGTACGGCTCGCTGGAGCAGGAGTTTACCGCCAATTACAGCGCGCCGCGATTCCTGAATCACCCCACGCTCGACCTTTCAGTCAGCGGGGGGTACATCAACGCGATGAACGTAATCACGTTCGCGTCCTCGACCTCAGAAGGCGACCTGCGGCTCACCCACCGGCCCAACCTGGTGGACACGCTGATCTATCAGATCTCCTATCGGCGCGTGAAGGTGGATCCTAGCACCATCCAGGTTTCGCCGAACCTGATTCCTCTGCTCACCCAGCCGATACGGGTGGGCGGGCCGGAGCTTACCTGGATCCGCGATACGCGGCGCCCGGAGCCGCTGGATGCGCGTGCCGGCATGTACAACAGCATCCAGGTCTTCGCCACGGATAACTACTTCATGACCTCGCAGGCGAACTTCGCGCACTTTGACTGGACGAACTCCACCTATTACGCACTCGGCAAGCGGAAGAACTACGTGCTGGCGCGCAATACCCGCTTCGGTATGGAGCGGGCCTTCGGCGAAAACCGCTATGAGTTCATTCCGCTGCCGGAACGCCTGTATGCCGGGGGCCCGGAATCGCTGCGCGGGTTTCCGCTGAACTCGGCGGGACCGCGCGATGCCGAAACCGGATTCCCGATCGGCGGTACGGGCGCTTTCGTCAACCAGACGGAGCTGCGTCTCCCGCATCCCGAACTGCCCTACTTCGGCCACGCCCTCGGCTTCGTTCTCTTCGAGGACATGGGCAACGTCTTCAATAACTCATCGGAAATCTGGCCGAGCGCGATTCGCATCAAGCAGCCGCACTCCTACACATGCACGGCTCCGCAGTACCTCACAGCCGCGGCGCAGGAGAAGGTCACGCGCTCCTCCAGCACCAACCCCACCGGCACCTGCAGCTTCGACGACTTTTCCCATGCCGTCGGCATTGGACTTCGCTACCACACCCCCATCGGTCCCATCCGCCTCGACACCAGCTATAACCTCAATCCCCCGGTTTATCCGGTGATCGTGAACTACGGCGCAACCTCAACATCGACGTCCAGTGCGTGCGAAATTTCCTCGCAGGCGCCGCCGTGCGTGGGTCGCGCCGGGCATTTCAACTTCTTTTTCAGCATCGGGCAGGCGTTCTGATGAAGCGCGTCATTCTCATCCCGGCGGTGTGCGCGATGCTGATCGCGGCGGGGGCAGCGCATGCGCAGACCGACGCACTGCCTGGGCCGAAGCCCGTTCCTCCGCCACCTGCGGGCGCCGAGGAACTCGACCACGTGGTCGCCGCCATCGGCACGAATGTCATCCTCCAGAGCGACGTCTACCAGGAGATGCGCTTCTCCGTGCTCGAGCCGCTCCAGGTTCTGCCCGGAGAGAATACTCCTGACCGCGCGCTGCGCCGGCTCATCGACCGGACGCTCATCCTGGAGCAGATGAAGCAGCAGCAACTGCCCGTTACCGTTCCCGAAGCGCAGGTCACCAAAGCCGTCGATGAGCTTCGCCGCCAGATCCCCGCCTGCAGGCAGTACCACTGCGAAACCGGTCAGGGATGGGAAAACTTTCTTCGCGCGCACGGCCTTACTCCGGAGATGGTGCAGCAGCGCTGGAGCCAGCGCATGGCCATCCTCCACTTCATCGACCTCCGTTTCCGCGCCGGCATCCGGGTCTCGTCCGAGCAGATCGCTCAGTATTACCGGAAAACGCTCCTGCCCGCGCTGGCCAAAGAGCACGAGCCTGCCCCGCCGCTCGACGACGTTTCCTCGCGCATCCAGGAGGTCCTGTTGCAGCAGCAGGTCAGCGGCCTCTTTCAGGACTGGCTCTCCAGCCTCCGCGACCAGGGGAACATCCGCATCGTCGATCCCGCCTACAGCGCCGACCTCGATGCGCAATCGCAGGAGGGCAGCCAATGAGCATCACGCCGCGCCCCGAACCCTCTGCTCAGCCCCGTCGTCCCCGTCGCCGCGCCGGACGCATCGCGCTGCTCGTGGTCTTCTGGGTTCTGGTGGTGTTGGTTGTGCTGGCCGGAGCGCTCGCATGGTATGCCACCACGCCGTCCTTCGAAAATCGCGTCCGCCATGCCGTCATCGCGGAGCTGGAAAAAACCACCGGCGGCCGCGTGCAGTTGCAACGCTTCACCTGGCGGCTGTCGCATCTTGAATTTGAGGCCGACGACCTCACCATTCACGGCCTTGAAGCTCCCGGCCAGGTTCCTTACGCCCACATCGACCGGCTCTACGTCCGCCTGCAGGTCCTCTCCTTCTTCCGCCCGAAGATCGCTCTTAATTATCTTGAAGCCGACCATCCGGTCTTTCACCTGATCGTTTATTCCGACGGCTCAACCAACGCGCCGCAACCGAAACACCCCAGCAACAAGTCGACGAAGAACGAGATTTTCGATCTCGCCGTTGGCCGCACCGTCGTGGACAACGGCGTCGCCATTCTGAACGAGCAGAAGATCCCCTTCAACCTGGCGGCCAACAATCTCGGCGCGCAGGTCAGCTACGTTCCTGCGGGCGGTCATTACGTCGGGACCATCCACGCTGAAGACGTTGTCGCCCAGCGCGGCGTCGATCCCTCCGTCCACTCGCAGCTCGACGCCTCGCTCGACGTCGGCCGAAACACAGCGAAGCTGATTTCGCTCACCCTGCAAAGCGGCCCCTCCAGCCAGCGGCAAAAAACCGTGATCCGTCTCAACGGCACGCTGGTCGACTTCGCCGATCCGCACTGGGTATTCGCCGTGCAGGGAGCGATCGACGCGAGCGAAGTGCGCGCTCTCACCGGCGCCCCCGGACTCGAAGCGGGTGTCGCGCAGCTGAGCGCGGCCGGACATGGCACGCGCCAGCAGTTCACCATCGATGGATCGGCGGCCATCACCGGAGGAGTTTTCCGCGAAGGCACGGTCTACATCACTGGCGTTTCCGCCAAGTCCGTCGTCCACGTCACCCAGGATCTCATCGCGGTCACCGGCGTTCACGCCCGCGTCGCTTCGGGTGGCACCGTGGAGGGCTCGCTCAACATCGCCGACTGGCAAACGCCCGCGCCCGGCGCTCCGAAGACTGCCCCCGAGAAGGGAATCATCCGCACCCGCATCGCCGGCTTCTCGCTCGATTCCATCCTCGACATGGTCGCGCCGCGCCATTACCGCCGCCTGGGATTCGACACCGCAGCCTCAGGCACCGCCAATGTCGACTGGACCGGAAGCGCGTCGTCGCTGGTGGGCGCGGTCAACGTCTCGCTGGCTCCGACGCACGCTCCAACTGTGGGCGAAGTCCCGGTCACCGGGACCGTCGCTGCGCAATACATCCATCGCACCGGCACCGTCGCCATACAGGACGTCGACGTTCACACGCCCGCGTCGCAGATACGCGTTGCCGGAACGCTCGGCGTCTACCCCGTCACGCGGCGCTCTGAGATCACCGCCAGCCTGGTCACCAGCAATCTCGCCGAGTTCAACCCGGTGCTGGCGACCTTCGGCATCTCCGCCGAAGGCCGGCCCAGCCCCATCCCTGCCCAGCTCAACGGCCAGGCGCAGTTCCACGGCACGGTGACCGGCAGCCTGGACGAGCCCGATTTCCGCGGCCATCTCGAGGCCACCGATTTCACCATCGTGCCGCGTTCCTCCGCGCCCTCCGCTGAGCAGCCGCTCGGCAACGTTCACTTCGACAGCCTCACGGCCGATGCCAACTACGCGTCCGGCTCGCTCTCGGTCAGCGCCGCGACCCTCGTGCAGGGCAAGACCACGATCCGCTTCAACGGAGAGGTGCGGGGGGATCCGGAACGGCCCAGCGAGCTCTTCGCCGACACGTCCACTATCAAAGCCGCAGTCCAGGTCGAGAACGCCGATCTCGCGCAGTGGATGGCCCTCGCCGGCAAGACTTACCCCGTCTCCGGCACCCTGAACCTGCACGCACAGACCGGCGGCACAATCGGCGACCTGCATGGCAACGGGCAGGTGAGCCTCACCCACGGCGTGGTCGACGGCGAGCCGTTCAAGTCGCTCACTACCGATGTTCAGTTCGGGGGCAAGGACGTCAATGCCACGAAACTGGTCTTCATTCTCGACGGAGGCCGCGTCACCGGCAGCGGCGGTTACAACTTCGCCGATCGCACTGTGAAGTTCGACGTCCAGGGCAGCGGCTTCCAGCTCGCGCATATCCGTCGCATCCAGAACGAGCAGTATCCTGTCTCCGGCGTGGTCGTCTTCAACGCGCACGGCAGCGGACTGCTCCGTTCGCCTTCGCTCCAGGCCGGCTTTCACGTCCGCAATCTCAGCCTCGCGCAGCAGTTCAATGGCTTTGTCGACGCTGCGGCGCACACCCAAAATGGTGCGCTCGATCTCCACCTCACCGCGCATCTCGACACCGCCACGCTCGACCTGACCAGCGAAACCCAGCTCACCGGCGATTACCCCACTCGCGCCAGTCTCAGCATCTCCAAATTCAACATCGATCCCCTGCTGCGCACCTTTTCGCTCACCGGCATTCGCGGCAGTTCCGACATCGTCGCCGCCGTCACCCTGGCCGGCCCGCTGCGCCACCCCAGGCAGCTGAGCGGCGACGCGCGCGTCAGCGAATTGGCGATCACGCTCGAAGACGTGCCCATCCATTCGGACGGCACGCTGCATGCCACGCTCAGCAATGGCACGCTTCGGCTCGATCCCGTGCACATCGTCGGGACCGATACGGATTTGAAGGCCCAGGGCTCACTCGGCCTCTTCGCCAATCCCCGGCCGATCCACGCCAGCGCCAGCGGCTCCATCAATATGTCGCTTGCTGAGACCCTGGACACCGACATCCTCTCCTCCGGCCATGTCGACTTCAGCGTGACCGCGCAGGGAACCACCCTTGCGCCGGACCTGAGCGGCCAGGTGAAGTTCACCAACGTCAATGTCGCGCTCGAGGATTACACCAACGGACTGAGCCGCATGAACGGCAGCCTCGTCTTCGACCAGGACCGCCTGGACTTCAAGGACGTCACGGCTTATTCCGGGGGCGGCCTCATCAAGGTCGGAGGCTTCGCCACTTATCATCACGGCCTCTACGCCGACCTCACGGCCACCGCGAATCAGGTGCGCATTCGCTACCCCGAAGGAATCACATCCACCGCTAATGCCAATTTGCGCTTCCAGGGAACGCGCGACAGCATGGTGCTCAGCGGGAACGTCCTGCTCACCGGGTTCGCCGTCAGCCCCGACCTCAATGTGGCCTCGCTGGCGACCAGCGCCAGCGGGGTCTCTTTGCCGCCCAATCCCGACTCGCCTTCCAATCGCGTGCGGCTGGACATTCGCATCACCTCGGCTCCCTCGCTCAACTTCCAGAATTCCTTCGCGCGACTCGCCGGCAACGTCGATCTCTCCATTCGCGGCACGCTCGCGCAACCCACCGTGCTGGGCCGCGTCACGATCACCGAGGGCAGCGCCAGCTTCAATGGCGACAAATTCGAGTTGCAGCACGGCGAAATCTACTTCAGCAATCCCGTTCGCATCCAGCCGGTCATCGACCTGACGGCCACCACGCGGGTCGAAGACTACAACATCACCATCGGACTGCAGGGATCCACTTCGAACCTGAACCCCACTTTCCGCTCCGAGCCGCCGCTCTCCGAGCAGGACATCTTCTCGCTGCTCGCCATGGGCCGCACCCAGGAGGAACAGCAGGTCTACGAAAACGAGGAGAATCAGGCGGGCGTCAATTCCACTGCGGACGCGCTGCTGGGTGGCGCACTCAACGCTACCATCAGCAGCCGCATCCAGAAGCTTTTCGGCGGCGGATCGGTGCGCATCGACCCCACCTTCGTCAGCGGCGTCGGCAACGCGACGGCGCGCATCACCGTCACTGAGCCGGTTTCGAAGCAGGCCACGCTCACTTACGCCACCAACGTCAACTCCACGGCCGAACAGCTCATCCAGGGCGAGTGGCGCCTCACCCAGGACTTCTCCATCCTCGCCGTCCGCGACGAATCCGGCGTTTTCAGCCTCATCTTCCGGCTGCATCGGCGGTACCACTAAGGCTTACCTCGGCCGCCGGGCGGGCATTGCGCAACCAGTTGCAGAATCACCGTGGTTGCCGCGTCAAAAACCGACAGGCGCGCGTGGATTTTTTGCCATTTCTGCGCATCCAATCGTGCCCCTGTGGTGTCTGAATAGGTGACAAGGCTGTCCTCGCAATACTGCATTAGCCGCGCACCCGGTGGCGCGCGGCCTGCTGCCGAAAAGCCAAATCCCCTGAGGGCGGCCGGGAGCGAAACCAATGAAAGTCTTTGCGATTTTTGCACTTGCCTCAGCGCTCGCCGTTCCCGCGGCGTTTGCGCAAAACAACGGGCCTCAGCAGGAGGTCCAGAAGGCCCTCCATGGATCTCAGTTCAGGAATGTTCAGGTCTCGGTCGACAACGGGATCGTCACGCTGAGCGGCACAGTCGATAATTACCAGACAAAGGTCAACGCCGAGCAGAAGGCCCACCACGCCGACCGCAACGCCGCCATTCGTAACGAGATTCAGGTTGCCGGGCCGGATGTTCCCGACCAGAAGCTACAGGAGAACGTCGTCAAAGCCATCAACTACGGCCTGATCGGGTACGTTCCCGTGGCCTTCCAGGCGATCACCGTCCAGGTGCAAAACGGCGCCGTTGTCCTCGGCGGCCACGCTGCCGGGCCGATCGCGGCCTCCGATGCCGTCGCCATCGCTGAAAACGTGAAGGGCGTGAAAGATCTGGTCGACAACATCCAGGTCGATCCACTCTCCCCGATGGATGACCAGATTCGGATCGCCGAGTTTCGCGCTGTCTACAGCTCGCCGTTCCTGAGCCAGTACACCATCGATCCGGAGAAACCGATCCGCATCCAGGTCGAAAACGGTCACGTCACCCTCTATGGTGTGGTCGGCACGGAGGCCCAAAAGAACGCTGCGGGCATCAAGGCCAACAGCGTTCCGGGCGTCTTCAGCGTGACCAACGATATCGTGGTCGCGGGCGCTCCGACCGAGAAGCCGCAGAAATAGCAACAGCCCCTCGCCAACCAACCCCATCCTGCCGGCGTTACCTCGCCGCAGGATGGGATTTTCATTTCGCTTTGCTCTGTGCCTGAACGCTGTACCTGCACCCTGTACCCTGAACACATGCCCTTTTTGCGCAGCGTGGGTGTCACGCTGGAAATGATCAAGTGGGAGCACTCCGTTTTCGCGCTGCCCTTCGCGCTCACCGGAGCCATGCTCGCGGCGCACGGCTGGCCCTCGGCCTCGAAGCTGCTCTGGATTATCGTCTGCATGGTCGCGGCGCGCTCCGCCGCGATGGCCTTCAACCGCTGGGCCGACGCCGAGCTGGACGCAGCCAATCCGCGCACGCGGATGCGCGCCATCCCCGCCGGAATGCTCACGCGCAGTTTCGCCGCCGGATTCACCGTGTTCATGTCGGCGGTGTTCCTGCTGGGCGCGGCAGAGCTGAACCGGCTCACGCTCATCCTCTCGCCGCTGGTGCTCGTCATCCTGTTTTTCTATTCGTGGACGAAGCGCTTCACCCGCTGGTCGCACCTATTCCTCGGCCTCGCGCTGGGCCTGGCGCCCTCCGGCGCGTGGATCGCCGTTCGCGGCTCGCTCGACCCGCGCATCCTGGTGCTCACCGCGGCTGTGCTCTTCTGGGTCGCCGGCTTCGACGTCCTTTACGCCTGCCAGGACGAAGCCCACGACCGCTCCACGGGCCTGCTCAGCGTCCCGGCCACGCTCGGCACCGGCACGGCCTTCCTGGTCGCCCGCGCCATGCACCTGATCATGCTCGCGCTGCTGGTCTGGCTGGTCGCGCTTTTTCACCTGGGCGGATTCGCCATTGCCGGCATCGTCGCCGTCGCCGCGCTGCTCCTCTGGGAGCACCTGCTGGTGTCGCCGCGCGATCTCAGCCGCCTCAACGCCGCCTTCTTCACCATGAACGGCGTCATCTCGGTCATCTTCTTCGTCTTCGTGGCAGCGGATTTGCTGGTGCGGAAAGGGTGAGTTGCGCTCGGGTTAAGCGGCTTCTGGCAAGCACCAAAGGTAATCTGGTTTTCCAGACAGGGCAAGAGTAGGCTGAAGGCGCTAAATCAACGATGACCAACCGCGGTCCCACTATCCCGCCTGCTCCGCATGAACGATTCGCGACAGAGCTGAACAAGCTTATGGAAGGTCATGAACCTCCATTGGCTATCAAAGACCTGGCTGGAGAGCTTGGCGTCACTTACGAATTCGCCCGGAAACTCCATCATGGCCAGAATCTCCCCACTCGCGGTTCTCTTATCATTTTGAGCAGATTATTCAAAGTCCCAATCGAACCGCTCGAACTGCTGGTGCAGGAAGATAAGTGCGCCGCAGAATATGGACTTGGCGTTGCTTCCATCTTGTTTGACCCCGTCAGAAGGCCCCTCGTAGAGGGGATAAGCAGACTCGGCGACTGTGATCAGCGAAAGGTGTTCCAACTCCTTCACGATCTACTTGGGGCCGTCTGTGCCCGATGAAGTGGTGAACAACTTACGTGCTCTGCTCCTTGGCGGAGACGGGGCCCCTTCTTATGCGCCCGCTGGTCTTCTCGAGAGAAGGGCGCTCTCAGTTGAAACTCTGGCCCGCGCCTCCGGGATAACTCGGACGGCAGTATACAACTACATAAACAGGAGGCAACGCCCGACGGCGGAAACCCTTCGTCGTATCTGCGCCGCGCTGGATATCCCGTTCGACGAGGGGCTCGCCTACTGCACACCCTCAAAGATCGGGCCGCCGTTCAGGGGCTGAACCCACGGGCGCAAGGGCCAGCATGAATGACCTTCAGAAACTGATTGAAGCCGTTTGGCAGCAGATCGAGCGCATTGATAGGTTCAGAGTTGATGCGGTGCATGCCAGCACCAGAAGAAAGAAAATGCCTGGAACCACGCCCCATTCAGGCATCTACCTGATGAGCCTCGCCGCTCGCAACAGTGCATCTGAGATTCAAAAAAAACGCTGGGTAGAATTCGAGCAGACTAAGGAAACGAAAATCGAGAATAGGCTCAATGCTCTGCGCAATCGGCAATGATCAGCGCACCGTTCTCCGCTCGATGCGCTTCTCGTGCTTCTCGCCGAGCACGATGCGCTGCACGTAGACTCCCGGCGTCACAACCTGGTCCGGTTCGATCTCGCCCGGCTCCACCAGCTCTTCCACTTCGGCAATCGCGACCCGCGCCGCGGCGGCCATCATCGGATTGAAATTCCGCGCCGTCTTCCGGTAAATCAGGTTGCCCGTGCGGTCGCCCTTCCATGCTTTGATCAGCGCGTAGTCGGCGCGCAGCCAGCGCTCCAGCAGATACGTCTTTCCATCGAACTCCCGCGTCTCCTTGCCCTCGGCTACGATCGTCCCGACGCCGGCCGGCGTGTAGAACGCGGGAATGCCGGCCCCGCCGGCGCGAATGCGCTCCGCCAGGGTGCCCTGCGGGGTGAGCCGCAGGTCCAGCTCGCCCTTCAGCACTTTCTCTTCCAGCAGCTTGTTCTCGCCCACGTAGCTGCCGGTGTGCGAGGCGATCATGCCCGCCTCCAGCATCAGCCCCATGCCGAAGCCGTCCACGCCCATGTTGTTGCTGATGGTATGCAGCCCGCAAAGGCCGCGCCGCGCGTTCTCCGCAACCAGCGCGGCGATCAGGTTCTCAGGGATGCCGCACAGCCCGAAGCCGCCCAGCATGATGGTCGCGCCCGACGGGATATCGGCCACAGCTTCCTGAGCGCTGGCAAAGACCTTGTTCAAATCGCACCCTCCGCGAAGACTGAACAGGATAGCCAGAATGCGGCATCCTGCGCCACCGGCCGCCTCGGCGCTTTGCTACGATTCCCGCATCCATGTCTTCAGCGATGTCCACGACCGCTGACCCTAAAAACCTGCTGCGCGAAACCCTGATCTTCGACTGGTCCAAATGGGATCAGGGCGTCGCCTGGCGCGGCATGCCGGCCATCGCTCTCTCGCTGGCCCTCGGCATCGCTGTTGGCCATCCCGCTGCCGGGCTCGTCGCCGCAGCTGGAGCCTTCACCACCGGTCTCGGCTCGCTGCAGCGCATTCGTGGCTCCTGCACGATTCCCATGCTCCTGGCCGCCGTGGGCATGGCGGTTTCCACTTTTGTCGGTACGGTCGTCGGGCATGAGAGCATTTTTTTCGTCTTCATCGCCGGCTTCTGGGCGGCTGGCTACGCGCTGCTCACCGTCATGCGAGGCGGCACCAGCTGGGTGGGCCTGCAATGGACGGTCTTCCTGCTGGTGGCCAGCGCCTTCCACACCACGCCACGCGGTGCGCTCATCCGCTGCTCGCTCGTCCTCGCCGGCGGACTCCTCCAGACCCTCATCATCGCGGCCATCGTGCGCGGGCCCTGGGGCGTCGGCTGTTATGAACCCTCCGAGCCCGGGTCCGGCCTCCGCGACCGCCTTGGCAGTCTGCGCCAATGCGCCTCGCTGCGCACTCCGGTCTGCCTCTACAGCCTGCGCATGGCTCTGGTGGTGATGGTTTCCACTGAGGTCTTCCGTCATCTCAACTTCCTCAGCGGCTACTGGATCCCCATGACCACCCTGCTCGTGGTGCGGCCCGACTTCTTCCAGACCCTCACCCGCGGCGTCATGCGCGTTGCCGGGACGCTTATCGGCGCGGGCGTCGCCGGGCTGATCGCTGCACATCTTCACCCATCGCCGGCGATCCTCGCCGCGCTCATCGTGTTCTTTGCCTGGTGGGCTTACTCGGTGCTCAACGTCAATTACGCCCTCTACACCCTCAACCTGACCGCGTACATCGTCTTCCTGCTCTCGCTCTCGGGATTGCCTCCCGCGACCGTGGTGCACCGCCGCGCAGCCTACACGCTGCTCGGGGGCGCGATCGCGCTGCTGGCCTATATCGATGTCTTCGTGAGGACGCGTCGCTGGATTCGCGCCGAGGGGCTCACTCTTTTTCGGTCAAAACGGGCGGCATAAAAAACAACGAGGCCGTCGCCGCTTAGCCATCAGAGGCGGCCTCGTTGTCCGAGGAGGGTTGCTGTTTGCAGGAAGCCCGCCGGGACCTCCCACGTTCTATGCTGACCCGGTCCCCCTGGCAAAGTTGCGGCTGAAAGCGGGAATAACACCCGATTTTCGGGGCTCGCCGGATTCAGACCCGCTTCGTCCCCGGGCAACCATGCAATACACTGAAGACCAGTTGAGGACTCCACCATGCTCGTCGTGATGAAGGCGCAGGCCACCCGGGAAGAGATCCAGGCCGTCTGCGACCAGATTGAAGCGATGGGATTTCGCGCCCACCCGCTCCCCGGCGCCCAGCGCACCGCCATCGGCATTACCGGCAATCAGGGTGAGGTCGACCGCGGCAATCTCGAAGAGATGTCCGGCGTCGCGGAAGTCATCCGCGTCTCCAAGCCGTACAAGCTGGTCAGCCGCGACGTCAAGGAAGACGACACCGTCATCCGCTTCCCCGGCACCAACGCCACCATCGGGGGCTCGAACGTCGCCATGATCGCCGGCCCCTGCTCCATCGAGTCGCGCGAGCAGGCCTTTGCCATCGCCGAGCAGGTCGCGCTGGCCGGTGCGCAGTTTTTCCGCGGCGGCGCCTACAAGCCCCGCACCTCGCCCTACGCCTTCCAGGGTCTCGGCGAAGAAGCGCTGAAAATCATGGCCGAAATCCGCGACCGCTTCGGCCTGCGCATCGTCACCGAAGCCATCGACCATGAGGCGCTCGAGCTGGTGGACGAATATGCCGATGTCATCCAGATCGGCGCGCGCAATATGCAGAATTTCTCGCTGCTCAAGGCCGCCGGCCGCAAGCGCAAGCCCGTGCTGCTGAAGCGCGGCCTGGCCGCCACGCTTGACGAATTCCTGATGGCCGCCGAATACATCATGAGCGAGGGCAATTACGAGGTCATCCTCTGCGAGCGCGGCGTGCGCACCTTCGCCGATCACACCCGCAACACCCTCGACCTCTCCATCGTCCCCGCGGTGCAGCGCCTCAGCCACCTGCCCATCCTGGTCGATCCCAGCCACGGCACCGGCAAGCGCAACAAGGTGCTGCCGCTGGGCCGCGCCGCTGTGGCCGTCGGAGCCGATGGCCTCATCATCGAAGTCCACCACCAGCCCGACAAAGCTCTCTCTGACGGCCCGCAGTCCATCCTGCCCGAACAGTTCGTTCAGCTCATGGATGAGTGCTCGCAGATTGCTGCGGTTCTGCATCGTAACGTCCCTCGCGGCGTTCGCGTTGAACAGGCCGCCGGCGTCGCCGCTGCTGCTCGATAGCGCCGAATTGCCGCCGCTCGGTTTCATCTCGCTGGGTCTTCCGCGGTTTGCTCTGCGACGCGCGCCGCGTATTCTGGTGCGGATGATCCGCAGCTCTGGTTTCTTCAGGCGCGCCCGCGCCGCCCAGGCAGGGAAGCGCTGCCTGCTCCTCATCGCAGCGCTGCCGTTGTTCCTCGCCGGCTGCCGCCACAAGGGCTTCCCGCACTACCCCGCCGATTTTCGCGAGTACGCCTGGATCACCAACGGCGGCGGTAATTCCGTCACCGTCCTCGATCTCATCGATATGACTACCGCGAAGACTATCCCTGTCGGCGCGAATCCAGTTGCCGTCGCGGCCAGTCCCACGCGCGATGAGGTCTATGTCGTCAATTCCGGCAGCGGCACCGTCAGCGTCATCGACGCCGTCTCGAACCGCGTCACCGCAACCATCGGCGTGCATCGCCAGCCCGTCTCCATCGACGTCGATCCTGCCGGCCAGCGTGCGTACGTGGCGAACGGTGCCTCCAACAACGTCTCCGTCCTCGACCTCGCCACGCGGCGGGAAGTCGGCGTGGCCGGAGTCGGCGAATCGCCCGCCGAAGCGCGCATCTCGCCCGACGGCGACACGCTGGTCGTCCCCAACCGCCGCGGCA
>JASIAO010000311.1 GCA_030041955.1 Acidobacteriaceae bacterium | reverse complement strand
TGCACCGTTCACAGCTGCTTTATAACGCTGCCCGGCTCAAGGTGGCCTTGGGCGATACCGGCGCCGCGTATGCGGATTTCTCGGCCTTGATCGAGATGGATCCGTATTACACGGACTATCTCTGCGAACGGGCCAAGATCTCGCGGCAGGCTGGCGACCTGGCCGCCGCACTGGCGGATTACGACCAAGCCGTGCGGCTGGCGCCGCCGTTCCCTGAGCTGTACTACAACCGCGGCACCGCGAGGGTGGCTCTCGGCGACACCGACGGCGCGCTCGCCGACTTCGGCTATGTGCTCGCCATGGAGCCCCGCGACGTCGATACCCGTCTCAGCCGCGCTGATCTCCTGCTGCGGCATGGTGACCTGGACCGGGCCATGGCCGACGTGCGGGCCGGGCTGGCCTTCAGCCCGGACGAGCCCCGGCTGTCGTGCATGCTGGGAACCATCCACCTGGAGCGTGACGAACTCGAAGCGGCGCTGGACGCCCTAGACCGTGCGGTAGCCCTGGACGCCGAGTACCCCGCCGCGCTGCTCAACCGGGCGGTGGCGTACTACCGGTCGGACCAGGGCCAGCGCTCTGCAGATGATCTGACGAATGTGCTCGCCATCGTGGGTGACGACCCCGACGTGCTGCTCAACCGGGCACTGGCCTACCGCAGTATCGGGCGGGCTGACCTAGCCCTCGGCGACCTTGAAAGGGCGCTGGAACTACCCGGGGCCGACCTAGCCGAAGTGCGCGCGCAACGCGACGCCTGCCTGAACAGCCTGCCGCCGGCGCTGGCGCCCGCCGCCTCCCGATGAACGGATATGCGCCAGACAGAAAGATCGCCGACCAGGTGAAGCAGCCGTTAGCGCCTAAGCTCAGCTCGCAGATCCGCTATCCGTGCAAAGTGGACGGGCGTTCAGGACCAGAGTTTGGGCGTCGGCAAGCCGGTGTTCTCAATCGGCGGCAAGCCGTCGTCGAGCCCACGTAGTCGGGTGTAGGTATCGCGCATGGCGGCACGGTCGGGCAGGTGCCGGGTACCAGCCGCTCGCCCCAGAACGGTCAGCGTGCTGGCCAGCCTGATGGACCCGACAGGATGACCGCTAGATTCCAGCCGTTGCAATCGGCGGATTTCGGCTGTCGCAATCGCGGCGCCAGGTCCATCATCCATAAGTATGGTCACCAGCTGCCCAGACTCCGCGGCCACCACGGCGTGCGCTATCACCATGGTCTCGCCTAGGTCCTTCGACTGTCTCCTGCGTTCGTCCATCGGGAGTCCGCAGATTCGCTGGACCACGATCGCCAGCTCCGGTGTCACGTCATCGGACAGTATCTGGATCCAGTCGGGCGTCAGCTTCTTCCACACCGTTGCGGCAGCGCGAAACCGGTCATCCTGCCGGGACCTCCGCAGTACTTCGTCCTGAACGGTCTCAGGCGCGCTGAGCCGCCCGAGGATGTCGATCAGGAGACGTTCCTTGTTGACGGACAGGAAGTTCAGGCCGGGACCGGCATCGATAATCGGCCTGACGCTCATCTGTCATTTCTCGCCGCAGGCGGGTCCTCGCTGTCATCATCGGCTGAGCCAAGTGCCTCATCCAATGCGGCGAGATCAACATCCACGTCGGGCAGTTCAGTCGGGTCTGCCCACGCTATCGGCCACTCAACCGGAGTCACGCCGGCTTCTTCGAGCTCTTCAATGACGGCATCCAGGCTGATCCCGCGCAGTGTGGCGATAGCCTGCGCTGGCAGTACACCTTCCACGTAGGCCGTGATCGCCCTGGCCAGCAGCCGCTGCGGCGCCCTGCGCCGGTCGGAGCTGGCTTGCAGCAGCTGATACTGGTCTGCCCAGCCGAATCTGGCCGCCAGTTGCGGGGCGCTCAGCGTCATCCACTCTTGCTTAGTGGCCTCATCGATGTACCCGGCCTGGCTCATGGCGATCGCGGCGATCTGGGGCGACACCAAGAACCGCTGCACCACCGCCGACAGGGCTGACAGACCTACCGGGGATCCTGCCCTGATGAACTCCCGCAGGCCCTCGACGGGAACCAGCAAATGGCGCGCGAATGCATCGGCACGAATCTCCGCCGGGCTGCGGTCGCTCCAGTCGCCCGTATCGCTGTCTCCCCAGTCCTCGAATAGGACGTGGCCTAGCTCATGGGCCAGCGTGCTGCGCTGCCGCATGGGATTCCTGGTACGCGCGACGCCAATAAACACGGTTCCGCGGGCAGAATCCCGCATGGTCAGGCCATGTTCATCCGGGCCCGCGTCGAGCACAGCCACGTCGATCCCGGTCGCCTGCTCGATGATCTCCAGCAGATCACCCAGCGCCTGCAGACCGAGATGATGGTCGTGGCGGAACCGCGCAGCAGCCGCACGGCCCTCAATCTCCGCTGTCAACGTTTCCCGGCTCGATAAGACCGTTAACCGGGATCGCCTGGGCGGAAAGGTAATCGTCAAGCTCCAGGAAATGCAGCAGCGCCTCGCGCATACGGTCCATGTCTGCGTGGTTCGTAGCGCGGGCCGCGCACTCGGACCGCTCAGCGACCGTCCCTATCCCAGCCAGCTCCGCGACCGTAACTCCCGTCGCCCAGGCGATAGCCACCAGCTCAGGCATCTTCGCTGGCCGCTGACCAGAGACGACCCGGGACAAGGTTGGCTGCGAAATGCCAGTCATGTCCGCAAGTGCGCGCTGGCTGAGACGTGCCGCCACACGAGCACGCTCGACTCTCACACCAATGTCAGTTTTGGCCACGGCAACCTCCAAAGTCCTGAATCATGGTTGCCATATATGATTCAGTGTACGTCAGGGCTGGCCTTGACGCCACGCCTAGCCGCACTCCCTCTCCAGACGCTATCTGGCCCGGCCCGCGCGACGCCCGGGACGGTCACGAGGACACTTTTCCGCGATCGCCGCGTACTCGACCATCAGCTTCGCCACGGTGGCGCCCGACTCGGGCCGGCGAGCGGATCGGCCCCGGCCGAGCCGGCGACCCGGAACGACCCGCTCGGCAGTTACTGGAGCCGGTGAGCGGTCCGAACCGCTGGCCTGCCGTTTTTACAAGAAGTGT
>JASIAO010000310.1 GCA_030041955.1 Acidobacteriaceae bacterium | reverse complement strand
GCAAGGGTCATGAGGCCGGTGTGGCTGACGGTGGAAAAAGCCAGCAGGCGCTTGAGATGATGCTCGGCGAAACACATCATGCCGCCCCAGAGCGCAGTGACCGCGCCGAGGACGACGAAGATCCAGTGAATCTTGGTGCCGGCAAAGCAGCTTTGAAAGATCGTTGCATAGAGACGCATGGCGGCGAAGAGGCCGAGCTGGACCATGATTCCGGAGAAAAGCACGCAGACCGGCGTAGGCGCGACGGCGTGAGCGTCGGGCAGCCAGAAATGGAACGGAAAATTGGCGGCTTTGACGAGGAATCCCGTTATGAGCAGGGCAAAGGCGGCTAGCACGAGCCGATCGTGGCGGCCGGTGAGCAGAAGGCCCATCTGGGCGAGGTTGAGGGCACCGGTTGCGGAGTAGAGCAGCGCGATACCGGTGAGGATCATGTAAGCAGCGACGGAATTGGTGACTGCAAAATTGAATGCGCCGGCGAGGGGTGCGGGTTCGCGCGTCTTGAGTCCGCAGAGGGCGAAGGCCGCGATGCTCATGAGCTCGAAAAAGACGAAGAGGTTGAAGATGTCGGCGGTGACGGCGAATCCACTCATGGCCGCGAGGAAAACGAGTATCAGGGGGTGGTAATGCCCTGCGCCGCTCTCGAGCCGCTTCCAGGAAAAGATGAGGGCGAGCGTGGTGAGCAGAGCGGCGAGGGCGGCGAGCATGCAGCCGAAGCCGTCCATGACGAAGCCGATGCCGAGCGCCATGTGTCCGCGGGGATACCAGTTGCCGAACCAATAGACCTGGGTGGTGTGCAGCGCGTGGAGGGTCCAGAGAAAAGAAAGACCAAGGTTGAAGACGCCGGTGAGGATGGACAGGATATCCGCGAGCCAGCGTGGGATGAAGCGGCGCAGCGACGCAAGGAATGCGGCGACGACCATCGGGACAGCAACGAGCAGAGCCGGTGAGGGCATCGGCGGTCAGCCTCGCATGTAGCGGAGATCGTCGGGGCTGGTGGTGCCGCCCTTCTCATGCGCTTTGACGACCATGGCGAGAAGGAGCGCGACGACGGTGGCTTCGACGACCACGTCGGTGAGCATGAGGGCCTGGACGATGGGATCGACGGTGACCACGCCAGGATGGATGTCGGCAAAGATCGGGGCGTAGCCGCCTTTGCGAAAGCCGATGGCGAGCAACAGCACGTACGTGGAGGTTTGCAGGATGGTCAGGCTGATTACGGTGTGCACCAGATGCCGGCTGCGCACGATGCCGTAGAGTCCGCAGAGAAAAATCCAGGCGGCGATGTAGTACGGATAGTGAGCGAGCAAGCTAGTCCTCCTGATTCTTCTCGCGGGAGAGGATCTCGCGCAGGTATTCGAAGATGACCAGAGTGAAGGCCGCGGTGACTTCGATGCCGACACAGGCGCTGATGAGGGCGATGGTTCCCGAGGAGAAGACGTTGCCGGTGGTCCCGAGCGGCAGGATGTTGGTGAGGAACGGGACGCCGACGGCGAGCGCGGCGAGTCCGATGAGCGCATATGCGGCAGCGCCGAAGCCCTCGAGCAATTCGACGAACGGGTGGGAGACGATGCGCCGAAAAGCGTCAGTATTCTCGGCGATGTAGAGGAGCATGGGCGCAGCGGCGATGATGACTCCGCCCTGGAAGCCGCCGCCGGGCGTGAGCTGGCCGTGGGTGCCTATGTAAATACCGAAGAGCACCCACAAGCCAAAGACAGCGGTGGTGAAGACCTGGACGGTTTCGCTGAGGGCAGCGCGATCGCGGAAGGATGCCGGGTTGCGTGGCTCCTTTGCGGAAGCGTCTTTTTCGTCTTTTTCCGGGCGCAGCAGCAGCATGACGCCTGTGACGGCGCTGAAGAGCATGAACTCCTCGCCCAGCGTATCGAAGCCGCGGTAGTCGTAGGTGATGGCGTTCACGGTGTCGGTGGCGTGGCGCTGGAAGACGGCGAGGCCGGCGATGACATCGCCGTAGGGGCCGCGGTACTGCGTCCAGGGCGGCATGTTGCCGGCTCCCGCGCAGTAGACGAAGCCGGCGCCGATGGCCCCGATGAGAAAGAGCAACAGGCGATGTTTGCGGGTCATGACCGCTTCTTTCCGGCGCGATTTACGGCCTCGCGGTGCTTCATGCGGGTGATGGCCAGCATGATCATGAGCGGCAGCGCGATGGCGCCGACGGTGATCTGGGAGAGCGCAACGTCAGGGGCCTGAAAGACAAAGAACATAAGCGCGAAAAGCAGGCCGTAGAAACCGAGGCCGAGGAGCTGATTGGTGACATCGTCGGTGCGAACAATGATGAAGGCACTCACGGCAATGAGAGTGAGCAGACCGGTGCCAAGGATCATCATGAGCGGGGCTTGCTCCCGAGAAATTCGATCTCCGGGTCGTCCGGATGCGGTTCCCAGTGGTCTTTCTCGCGCTGGCGGAAGGCGCGAGCCGCCGCGTGGGTGCCCACGGAGTTAGCGGCGACGAGAACGACGAGGATGATGGCGCACTTCCAGCTGGCCTGCGACCATCCGGTCTGCAGGAAGACAGCGATGGTGAGCGATCCGACGCCGACGATGCCGGGGACGCCGAGATAATGCAACGCCTGATAGGGGTCGCGCATGCGCAGCATGCCGATGGCGCCGAGCCAGCAGGAGGCAGCAGTGAAGGTAAGCAGAGCGTCGATAGCGATAGCGTGCGCGGTCACAGATGCTTCTCCAGAAAACGGGCGAAGACGAGGCCGGCGCCGAACGACAGCAGTGCGAGGGAGAGCGGCATGTCGATGAAGGGCAGACGTCCGTATCCGATGGTGAGGAGGATGAGCAGAATGACGACGATGATGCCGGTCATTTCGAGGCCGACGAGGCGGCGTTCGGGCGAACCGCGCAGGCAGGCGAAGGCGCAGGGGATGAGCGACGCGCCGGCCACGGTAGCGGTGAGGAGCCAGGGATTCACCGGAGGTCTCCTGCGCCGAGGCGGCGGGTCATGACGGGGATGGGCGAGGCTTTGAGCTGGTGAAAGAAGAACTGGTGGCGCCCGCGATCGATGCCGATGACAACGCAGTTGGGCGAGACGGTGGTGTAACCGACGGCAAGGGCGCGGCGAGCGAGGTCGGAGGGACTGTCGGAGTTAGCGCGCCAGGGAGCGGAGCGGAAGAGCGAGGAAGCGCGCCGGCCGGCGAGATCGCGCGCCAGGACGAGCAGGATCTGCGCCAGATCGATGACGACGTAGGCCGGAAGACGCCAGAGCTCGAGAATGTTTGTAAGCGACGGGCGGAAGCGGATGGGCAGTTTGCGGATTGCGTAGAAGGAAAACACCACCGCGACGATGATGGAGGGCGCGCCGAGGATCATGTCCTGCGCGTGGAAGTTGGCCACGCAGGCAAACCAGAAGACGATGAGCGCAAGGCTCAGGACAAGCGCCTGCAGTGCCTGGCGTCCGGTCTTCGTCATGCGACCTTGGAAGCCGGGGCGATCCGAGCGGGATGCCTGGATGGCGGTTACCGCTTAGGTTGCAGGGTTCAGTAACCGTGATGGTGCAGAACGAAAACGACGACCGAGGCGAAGAGGCAATAGATGCCGAAGTAGTACCAGCGGCCGCGTTCCAGCCAGGAGCTGAGCCACTTGAGCGCGAGGAGTCCGGCGAGAAACGCGAAGAGCATGCCGAGCAGGCTGGGGAAGGCGGCGTGCGCGAAGCCGGAGCGATCGGCGCGGCGCAGGCGCAGGACCTCGCGGATGACGACCGGCGGAGTCAGGACGACAGCAAGCGCGAAGCTGAAGGCTTCCACGCGAGCCTTGCGCGCGCCGGCGAGCATGCCGGCAGAGATAGTGGCGCCGGAGCGGGAGAATCCGCGAAACGGAAGACAAAGACCCTGGACGGCTCCGATGATGCCGGCCTGTTTGGTGTTGATCTCAGGCGATTCGGCGGATTCCGGCGTGCGGTTCTCAACGAGGCCCGCGATGATGATGAGCACGCCGGCGGCGAGCAGCGCCGGAGCGATGATGCTCAGTCTCCCGAAAGCATCTTCGATCTGTGCGTGCGGGACGCCTTTGAGGATGGTGTGCTCGACGATTTTGGCGATGCCCTCGCCGATGATGCCTGTGAGCACGGTGGCGAGGATGGCGAGCCAGGCGAAGCGCCTGAATTCCTGCCCGCTCGAGAAGAAGGTGTCGCGCCACTGCTTCCAGAAATAGACGATGACGGCGAACATGGTGCCGGTGTGCAGCATCACGAGCAGCAGGGTCATGGCGGGGGACGAGGGATCGAGGCCCATCAGCTTCTCTGCAACGACGACGTGAGCGGAGCTGGAGATGGGCAGGAGCTCGGCGAGACCCTGAATGATGGCGAGAACGATCACCTGGAGCAGAGACATGATTCCGATTCTAAGGGCATGCTTGCAGCGCGCCGTCCACAGGGTTCAACCGGGACGGCGCGCACCGATCAATTGAGCGAAACGGACTGCGGCAGGAGCATGGTGAACTGGCAGCGCTTGTCGACGCCGGAGCAGGCGAGAATGCCGCGGCGGACGATGCGGTCCTGCGAGTCTTTCGGAAATTGCGTGCTGAAGTCGGCCTTGCGCAGCGCATCGGTCGCGGCTGCCAGGCGCCCGTCGCCACTGATGAAGCGGACGTCTTCGACTTTGCCGGGAGAAAGCAGCACGAAGAAGTCGGCGGAGGCGAAGGTTTTGGTCAGTTCGGGAAGAAAGATCGAGCGCTGGTTGCCGAGCTCGGCGCCGGGATCAGCGTACTTTGCGTGATAGCCCTTAGCGGCGAGAGCTTTCTGGCGCGCGAGCAGCGCGTCTTTGCCTTCGGGATCCGGACTGAGCGTGTCGGCAGCGACAGCCAGCGCGTAGATATTCGCGGCATCCTGGAAGCGGCTTTCCTTCTCGTAAATCTGGCCGAGGTGGTCGCCGATCTCGCTGTGCTGCGCCGTCACCCACGCGGCGTGGACGTAGCTCTCGGCGAGGTCGAGCTTGCCCTCGCGGAAATAGATCCAACCCATCGTGTCCCACGTGGCGGTGAGCAGCTGCACATGCTGCAGATCGTCCTGGCTGAGATTGCCGAGGGTTATGGTGGAGGTCTGTTTGCCGAGCAGGTCGAGCGCCTTGCGGCAACTGCTTTCGGAGAGCGGCAGGTTGAGCCCGGCGTCGGCGAGCTCGTAGGACGCGTCGTTCAGAGTCTCGGGGTTGTCAGCGCCGTTCAGGGCGTTCTGGAGCAACGCGACTCCGGCATCACGCTTGCCGGCGAGGATGTCTGCATGGCCTGCCTGAACGGCGAGAACCTTGTTCGATGGGGATTGTTTTGAGCCGGCTTCGAGGAGCGTCGCGGCTTCGTCGTATTTCTTCTGGAGGATGAGCAGGGAGCCGAGGCGAATTTCCGCGTCGGTGTCGTTAGGGAAGACTTTCAGCAGACCGCGCAGGGTCGCGATGGCGCCGTCATTCTGCTGCATGCGGACCTGGAGCGAGGCGAGGTACTCGTAGATCCGGGCATTGTCGGGGTGGTACTGAATTTCCTTCTGCAGGTCGGCCACGGCGTCGTCCATACGATTGTCGCCGGCGTCGAGGACGCCGAATTCGGCCCACAGGCCGCGCTCGCGCGGGTTGAGCTGCTCAGCGCTCTGGAGATCGTTGCGCGCGGCGGAAGGATTGTGATTATTCAGCTCGGCCCACGCGGCCTGGATGAGCTGCACGGCGTCGGGGTTGCTGGGGGTGGTGTCGGGCATGGGCGATCCGGCCGCGACCAGCTGCACATACTGGTTCGCATCGCTGTTGACGTTGTCGGCGAACTGCTTGTACTTATCCCATCCGTCGACCGGAACCTGCTGCTCCAGGACCTGAAATTTGCGGTCGCTGATGAATTTGTTGCCGTCGAGTTTGTAGGTGGATTCGTAAGTCGCGAAGACACTCTCGTATTTGACGGATTTGGGCAACACCGCGGTGTACTGCGCAGGAAGGGTGATCTCGGAGTGGAAGGATTCGATCTGCTTTGCCGGTAGCTGGATCACCGAGGCTGAATCGCCAGGAGCGGGGAGATCGATACCGGTCATCAGCGGCAGAATGCGGTGGTCGCTCCAGTCGGCGTACTCCTTGCGGTCGTAGTTCCAGGCGAAGTGGAATGGCTCGTTGGTGTGGTCGGGAAGGCTGACGTCGATGTTGCTGATGGTTCCCGCGAAACCCATCGCCTGAGACATGTTCTGCGAGAGCTGCTGCCACTGCGCGCGCGGCGCGGCGCGATAGGCGGCGCGGAAAAGAACCTCCGTATCGCCGCGGATGGTGAAAGAGATGTGGCCGGTGAGCGTGCCGTCGGTGTCGAGCGTCGCAACGGCGGAGTAGTCCGTGGTGAACGGGAACGGGCCGTCGGCCGGCGTGCGCATCAGCTTCGGCTCTCCGGTCGAGGGAATGACGAGGGCTTGCTTGTCACGCAGACCAAACATGAGCAGCTTGTAGGGAGCGACTTCGGGCGTGCTGTCGAGCCAGATGACGCTGTTGCCGCGGGGAACCACGGTGATAACGTGGTCGAACTGTTCGGGCGAGGGCAGCTCGGGATGCAGCGTATGCGAGCTGCCGATGAGCGCGGGCCATGCGTCGTATCCGGCGGCCTTGAGCATCGTCTGCAGCAGCGTGTCTTTGTCCTTGCAGTCGCCGTACTGATTTTCGAAGACGGCTTCCGCGGCGTGGGGCTGATAGCGGCCGATGCCGAAGGCGACGCCGATGTAGCGCACTTCCAGCGAGACGTAGCTGTAGATGGCCTCGATCTTTGCTTCGTCGGTGGTCTTGCCCTGGATTAGCTCCTGCACTTTGGATTGAATCTCAGGCGTGACTGCGATGCGATCCTTGGACAGGGAAGCGTACCAGTCGCCGATCTCCTGCCAGGTGCGCCAGCTGGTCCAGGCGACGTCGGGCATAGCGTCGGCGTCAGGTGTGGGCGGTTTCTTATCGGTGTCCGTGCCGGTGGAGGTGAGCTGCGAAGAGTGCCAGGTATAGACCTTGCGGCCGTTCTGGTCGGTGATCGTGGGCGTGAATTTCGGGCTGAGGACCTGAACGTATTTGCCGTCGGGGATGGAAAGCTCGACGGATTCATTCAGGACGACGTTGGAGGTGATCCAACTTTCTGAGCCCCAGAACTCGCCGGGCGCGAGGGGATGGGTGAGGTCGAAGCGGACGCGATATTCCAGCTGATCGCCGGGACTGAGCGATTTGACGGGAATCTGAAGCTGCTTGAGATCGCTGTAAAAGGGGGCTTCGCGCGTGACCTCGGTGGGCATGTCCTCGGCGTCGGTGGGCGGCGTGTCCACAACGGTGCCGTCGGGCTTGCGCACCCGCAGATACTCAATGGTGACGTGTTCGTTGCCGGAGGCGTAGTTGAAGTTGAGGACCCCGAAACTCTGCACGGCGGCGTCGGATTGCACCCGAGCGACGACCTCCAGAGTGCGTGTGCCGGTGCCGTCAGCGTTGTAGACGTACGCGCTGTCGACCTTCTGAAAAACCACTCCCTCCCTGGAGTAATCGGGCTTCTCGCTGATGGGCGTAACGGTGACTGTGGTGACGATCTTTGGCGGGGTTGGGGGTTTTGCAGGAGCGGGAGCCTGCTGAGCAGCGACGAGCAATGCGGGGGCCTGAACAAGACCGGTGACGGTCAGAGCGAGAACCAGACGTGGGAGCATGGTGCCTCATTATCTATCGGCATCCGGAGACGCGCCAGCATTTTGGTCATGTTGTATCGCCAGCGGTGGGGTGGTTATGATTTTTGTGGACACTTAGCGCAAAAATCGTGCGGGCGGAGAATCCATCCGGCCGTGATTTGCCGGGAAGGCAGCGAAATTCCGGGCAGGTCCCATTTCAAAACAGGGAGCGAGAGCGATGCGAATTGGCGTGTTGACGGGCGGCGGAGACTGTCCGGGTCTGAATGCCGTGATTCGGGCGGCAGTGAGGAAAGGCATCATCCATTACGGCGACGAGTTCGTCGGATTTCTCGAAGGCTGGCGCGGCGTTCTGGATAACACCACCGTGCCGCTGACGCTCGAAAAGGTCGACCGCATCCTGACCGAAGGCGGAACGATCCTGCGAACCTCGCGCACCAACGTGCGGAAGATCGAGGGCGGCATTCAGAAGTGCGTGCAGACGCTGAAGGCGAACAAGCTGGATGCGCTGATTGCCATCGGCGGGGACGACACGCAGTCGGTGACGAACGCGCTGATCGAGGCGGGCGTGCCGGGCGTGGGCGTTCCGAAGACGATCGACAACGATCTGAACGGGACCGATGTGTGCTTCGGGTTCGACACGGCGGTGATGATCGCGACCGAGGCCATCGACCGGCTGCACACGACGGCCGAGTCGCACAATCGCGTGATCGTCTGCGAGGTGATGGGCCGCGATGCCGGCTGGATTGCGCTCACGGCGGGCGTGGCCGGCGGCGCGCACGTGGTGCTGGTGCCGGAGAAGGAAATCGATCTGGATCATGTGTGCGCGATCCTGAAGCACAATCACGATCACGGCAAGAAGTACGGCATCGTGGTGGTGGCCGAGGGCGCGAAGTTGCCGCATTCCGGTGAACAGGCGACCAAGGGATCGAAGGTGGACGCCTTCGGGCACGCGCGGCTAAGCGGGATCGCCGAGCACCTCGCGGATCTGATCGAGCAGAAGACCGGCTACGAGACGCGGTCGGTGAACCTCGGCCATACGCAGCGCGGCGGCACACCGACGGCGTACGACCGGATGCTGGCCACGCGGTACGGGCTGGCGGCAATCGACCTGGTCCACCAGGGCAAGTTCGGACGGCTGGTGGTGCTGCGCGGAACGAAGATCGAGGATATTCCCCTGGCGGAGGCGATCTCGAAGAACCGCACCGTGGACGAGAGCTTCCTGAAGATCCTGAGCGGGCTGGAACCGAAGCTGTAGATGGCGGCTGGTTAGCGAGTTGGCAAGTTAGCGGGTTGGCGGTCTTCATTCGGGGGCGGTACGGGAAGGCGCGCTGACTTGCTAACTCGCTATCTCTGATTGGCAATGGATCGAATATTGCGGGGGTTTGTTTCCGGTTTCCAGGCGAAATTCTCCGTTTCTTTTGGGTTTCTTCCTGTGGTATACATGGCGTGCTCAGTTGTCGGAGGAGTCATGAAGTCCATGTCTGCCCAATCCCCCGAAGTTCGTGAAGTGATGGATATCCGCCAGGCGGCCGCCTGGCTGGGCATCAGCGCCGATAGCCTTTATCGCTATGCAGCCACAGGGTTTATCCCGGCGTTTCGGATCGGGAACCGTTGGCGCTTCCGGCGATCGCGGCTGGAAGAATGGATGGACACCCAGTCCGGGACGGTTGAGACACACGAGCCGAAGCTGGTGCGAACGCAGCAGAAGAAACCGGTGCGTTCCGCCCGCCTGACCGGACGCGCAACCCGGACGGGCTCTTAGCCGAGGGGAGAAACGATTGGGGAAAAGCGACCAGCTGCCAGGTTGATTCCTACTGATTCTTCTTCGTAGCTCCTTTCACTGCTCTTCGTTTTTCCGGCGCGGCTTTTTCTGGCCGTTTGATCCCGACGGAGCAGCGGCAGTCTCCACTTCCTGAGCCGACTGGGCCATCGCCAGGTGACGCCGCATGACTGAGCGGGCTTCGGCGGCATTCCGCGAGCGGATGGCGCGGTAGATTTCGCGGTGCAGGTCGGCGGATTCCTTCAGGTCGCGGGAGCGTTCCACCGTCTTGCGGCGCTCGTCGTAGAGGGCCGATGTGATGGTTTCCATGAGCGCGGCGAGGATGGGGTTGCCGGAGGCCTGGGCGATGACGCGGTGGAAGCGCACGTCGTGGATGAGGTAGTCCATGGGATTGTCGACGGTGGCGTACATCTCCGCGACCTCTTCAGAGAGAGAAGCGAAATGCTGCTCGCGTCCGCGCTCGGCGGCCAGGGCGGCCAGTTCGCTCTCGAGGATGCGGCGGGCCTCGAACATCTGCCAGGATTGAAATCCATGGAGCGCGCCGAGCAGGCTGAGCGAGGATTTGCCGATTTCCGGAGGTCCCTCGGCGACGAAGGTGCCGACACCGTGGCGCACGTCCATGACGCCCATGGCCGCGAGGTAGCCGATGCCGGTGCGGAGGCTGGCGCGGCTGATGCGCAGCTTGCGGGCGAACTCGCGCTCGGGGGGAATGCGATCGCCGGGCTGCAAATCGCCGGTTTCGATCATATTCCGTATGTGGTTCACCACTCGCATAGTCATGTGCGTGTCGGTTTTCGGCATGAACGCTCCCTGAGCCCGAGCCGGGGAGCGGCCGAAATGCCCTGGAAGGCAGCATTCAGAGGCGCATCCGGCTCATTTCTGCTGACAGAAATGAAAGTAACACCGTTTGGACGACTCCGGCGGTGTATTCTGGTGGTCGGACCTCTGCGGGATTCTTACCGCGGAGACAATGCAGGAGGTCGACCATTTCCATGCCGGCGCGTGCCATGAACCTGATCCACGATGACCGCCTCTTTCCGGCGAACGAGGCGCTGCGCGACATTGCGCGGCGGTTGTACAACGAGATCCGCGAGCTGCCCCTGATCAGCCCGCACGGGCATACGCAGGCTGCCTGGTTTGCAAAGAACGAGGCGTTTCCCGATCCGGCGAAGCTGCTGGTGCAGCCCGATCACTATGTCTTCCGGATGCTGTACAGCCAGGGAATCTCGCTGGACGATCTGGAGATCGGCGTGGAGAAGATGAAGGATCCGCGGCGAGTGTGGCGGATCTTTGCGGAGAACTACTATCTGTTTCGCGGGACGCCCACGCGGATGTGGCTGGATTACGCCTTCCAGGAGCTGTTCGGGCTGGAGGAGCGGTTGTCGGCGGCGACGGCGGATTTGTATTTCGACGTGATTTCAGAGCGGTTGCGCACGCCGGAGTTCCGGCCGCGCGCGCTCTACGAGCGCTTCCGGCTGGAGGTGCTGGCGACGACCGATTCACCCCTGGATACGCTCGAGGATCACAAGGCGGTGCGGGAGGGCGACTGGAAGGTGCGGGGTGTGACGCCGCGAATTCTGCCTACGTTCCGGCCCGATCCGGTGGTCGATCCGGAGTACGCGGGATTCCAGGAAAACGTGGCAAAGCTGGGGCAGATGACCGGCGAAGACGCCACGACGTGGGACGGATATCTGCGCGCGCTGCGCAGGACTCGAGAGCGATTCAAAGCCCTGGGATGCACGGCGACGGACCACGGGCATCCGACGGCGCGGACAGCGGACCTGGAGCGGGCGGAGGCGGCGCGGGTTTTCGAGAAGGTGATGACGAAGCGCGCGGATGCCGCGGACGAAGAGCTGTTCAGGGCGCAGATGCTGACGGAGATGGCGCGGATGAGCGTGGAGGACGGCCTGGTGATGCAACCGCATCCGGGAGCGTTCCGCAATCACAACCGGCAAATCTACGAGCAGTACGGGCGCGATATGGGAGCGGACATTCCCATGCCCACGGATTACGTGACGGCGCTGCGGCCGCTGCTGGATCTGTTTGGCAACGAGAAGAATTACACGCTGATTCTATTCACGCTGGACGAGACCACGTACAGCCGGGAGCTGGCGCCGCTGGCGGGGCACTATCCGTGCCTGCGGCTGGGGCCGCCGTGGTGGTTCCACGACAGTCCGGAGGGGATGCTGCGTTTTCGCGAGCAGGTTACGGAGACGGCGGGCTTCTACAATACGGTCGGGTTCAACGACGACACACGCGCTTTCCTGTCGATCCCGGCGCGGCACGATGTTGCCCGACGCATGGATTGCGTGTGGCTGGCACGGCTGGTGGCCGAGCACCGGTTGGAAGAAGATGAAGCGCTCGAAGTGGCGCGCGATTTGGCCTATAACCTGGTGCGCAAGGCCTACAAACTTTAGCAGGGACCCACGATCCGGCATGACAAACGCTGGCAAGGCGACGGTGGAGATGAGCGCGTCGGAGGGCTCAGGTGGGTTTCGCCTGGGCCACGTGCGCTGGACCATCTGCGCGATGCTGTTTGCCGCGACCTCGATCAATTACATGGACCGCCAGGTGATCGCGATCCTGAAGCCGACGCTGCATCACGCCATTGGCCTGACGGAGGTGGATTATGGCTACATTGTGGCCGGATTCCAGCTGGCGTACGCGATTGGAGTGATCGCCGCAGGTTGGATTATCGACCGGTTGGGCACGCGACTCGGCTATTGCCTTTTCATGGCAATATGGAGCCTGTCGGCGATGGGTCATGCGCTGGCGAACAGCGCCCTGGAGTTCGGTGTGGCGCGCTTCTGCCTGGGGCTGGGCGAGTCAGGAAATTTTCCGGCGGCGATCAAGA
>JASIAO010000034.1 GCA_030041955.1 Acidobacteriaceae bacterium | reverse complement strand
TTCCGACATCGTCGTCCCGGTCAAGCTGTGGCATGGCGAGGACGATCGCTTCTCACCCGTGTCACACACACGCTGGCTCGCTCGTGAGATTCCCGATGCGATTGCCGAGGTCGAGCCCGGTTCGGCCCATTTCGGCGCGCTGCAGGTGATGCCGGACGTGATGTCCTGGCTCATCCGCGAGGCGGCCGAATCGCGGGCCGGATGAATCAGGTCGGCTGTGGTTCGAGGTCACGATTCTGGCGCCGCCACTCTCGCAGAGCGTCGACGTTGGGATGCTTGTCCCCGAGGACTATGGCCAGGTCCGAGAGCACCCGCCGCTGAAGCCGAGTCGCCCCATCGGTCCGCCCGCTCGCACGAAGGGTAACGGCGAGATTCGCCTCGCAGACCAGCGTGTCCGGATGGCGTACGCCGAGTACGCGCGCTAGCTGAGCATGAGTCTTGGTCTCCAGAGCCTCGGCCTCGTCGAATTTGCCCAGGTCGAAGTGCGCGTTTGCCAGGTTGATCGCGCAGGACAAGGAGAACGGATGCGCGTCGGTAAGCTTTTCGCGGAACAGCTCGAATGTATCCCTGGCTAGCAATTCAGCTTCATCCAGTGCGCCTGCTCCGCGCAAGTACGTGGACAGGTTATTGGCCGCCACGAGCGTATAAGGATGGTCTGCGCCGAGGCTGCGTTCATATGCCTTCTTCACATCGGCCGCCAGGTCCCGGGCGGCGGGCTTCCTGTCCAGCGCGGACAGGTCGCACGCTAGGTTCAGCGCGCAGGCCAGCGAGTCAGGCGAGTCCTCCGAGTAATGCTGCATGTACCGCTCGCGCGTGCTCTTGGTTATCTGGTACGCCTCTTCTAGCTCGCCCGTCTTGCGCAGTGATACCGCCAGGCTCTTTGCAGTGCGCAACGTATCGACGAAGTCTTCTCCGAGCACGTCCAGGTACCGGGCGTACGTGCCCCGCAGTAGTTCGATGGACGCCGCGTACTCGCCGGCCTCGCGCATGTCCCTGGCCAGGTTCGCCGCCGAGTAGAGGGTGTAGGGATGATCGGGTCCCAGTACCGCCCTGCGCCGGGTCAGCGTGTCCTGGTCGAATTCGCGGGCCGCGAAGCAGTCTCCGACAAGACGCAGGTCGACCGCGAGGTTGTTAGCGGCGGAAAGCGTGCTGGGATGATCTTCGCCGAACAGCTCCTTGAACCGGTCGTAGGTTTCCCTGTCCATGGTCAGCGCCTCTTGGAAGTCACCCAGGCCGCGCAGGTCGCCCGCGAGCCCGCCAGCCGTCTGCAGGGTGTGCGGGTGACGGTCGGTAAGCACTTCGCGTTGCTTGGCGAAAACCTCGGAGTCCACTATGCGCGCGTCGGCATAGCGGCCCTGGGAGCGGAGCACGTTGGCGAGCTGGAATCGCAGGTGCAGGGTCTGCCTGTCATCACTGCCGAGCCGTACCCGCCATCCTTCCTCCAGGTTTCTTCCGAAATCCAGAGCGTAGTCGTATTGGCCGCGTTTCCAGAGGTACCGCACTCTGTCGATGAGGAGCTGACGGGTTTCTTCCTCATCGCATTCGTCTGCTTCCGAGGGGCCGAGGTGCGGCCAGATCAAGTCATAGCGCGGCCAGTTCTCAGGGTCGTCGGTGTCTCCCTGCCTGGGCCTAGCACCCACTAGCACGCGGTGCACCTCATGGAAGGACTCCTCTTCCTGCTCAGCCGTGAGCTGAGAGCGGATGACCGCTTGGATCAGGCGATGCACCTGAATGGAATTATTCCCCTGGTCCACTTTCGCCAGCGCGAAGCGCGCAATCTCCCTGATCAGCTGGCCGAGCACGATCTTCTCTTTCAGCCGGTCATCGAGCAGGACCAGGGACCCTATCATCTCGTCGCTGTAGAGCAGGGAGAGGGAGATGGGCTCGGGAGCGAAGAACGCGCAGAGCTCAAGCAACCGCGCGGCGGCAGGTGAGTGCTCGCGGAGCCGGTCGAACGACACCCGCCAGGTCAGTGCCACCGGCTCCGGGTAGTCCGGCGGCTTGTTCAGCTCCAGGACGCTTGCTGGCTGCCGGCTGAGCTGGTCGACGTAGGTAGCAGCTGGAGTGCCGGTTTCCTCGAGCCATGCCCCCGCCTGCTCAATGGCCAGCGGAAGGTCGCCCAGAGCCTCGGCCACCATTTCCGCGTCGTCGTCTGTTAGCTGAGGCACCCGGCGCTGCAGGTGCTCGACGCTCTCCCGGCGGGTGAATACGTCGATCTCCAGCGGGTCGGCCACCCGGGACCATGTCGGGTTCCTCGAGGTGACCAGGACATGACCCGGTCCGCCGGGGAAGAAGGATTCGAGTTCCTTCGGGTCGTCCGCGTTGTCGAATATGAGGAGCCAGTGTGCGTAGGGCGCACCACGGCGCAGGGCCTCACGCGCTGCCTGCGCGGCCTCGGTAACGCTGTCGCCGACTCGCATGCCGAGGCGCTGCGCCAGCGCCGCGAGGGCCGGGTTGACCATGTCACGCTGCTCGGCCGACACCCACCACACCACGTCGTAGTTCGCCATGTACCGGTGGGCATACTCCAGGGCGACCTGCGTCTTCCCCACGCCGCCGAGCCCGTACAGCGCCTGCGGCAGCACGACCGCCTTACTTGTGCCGGTTAGCTGATCGCGCAGTTTCTCGAGCACGGCATTCCGGCCTGTAAACGCGGCGTTCCTGGTGGGGACATTCCACACCGGCGGGATCGTGCGTGGCCATCGCGGCTCGGAGCCGTGATCTGCCGGGTGCTCCGGCAGAACGGGCGGGCGGCCCAGTTCGCGCAGCAGCGCCTCCACCGCCTGATGGGCGTCTAGCCGGGTCAGGTCAACGGGAGTCCGGTCGCTGAACGGCGGACTTGGACGTACCTCGCCCACCCGGACAGGGATGAGCTGCCTGCGCGTACCGGTCGGGTCAGCGGTCGCCATCGCTTCCCACACGCCTTTAGCTTGCGGAGATCTCACGTACGCGGCGGAAAGTACGGCGATCGTTCGGGTCGCCGATGCGACACCACGCTGCGCCTCATCCTGGGCGATGCTCCCGGCGACGCCCACCATGCTGTGTGGCAGGACACGGAAACCGGCCCTGCTCAGCACCGCCGAGATCCAGTCGGCCCAGGTCCGGTCCTCGGGAACG
>JASIAO010000309.1 GCA_030041955.1 Acidobacteriaceae bacterium | reverse complement strand
GAGCCGCTCATCGTTCTCGAAGTCGCCTTCAACAACGTCATGCGCTCCGCGCGCCACTCGAGCGGCTTCGCCCTGCGCTTTCCCCGCATTCACCGCATCCGCACCGACAAGCCACTCGCCGAAATCGACACCCTCCGCCGCGTCGAAGAGATCTACAACTCCCAACCCGACAAACCCGCCGACACCGAGTAGCCCGCGGCCAACGAACCAGCCGGTTGAGTTCCTGCGATGCCGGGGTGCCCTATCCTTGTCCGCCGCTTCTGGCGAACAGGGTGAGACCAAACCGTAAACTGCAAACCGTATCCCCTGCTTCAGGCAGCCTTATGCATCTCGATCGTCACCGCCAGATCGCTCTCGTCCGGATGCCCCCGCAGCACCGCATCCCGCTCCGTGCACTCGCCTGACAGCGTCACCATCACCGCATGCTCCCGCGCCATCGGCTCCCGCTCTCCGCGCGACATGCACGGTACCACACGCAGCCGCGCCGACAAATGCGGCCCGTCCTCCTCGTATGTGCCCGTCCACGCGTGCACAAAATCCCCGCCCAGGATCTCCCCCGCGCGGAACATCATCATCCCCTCGCCCTGCGCGCCGCCGGCCTTGTAATGTGCAATCCACAGTCCGTTCATCGCTTTGCCCTCCTTTCGGAGAACCGGGCCCGCCACCCTCAAGCGCCCCCTCCTCAGACGGCGAGCCATCGACCCGCACAGAACATACGCCCCTCCGCATACCCTTCAACAGTCTTTTTTGATCCTGCCAAAACCACTCCTTGCGAACCTCTGGGTGGCCCATGTCTGCCTGTTTCTGGCAGACATGGGACTGCGCCCTGCACGCTGAACCCTGTACGCTATTTTCATGGCCACCACCGCCCCTGCTGCCGCTGCTGCCGGAGAAGTCCACCTCGGCGACCTCACCGTCCACCGCCTCGGCTTCGGCGCCATGCGCCTCACCGGCCCCGGCGTCTGGGGCCCTCCCAAAGACAAGCCCGCTGCCCTCGCCACCCTCCGTCGCGCCGTCGAGCTGGGCGTCAACTTCATCGACACCGCCGACTCCTACGGCCCCAACGTCTCCGAAGAGCTCATCGCCGAAGCCCTTCACCCCTACCCCAAAGATCTCGTCATCGCCACCAAGGGCGGATGGGAGCGCGTTGGTCCCGGCCAGTGGGTCCATAACGCCAGCCCCAAACACCTCGAGGACGCGGTCCACGGCAGCCTGCGCCGCCTCCACCTCGACACCATCGCCGTCTACCAGCTCCACGTCCCCGACCCCGCCGTCTCCTTCGACGCGTCGATGGATACCCTTGTCCGCCTGAAGGAGCAGGGCAAAATCCGGCATCTTGCGCTCTCCAACGTCACTCTTGAGCACCTCCAGCGCGCCCTCAAAAAGGCCCCCATCGTCTCGGTCCAGAACCGTTACAGCTTCGCCGACCGCGAGTGGGATTTCCTCCTCGATTTCTGCGAGAAGAACGGCATCGCCTTCATTCCCTGGGCGCCCCTCGGCCAGAACCGCGCCGCCAACGAAATGCTCGACCGTTTCGCCAAAGACCTCCACGCCTCGCCGCTCCAGGTCGCATTAGCCTGGCTCCTGCGCCGCTCGCCGGTCACTCTTCCCATCCCCGGAACCGGCAATCCCCAGCATCTCGAAGAGAACGTCGCCGCCGCCGCGCTCCAGCTCCCCGACGCCGTCTTCAAGCAGCTCGACGCCTTCGACCCTCCGCCGGCCAGCCTCCGCTAGGAATCAGGGTGCCCCATCCTTGTCCGCAGGTTCATCGCGGACAGGGTGGAAACCAGTCGCACAGGCCGCAGAAACGTCGTAAACTTACAAATCCGATGCATCGAGCGATAAGAATCGGCGGGCTCCTGGCGGAAGTTGCCCTCATTAGCGGGATCATCGTTTTCGCGGGAGACGAAAACCCCTTCGAGGCCGGTATCGCTCTGCGCAATTTCCTGCGCGATTGCGATTGGCACAGAATACTCAGTTAATCCCTGCCGCTTACCTTCCCGCTGCGCGCAGCGCGCTCCGCATCGCGGAGCTACGGAGAAAGCTACGGCCTTCAGGCCATGGAATCAGCAGCTCCCATAAGGATGAGGGGCTTGAGCCCCGGCGCCTTTGCGCACAGAGCTTTCGCCCGGACGGCCAGTCGGCGGTTGCCCCACATCCGCCCGCCTTTCGCAGATGTGGAAGACGACAATCCCTCCTCAAACCTGCTAGGCTGTCGAGTTTTCGCATCTCTCCTTATCGGAGCCCCATGACCACCACCTCAGCCGCCCCCGCCGCGTCTTCTACCTTCCCCTTCACCCTCACTGAGGACCAGGAAGCCCTCCGCCGCGAGATCCGCGACTTCGCCGCCCGCGAAATCGCCCCCAACGTCTCCCGCTGGGACGAAGCATCCGAATTCCCCCACGACGTGGTGAAGCAGCTTGGCAAAATGGGCCTTCTCGGCGTCATCTTCCCGGTCGAACTCGGCGGCGCCGGCCTCGGTTACGTCGACTACATGCTCGCCATCGAAGAGCTTTCCGCCGTCGATGGGTCCATCGGCATCATCGTCGCCGCGCACAATTCCCTCTGCACCAACCACATCTTCCTCGCCGGAACCGACGCCCAGCGCCGCAAATACCTGCCGAAACTCGCCTCCGGCGAACACTTAGGCGCCTGGGGACTCACCGAGCCAGGCTCCGGCTCCGACGCCGCCGCCGCCCGCACCACTGCTGTCCGGCGCGGCGACCGCTGGGTCCTCAACGGCAACAAGACCTTCATCACCAACGGCCATTACGCCGACGTATCTGTGATCATCGCGGTTACAGATAAATCCCAGGGCACCCACGGCCTCTCCGCCTTCATCGTCGAAAAAGGCACGCCCGGTTTCCGCCCCGGCAAAAAAGAAAACAAGCTCGGCCTTCGCGCCTCCGACACCTCCGAGCTCATCTTCGAGGACTGCGAAATCCCCGCCGAAAACCTCCTCGGCAAGCTCGGCGAGGGCTTCGTCGATGCCATGCGCACCCTCGACGGCGGCCGCATCTCCATCGCCGCACTCGCCCTCGGCATTGGCCGCGGCGCCCTCGATGCCAGCGTCAAATACGTCGGCCAGCGCCGCCAGTTCGGCAAAGCCATCGCCGAATTCCAGGGCATCCAGTGGAAGCTCGCCGACATGGCCACCGAGCTCGACGCAGCCCGCCTGCTCACCCTCCGCGCCGCCGTCCTCAAGGACGCGGGCCAGCGCGTCACCCGCGAATCGGCGATGGCCAAGCTCTACGCCTCCGAGGTCGCCGTCCGCATCTGCGACCAGGCCGTCCAGCTCCACGGCGGCTACGGCTTCATCAAGGATTACCCCGTCGAGAAGTTCTACCGCGACGTCAAACTCTGCACCATCGGCGAAGGAACCAGCGAGATCCAGCGCATGGTCATCGGCCGCGAAATCCTCAAAGTCCACCCCTCCCGCGGATAATAACGAATCTCACCATCCCGGGTGCCCCATCCTTGTCCGCCGCCCTTGGCGGACAGGGTCGGGATGTCGCCCTCATCCGCAGCCAAATCCCCGGCCGCCCTGACCGCCCGCGAGTCGAGCCCGCTCCTGGCGTAACCACCTGGAACGTGACCCTCGTGGTACCCCATCCCCCCACCGTCCGCGCGCCTGGCCCTGTCGTGGGATTCCCGTCGTAACCCCCGCCGCCCTACGCTTCCAGGCATGGCGCGATTGTCCGAAACCAATCAGCTGGACGTCCGGCGGGGAACTTCTCCGTGTCCAACCCGGCACGAGCCAATGGCCGTCATCGTTCGCAGAGACGGCACACGCAGAGAAGTCCCCTTCGCCATCGGCCCGAAACGGATTCGTCCGGCGCGTTAGATCTCAAAACCGGCCGTAACTCCGGCCTGGACCAGGATGCATTCATGACGACCGCAGACCCTGCCACCAATTCAGATCCCATCGATGAGGAACTCGCAGAGGAGCGCAGGCGCGAGCAGTCCGCGATGTTCGACTCGTCGGAGCCGCTGCGGAACAGAATAGAGGAGTTTCGGAAGGCGCTCCGCGAATCGCAGGGCGGCGCCGGCCGCACCGAGAACGCCCGGAAACCGCTCCTGGGCAAGTTCTAAGATTCCGCTCAGGTTCGCAACAGCTCATGCATCAACGCATGAACTGAAATCCTGCCCCGATACCGGATTCGCGGCCCGGCCTGCATAGATTGGCGCAGCTTCGCGCCTCATTCGCAGGGAATGACGGCTCGTCAAACGTCGGAGATGGGGTCCTGGCAGATTTCCAGCAGCACGCCGCCGGCGCTCGATGGGTGGACGAAAAAGTAGAGATGGCCGCCCGCTCCGGTCTGGATATCTTCGGAGATGAGGCGCGCGCCGCGGGCTTTCAGGGTTTCGAGCGCTGCTGAGATGTCGTCGACATGGAGTGCGATGTGGTGCAGGCCCTCGCCGCGCTTCGCGAGAAACCTTCCCACGGGCGAGTCGGGCGTGGTCGGCTCCAGCAGCTCGATGCGAGCGTCGCCGGCAGGAATGAGGGCGGTGCGGACCCGCTCGTGCTCCACGGTCTCTTCGCGTACGACGGCGAGCCCGAGCGACTCGTAGAGCTTGCGCGCTTCCGCGATGCTTTGGACGGCGATGCCGAGATGGTCGATGGAAGGCATAAATCAGCGATCAGCGGTCAGCGGTCAGCCTTTACTGTACAGCGCTTAGCGGCCCGAGACCTTTGCTTTGAAAAGGCACGGCTCCACAGCCTGCGGAAATAACGCCTTTTGAAAGCAGCTTTTGTATCAGCGCACGAGTTCACGCGTGCCGATCGAGCAGCAGAAGTGACCGGGGCTTTAGCCCCTGAGGTTACTTCTCCTTAAGAACTTCCTTTGCCAGCTGACTCACAAGCTGCCACGGATCTTCACCGCCGGAAGCGATCCGGGCGGCGTGGCGGCGCAGCTCCTCCTCGCTGAGTCCGTTGCGGCGGGCGCGGCGCATCAGCTCCGCGCGCACCATCGCGTCCAGGCGGCGCTGCCAGTGTTCGGCGCGGCGATCGGCGAGGCGATTCTCGCAGCGCAGCCACGTTTCCATCTCCGCAATGGAAGCGGCCAGACGTTCAATGCCCTCGCCGGTGGTGGCGATGGTGCGAACGACGGGCGGTGTCCAGTCGCCGTGAACCTGAGCGAGCGACTGCAGCGCGCGGATTTCCTGCTCCACGCGGTCGGCGCCGTCGCGGTCCGATTTGTTGACCACGAAGATGTCGGCAATTTCCATCACGCCCGCTTTGAGGCTCTGCACGTCGTCGCCCATGCCGGGGACGAGGACCACGAGCGTGATATCGGCGAGGCGGGCGATCTCGATTTCGTCCTGGCCGACGCCGACCGTTTCGATCAGCAGCACGTCTTTCCCGCTGGCCTCGATAAGCAGGGCGACGTCGGCCGTCGCCAGCGCCAGTCCGCCGAGCGAGCCGCGGGTCGCCATGGAGCGGGCGTAAAAATCGGGATCGTTGTGGCGCTCCTGGAAGCGGATGCGATCGCCGAGGATGGCTCCCCCGGTGAAGGGGCTGGTGGGATCGACGGCGACAACACCCACTTTCCGTTCCGCCGCGAGGAACTGCCGCGCGAGGCGATCGACGAGCGTGCTCTTGCCCGCTCCCGGAGCTCCGGTGATGCCGATGCGCAGCGCTCCCCCCGTGTGCGGGAAACAGGCGGAGAGGATAGCCGCAGCCTGGGGCGCGTCATTTTCGACAAGAGAGATGGCGCGGGCCAGGGCGCGCGGGTCGCCGTGGAGCAGGCGCTCCAGCAGAGTCCTCTGCTCCCCACTGAGCAATGCGCCGCCTGCGAGATTTTTTTCGACAATACCCAACGTGAACCTATTGGATTCCATGGTGAACGGGCCTGCGAAGCGCGAACCCGTCGATGGAACGCACAATGGTTTCAGGTTTCTTCTCCGTTTTCAAATGGGCAAAAGCGCCCCGCGACGCCGCGCCACCAGCGGCTCTGTAGACTCACAGGCAGGCCGACTGGCCGGAGGTGCATCGAGGGTGGGCGGAGCGAAGCGGCGATGACCGAGCGAACACGCGTTGTCCTCGCCGGGGCCATCGGCAACGTCGTCGAGTGGTACGACTTCGGCCTCTACGGCCTGCTGGCGCCGGTGCTGGCCGGTCTGTTCTTCCCCTTTGAGGACCGGCTGGCAGCGCTCGTGGGCGCGTATGGCGGATTCGCGGTGGGCTTCGCCATGCGGCCCCTGGGCGCCGTGGTGCTGGGGCGCGTCGGCGACCGGCGCGGGCGCAAGTTCGTCATGGTGCTCTCGGTGATCCTGATGGGCGCGGCGACCGTCGGCCTGGGACTGCTGCCCACCTATGCGGCCATCGGCATCGCAGCGCCGCTGCTGCTGATCGCGGTGCGCATGTTCCAGGGATTTTCCGTCGGCGGCGAATTCGTCGGCTCCGTCACCTATCTGGTCGAGACGGCGCCGGCCGAGCGGCGCGGGCTCGCCGGCAGCGTGGCCAACCTGGGCGCGACCGTGGGCATGCTGCTGGCGGCGGGCGCGGCGGCGCTGGCGGAGATGAAGGCTGGGGAGTTTTGGCGGGCGCCGTTCCTGTTCGGGGGCGTGCTGGCCATGGCGGCCTTCCTGCTGCGGCGGCATCTGCCGGAGGACCCGCAGGACGCGCACTCCGGAGATAAGGAGCGCGAAGATAGGGCCCGCAGGGTTGGCGAGGGCGGAAGCAGCGAGACGGTGCGCGAGCGCTGGCCGGCGTGGCGCGCGGTGGTGGAAGCGCCGCGGACGATAGCCCTGGCCCTGGTCTTCACCTGCGGATACGGCATTTCAAATTACCTGACCATGGTCTTTCTGCCCGGCTTCGCGCACGAGTTTGCGCACCTCGGCGAGAGCGCCGCGCTCCAGGCGAATACCGCGGCGCAGGGTCTGGCGCTGGCGGTGGTGCCGCTGGCGGGATGGCTCTCCGACCGGTGGGTGGCGCGCCGATGGGTGCTGGCAATCGCCTTCTTCGCGCAGGCTGCGCTGGCGTGGGCGCTCTTCGGCGGCGTGCTGCGGCTGGGCGTCTCGGGATTGTGGACCGCGCAACTGGCGCTGGCCGCTCTGCTGGCCGCGGTGATGGGCACCGCGCCGGCCATGCTGTCCGAGCAGTTTCCGCGGGCCTACCGCGTGAGCGCGCACGCGCTGGTGCTCAACGTCGGCATCGGCATGGCCGGCGGCACCGCTCCTATGGTAGCCGTGGCCCTGATTCGGGCAACGGGCAGCGCCATGGCCCCCGCAGCTTATCTGGCCGCAGCGTGCGCCGCGTCAGGGATGGCGGCGATGCTGCTGAAGGGCGGAAGCGGGGTCAGTTGATTCCAGCAGGCGCGCGATGAGGTTTTTGACAATCACCAATCTGACGCGCCGGAGGCGCAATGTTGATTTTCCCCGCGCTTCAGCGCGGAGAAGGAATTTGGTTCGCGCAGAGTCCCGGAGGGACGGCGTTACCCAAACTATCAATTTCAATTCGGGACGGATGTCGTCATCGCGAGCGGGGATCCTCTCCCTGCATCTTGCACCGCTCACCCTGTACCCTGAACCCTGATGCTGTTAGCCATTGACACCTGCGGACCGCTCGGCACCGTCGCCCTCGCCGGCCCCGACGGCGATCTCCTCGGCCAAACCGAGATCCCCGGCAAGACGTACTCCGCCCGGCTCGTACCGGCGATCCGCGAACTCCTCGCCGCCGCCAACGCTTCGATCGCCGATATCGTCACCATCGTTGTTACAAATGGGCCTGGCAGCTTCACCGGCGTCCGCATCGGCCTCAGC
>JASIAO010000308.1 GCA_030041955.1 Acidobacteriaceae bacterium | reverse complement strand
GAAGGACAGCTCGCCCAGGCGGAGAAAATGTCGTCCATCGGTCTGCTCGCCGCCGGCGTAGCGCACGAAGTGAACACGCCGCTCGCGGTGATTTCGTCGTACACGCAGATGCTCACCCGGCAGCTGCGCGGCGATGACCGTCTCGGCCCACTGCTCGAGAAGATTACGCAGCAGACGTTCCGCGCTTCCGAGATCGTCAACGGGCTGCTGAATTTCTCGCGCACCAGCGGCGCCGAATATCGCGAGACGGATGTGAATGCGATCATCCGCGAGACGCTGACGCTGCTGGAGCACCAGTTCAAGACGGCGCAGATTCGCGTGGAAACCAGCCTGATGCCGGAGCTGCCGCCCATCCTCGGCAACGCGGGCAAGCTGCAGCAGGTTTTCCTGAACCTGTTCCTGAACGCAAAGGATGCGATGGCGAGCGCGGCCGACGCCCGGACGCTGCGCGTGGCCACGGAGATGAACGGGCACGTGAGCATCTCCATCGCCGACAGCGGCTCAGGCATTGCGCCCGAGCATCTGCGGCGCATCTACGATCCCTTCTTCACCACCAAGACTTCGCGCAGGGATGGGCAGCCGCGCGGCACCGGCCTGGGGCTGGCGGTAACCTACGGAATCATTCAGGAACATTCGGGGAAAATCCACGTGGAGAGCCAGCTGGGACAGGGAACGACGTTTTATCTCGAGTTTCCGATGCTGAGGAAGCCGGCCCATGTCTGAGGGGACGATCGCGGCAACGGTCAACGGTACCGGGCCCGGGGCCGATGGCGCGCCGCGCATCCTGATCATCGACGACGAAGCCGCGATCCGCGAATCGCTGGAGACGCTGCTCACGCTCGAGGGCTACGCGGTCGAGTCGGTGGAGAACGGCGAGCAGGGCGTGGAGCGCATCGCCGAGCAGCCCTTCGATCTGGTGCTGCTGGATCTGGCGCTGCCTGGCCGCAACGGCATCGAGATCCTGAGCACCATCCGCGAACGCCAGGCCTCGCTGCCGGTCATCATGATCACCGCCTACGGCACGGTGGGCAATGTGGTCGACGCCATCCGCGGCGGTGCGCAGAACTTTGTTCAGAAGCCCTGGGACAACGAGAAGCTGCTCGCCGACATTCGCGCAGCCATCGCCCGCTATCGCGCCGAGGAAGAGAACGTCCAGCTCAAGCGCGCGCTGCGCCAGCGCTACAACTTCCCCAACATCGTGGGCAAGAGCGAGGCGATGCTGCGCATCTTCGACCTGGTGGCGCAGGTCGCGCCCACGCGGTCCACGGTTTTGATCCAGGGCGAGAGCGGCACCGGCAAGGAGCTGATCGCCAAAGCCCTTCATTCGAATTCGCCGCGCAAGGACAAGCCTTTCGTGCCAGTGAACACCGGCGCGATGCCCACCGATCTGCTGGAGTCGACCCTCTTCGGCCACGTGAAAGGCGCGTTCACATCGGCGATCGCCGCGAAAAAAGGCCTTTTCGAGGTCGCCAACGGCGGCACGCTCTTCCTGGACGAGATCGGCACCATGGGCATGGACACCCAGGCCAAGATCCTGCGCGTCCTGCAGGATCGCCGCTTCATGCACCTCGGCGGCGTGCAGGAAATCCAGGTGGACGTGCGCATCATTGCCGCCACTAACGTCGATCTGCGCCAGCTGGTCCGCGAAGGCAAGTTCCGCGAGGATCTTTTCTACCGGCTCAACGTCATCGCCATCGAACTGCCTCCGCTGCGCAGCCGCCGCGAAGACATTCCTCTGCTGGCCGCGCACTTTCTGCATCGCTTCTCCGAAGAAAACGGCCTGCCCGCGCGCACGTTTTCGCCGGACGCGATGCGCGCGCTGGTGGACTACGAGTGGCCCGGCAACGTTCGCGAGCTCGAGAACGTCGTGGAGCGCGGAGTCGTCCTCTCCTCGGGAACCACGATCGGCGCCGACCTGCTGCCCGGACATCTCACCGGTTCCAGCTATTCGAGCAGTCTGCTCGAGCACAACCCGGACGCCTCGCTCTTCGACATCATCGAGGACATCGAACGCCGCATCATCGTCGACAAGCTGGAACGCTGCAACTGGAACCAGACCGAAGCGGCGGAGCAGTTCCGGATTCCGCTTTCCACACTCAACCAGAAGATCAAGCGCCTGAGCATCGAGATTCGCAAGCGCGGGCGCGAATAGGGGTACCCGTCCAGGTCGGAACCGATCACCGCTCCGCTCATCTCGCTGTGCTACGCTCAAACTTCGGAGCGGAAGCCGCGGCTTCGGCATCCAATCCGCGGTAGCTGCTTATGGCCCTGGAAACCATTGACGCCGCCGCAAAGCGAGGCGTGCTGGCTGTGCAGGAATATGTCGTCCTGTCGGCCCGCGCGCTGGGAAACCTCTTTCGTCGCCCCTTTTACCGTTCCGACATTTTCATGCAGGCCGACATCATCGGGGTCGGCTCGCTGCCCATCGTCATCATGACCGGATTTTTCCTGGGCGGCGTGCTGGCGCTGCAGTCTGCCTCCACGCTCACCCAGTTCGGCGCGACCGCTTTCACCGGGCAACTGGTGAGTTTTTCCATGATCAAGGAGATCGGCCCGGTGGTCACCGCGCTCATGGTCTCCGGGCGCAACGCATCGGGGATGGCCAGCGAGCTGGGATCGATGATCGTCACCGAGCAGATCGACGCCATGCGCGCACTCGGCACCGACCCCCTGAAAAAGCTGGTGATGCCGCGCATCGTAGCGACCATCGTGATGCTGTTCTTCCTCGTCATCATCTCCGACACGGTCGGCATCCTCGGCGGCGGGATGGTTTCGGTAGTGATGCTGGGGCAGAACGGCTCGCAGTACTTCCACACCGCGTATCAGTCGCTGGAATACCCGGATGTGCTGCAGGGGCTGGTGAAACCCATCTTCTTCGGATTCATCATCTCCACCATCGGGTGCTTCTACGGCATGAAGACGCGCGGCGGAACGCAGGGCGTGGGCCGCTCCACGACGCAGGCCGTGGTTGTCTCCTCCGTGCTGATCATCGCCACGGATTTCCTCATCAGCCGGTTCATGATCGGCATCTTCGGACGGTGACGCCGGTGGGCGCGAGCGGAGCTGCCACATTGCCGGAGTCCTCGCCGGCGCCGGGATCGCCCAGCGAGCCGGTGGTTGCGTTTGAGAACGTCACCGTCAGCTTCGGTCCCGAGCCTGTGCTCGAAGATATTTCCTTTCGCGTTGAGCCGGGTGAAACGCGCATCCTTCTGGGACCGGCAGGCGTGGGCAAGAGCGTGCTGCTGAAGCTCGTCAACGGCCTGCTCTGTCCGGACTCGGGACGCATCTTTGTCTTCGGCAAAGAAATCAGCGCCATGCGCGAAGCGGATCTTTTCGAACTGCGCGGGGCCATCGGGACGGTGTTTCAGGAAGGCGCGCTCTTCGATTCGCTCACCGTGCGCGATAACGTGGGCTACCGGCTGCTCGAGGAGCACCTGCCTGACGACGAGATCACGCGCCGCGTCACCGAAGCGCTGCGTTTTGTGGAGCTGGAGGAGACGCTCGACAAATTTCCGTCGCAGCTCTCCGGAGGCATGCGCCGGCGCGTGGCCATTGCGCGCGCCATTGTGACGAATCCAAAGCTGATCCTCTATGACTCACCCACCGGGGGCCTCGATCCGATCACGTCGACAACCATTATCGAGCTGGTGATGAAACAGCGCGACGTCTCCCGCACCAGCTCTCTGGTAGTGACGCACCGCCTGCAGGATGCTTTCATGCTGGCGACGCACCGCTTCAGCCGCGAAAAGAATCGGATGGTGCCGCTGCCCCCGCACCAGGCCGATCCGCACACCAGCTTCCTGATGCTGCACAACCGGCATCTGGTCTTCGACGGCACGACCGCCGAGCTGGTCAACTCAACCGACCCGTTCATCCGCGAGTATCTTGAATAGCCGGAGCCGGTTCGGCTCAGCGGGTGATGATCACTTCGTAGAGGTTGTCTTTCGCGAGGAAAAACCGGTTCCCGGAGAATCCTTCGAAGAGCCGCTCAATCTGCCGGTTCGTGTAAACGCGGAGCACCGGAAACGGCTCCGATTCCTGCATCTGGATTTCCGAGGTCTCAGTCAGGTGATAGCGGCAATAGGCGGTGTACGGGCCGGTGGCCTTGCTGTGGAAGATCGCCAGCAGCTTGCCTCCCGGGCGCGTGGCGGTGCGCAGCCGCTTCACTAAAGCCTCAGTAAGCGCTTCGGGGATGTAATCGAGCGTGGTCCAGAGCAGCACCACGTCGAACTCGCGCCCCTGAAAGTTCAGATTTTGCTGGAAAAAGCCGTCGATGTTGAAGCCAGGCTTGTCTTCGCCCTCCGCCGGGGGCAGTTCCCATCCGCCTTTCAGGGCTTCGTGCACCACGTCGGCCATGTAGACGCTGTGGCCCATCCCGGTGAGGAAATTGATGTTTTGCGGCGAGGTCGGGCCAATATCCAGAACCCGCAGGCCGCTTTCCTCGCGCAAATGCTTCAGCAGCGCCTGCCAGCCGCTGGAGTGGCGTGGGATCCGAGGCCCCGTAAGCAAAGTGGGGCTATCCCGTTCATCCCCGTCGCGCTTTCTGCGAAACAGATTTCCGATCACGCTCTGCCACCCGGATGATTCAGGGCCATCACCCTGGATTGTACTGGCCCCGGCGTTCCCTGGCGCCCAGCGGGGCCATCGAAATACTGCAGAAAGGGCATTTGGAGACGCTCCCATCCGGTTCCGCATCTCACTTTTCGTCACATTTTCGTCGGGGGCCCGAGACGCTTGCGTTGCCGTGCGTCTAATTCCATGGGAGGCGACGTGTTTCGACATGCCATCCCGATCGGGCGGATTTTCGGCATTTCGGTCGATCTGGATTATTCCTGGTTTCTGATTGTCGGTCTGCTCGCGTGGATGCTGGCAGTGAGCTACTACCCGTACGAGTTCGGCGCGGGAACCACGGGAGAATACTGGGCGATGGGCCTGGTGACGGCGCTGATGCTGTTTGCCAGCGTGCTGATCCACGAAATCGGACATTCGATCGTCGCGCAGGGGTACGGCCTGCAGGTGCCGCGAATCACACTGTTTCTCTTCGGAGGCGTCTCTCAAATCGCCGCCGAACCGCCCAGCGCCGGCGCGGAATTCTGGATCGCCGTCGTCGGGCCTCTGGTCAGCTTCGCGCTCGCTGCGTTCTTCTGGGAGATTGAGCCGCTGTTTTCCGGCGCGCCCGCATGGTTCGCTGTCGCTAAATATCTCGCCCTGCTGAATCTGATCCTCGCCATCTTCAATCTCATCCCTGGATTTCCCCTGGACGGCGGCCGGGTGCTGCGGGCCATCGTCTGGCGCGCCACCGGAGCCTACCGCCGCGCCACGGCTGCGGCCGCAGTCACGGGGCGTTTCTTCGGCTTCGTCCTGATCGTCTGGGGGGTGTGGGAAGTCTTTCTGGGCCGCTTCATCGGCGGCCTTTGGATTGCATTTATCGGCTGGTATCTCGAAAGCGCCGCGGGAGCGCAGTTGCAGCTCGAATCCGCAAAGGCCCTGGTGGGCGAGCACCGGGTGGCGGATGCCATGCGCCGCGATTTTCCGCGTATTCCCGGCGAGACCACCCTCCAGGACCTGGTGGAGCATTTTGTGCTCTCGGGCAGCAGCCGTTATTTTGTAGTCGATGCTGGAAGCGGCGACGAGGGTCTGATTACCATTGAAACCATCCGCACCGTGCAGCGCGAGGCATGGCCGACCACCACCGCCGGCCAGGTCATGATTCCCGTCGCGAAACTGGATACGACCACTCCGGAAACAGCTCTTTGGACCGCGCTCGAAAAGATGGGGCGCGACGGCGTGAACCAGTTGCCGGTAGTCGCGGGCCAGCAGATTGTGGGCGTGCTCTCGCGCGAGGACACCTTCCACTATCTGCGCGTACTCGAATCCTTCGCCTCGGGGAGAATGTCCCCCGGGGCAACGACCAATCGTGGCGCCAGCCTGGGTTTCCCGGCAGTAAAAGGCCACACACATTTGCCCTGAACCGGGCGAAACGCCCGGCATACTCCGGGCAGAACGACGACTGGTGCGCAACGCGCGCCGGCGACACACAGGAGAGAGAATGAGTAAAGAAACAGTTCGGAAGACACGCTGGGGCATTTTTGCCGCGGTTGCCATTGCCCTGCTCACGGTGGGCGGCGTCCTGCGCGCCGGCATCATCCAGATGCCGGACAACCGCAGCACCAACGGCGGCGGCCAGAAAGTCCCCCTCAACTTCGATCGCAATCCTGCACCTGTGGATCTGGGCAACTTCAAAAACGGCTACTCGTCCGTCATCGATCCCGCATTGCCCGCGGTCGTCAACATCTCTTCCACGAAGGTGGTCAAGCAGCGGAACCAGATGCCCTTCTTTATGGATCCTTTCTTCCAGCAATTCTTCGGGGGGCAAATGGGGCCGATGCAGCAACAGCAGCAGCCGGAGCGGGAAGAAAGCCTTGGCTCGGGCGTGATCGTCAATGCCAACGGCTACATCCTGACCAACAACCACGTCATCGACGGCGCGCAGGAGATCACGGTTTCGACGCAGAGCCGCCGGCAGTACAAGGCGAAGCTCATCGGCACCGATCCCGAGACCGACATCGCCGTCCTTAAGATCGACGCCACCAATCTGCCTACTCTCACTGTCGGTGATTCCAGCAACCTGAAGGTCGGCGACCAGGTCTTCGCCATCGGCGATCCCTTCGGCATCGGCGAAACGGCCACCATGGGCATCGTCAGCGCGACCAAACGCGCCATGGGCGGAGCCATCGAGCACTACGAGAACTTCATCCAGACTGACGCCGCCATCAACCCCGGCAACTCCGGCGGCGCCCTCATCGACCTCCACGGCGACCTCATCGGCATCAACACCGCCATCATCTCCGGGCAGAACGGCGGCGGCAATGAAGGCATCGGCTTCGCCATCCCCATCAACATGGCCGTTGATGTCATGAACCAGATCGTCGACCACGGCAAGGTGATCCGCGGCTATCTCGGCGTGGAAATCCAGGACGTGACTCCGGAAGTGGCCCAGGCCTTCGGCCTCCAGCATGGCGGCGGCGCGCTCGTCGCCGATGTCACACCCGGCGGGCCCGCGGCGAAATCCGGCCTGGAGCGTGGCGACATCATCCTGAAGTACAACGGCCAGAACGTCGCCGATCGTGACGAGCTGAGCGTGATGACCTCGGAAACCGCGCCCGGAACGACCGTCCATCTGGAGATCTTCCGTAAAGGCACGACGCTCGAGAAGGACATCACGCTGGGCACGCTGCCGAGCAACGGCAAAGGCGTGGAAGCCAACAACGCCGGGCCAGGCGCTGCACTGAAGGGCCTCGACGTGCAGGCGCTCACGCCGGACCTTGCCCAGCAGCTCAACCTGCCGCCGACGGTCGGCGGAGTGGTGGTCAGCCAGGTCGACCCGAACAGCTCCGCGGCGCAAGCCGGCATCCAGCAGGGCGATGTGATTCAGGAAGTGAATCACAAGCCAGTGCACAACATGGACGAGTACCAGGCGGCCGCGGCCAGCGCCGGCGACCAGCCCGTGCTGCTGCTCATCTACCGGCAGGGCGCGGGGCTGTACGTCGTGCTGCAGCCGCAGCAGTAGTCTGGCCACAACGGAGGGGGCGCGAGCGATCGCGCTCCCTTTGCGTTTTGCGTTATCGAGAACTGCAAACCTGGCGGTCCTCACGCCGCTTGCGCAGCACCACCCGGCACTCCTTCCGCCAGTGCTCGTCCAGCGCGATCAGTTCCCACGGAACGGCGGGCGCAAGATGCCGCAGCACTGTCTCGTTCGCCGGGTGAATGCGCAGCGCGGGCGCCACCAGCAGCAGCAGCGGATCTTCCGCCGAGAGCTCAATCCCGGGAAAATAGCCATTGCGCTGCAGACCGCCGGCGCGATGCAGCATGCGCACGCGTCCCCAGTAGTCCAGCGCCTGCAGGGGCAGGTGGAGATCGTCGTCCGCCTTCAGCTCCAGCACCGCGAGCCGGCCCTGCTGCGTCACCGTCAGCAGATCGAGCAGCGTGCGGCTGGCCGATGCAAAGGCGGGAACCTGCGAATACACAGGCGCGCCGCCGAGGCCCGCGTGCAGAACGGACAGATCGCGGCGAAGCACCGACTCCAGCCACCGCTCCGGCTGCAAACGGTAGAGCGGATCGCGCGTCGAACTGGCCGCGTGGCGCCCCTGGAGCAGCCGGTCCATCAGATCGAGGAACATGTCGTCGGTGGTGTCGTCGATCAGCGTTTCGCTGGGACCCGCGCCGAAGGTGATCTCATCCTGGCGCGTGAACCATCCCGGTGTGAGACGCTGGCGCACGCGGGCATATTCAAGGCCGTGCAGCGAAAACGCAACCTCGGTCGCGCTTCGCGGCCGAATTTCGCTCGCCGCAAGCAGCTCCGGCGGCAGCGCCGAGCGCAGATGGGATACTCCCGTCGCGCAGCGTTCCAGTGCGGCCTGCGGATCGAAGCAATGGGCCAGTTGCACGGTAAGATTGCCGGTGTCTGCGACCGCGCACGACGTTAGCTCCCCGGTCGCCGCGTCCAGCTCGTACAGCTCCCATTGGGCCAGCTCCGCGTTGAGCCATGCCATGCGCACCTGAGCAACCGCGGCGCATCCCCGCGGCATGACAACACGCAATCCATGAAAGACGCGCCGCCCATCGCCGTGCTCGCGGCAATAGGCGAGCCAAAGAATGCCGAGCGTGAGCACGCCTTCGACCACGGCGGGCGGCTCCTCGGGTCCGACACCGATCACCGCCCACCCCGCGCGGCCGCGCGACAGCACCCCTCGTGCGTACGCCGGCCCGAAGCTATTTTCCATGTCCATCGCGGAGCGGAAGCTCTCGACCTTCCAGTCGGGAAAGGCGGCGGCCAGCGCCTGCTCCAGCGCGCGCTGGTAGCGTTTGCGGGCGGTATCGCGCGCGGTGGGCGTGCGGCAGTCGGGGTCAGGAACCAGGGTCAGCGTCTGCGGCTTTGTCTGGCCGAAGCGCCGCGTTTCGATGCGCAGCGTCTCACGCCGCGGCTCGACCGCAGCAACCGTGCGCACCAGGTTGCGCTCCTCCGACCACAGGTGCAGCAGGCAGCGGCCGTGTTCGGCGGTGATGGAGCAGCGGGCAAGACGCAAATCGAAGAGCAGGCGGCCGTCTTCGACGATGGCCGCGTGCGGATGGGCCGCGAGGAACTCCTCGAGGGAACGTGCGAGCTTTACGGCATCGGGCGCAGCGGCTTTGTTGGCGGGCGGAACGGGCATCTATCCCGATGTTCCGCGCCCGAGCCACGCCGCCGCAACAAAAACCTTACCAGCCGTTACGCTTTCGTAATTCCGTAATGTGGGCCAGATGGTGCCGCGAATGCCATTTGTAGAGGGTCGCGGCCTCGGCAATCGTCTGGCGGCCGTTATCCGGATGCGTGTATCCGCGCTGCCACTGTTCTTCGGTAAGCGAGCGCAGCAGGAGAACCCAGCGGCGATGCAGGGCGGTGAGCAAATTGAGAGAAATGTCGACCGGCCCGGTCTTCGCGTCGGGCAGCTCGGCCCACAGCTTCTCGTCGTAGGGTTTGATCGTCGGCCAGTCCTCGGTGAGCGCCAGCCGGATGCGGATATACGAGTTCATGTGGCTGTCCGCGATGTGATGGACAAGCTGGCGGACGGTCCAGCCACCCTCGCGGTACGGCGTGTCGAGCTGGGAAGCGCTCAGGCCGTCGAGCGCGGCGCGCAGGTTCTCCGGCAACGCGGCCAGCGTGGCGACAGCAGCGGCGTGGTCGGTGACATTGGCCTCCGCACGGCGAAACCTCCCGACGGGATAGCGCGGATCACGCTCAGATGTGGAGACGGGTGAGGTGCTCATA
>JASIAO010000033.1 GCA_030041955.1 Acidobacteriaceae bacterium | reverse complement strand
GCGGAGTTCATGCACATTCCCAATCGCGAGCGCCGCGAATGGCTTGCCGAGCGCCTGGAATCCGACCCTCCCGCCGTCGACCGGGAGCGCATCCTCGGCCTGCTCGCCCGCGCCGACATATTTGAGCAGGTCATCCAGTCCCGCTATCTCGGCACCAAGCGCTTTTCCCTCGAAGGCGTGACCGCGCTCATTCCCTTTCTCGACGAGTTGCTCAATCGCGCTGCCGAACTCGGCTGTGAGCGCTCCATCATGGGCATGAGTCATCGCGGCCGCCTCAGCGTGATGGTGAACATCTTCGGGAAATCGCCCGTCGACATCTTCGCCCGCTTTGAAGACGTCGATCCCCGCAGCATCCTGGGCGGCGGCGATGTCAAGTATCACGTGGGCGCCACCGGCAACTTCGCCGCGCGCAATGGCTCGAGCGTCGCCCTGCACCTCGCCTCCAATCCTTCGCATCTGGAAGCCGTCGATCCCGTCGCGATGGGCCGCACCCGCGCACGCCAGGATCGCGTCGGCCCGGATGGTCCCGACCGCGTGCTCCCCGTAGTCATTCACGGCGACGCGGCTTTCGCCGGCCAGGGCATCTGGGCCGAGACCATGAACCTCGCCGGCATCGAGGGCTACTCCGTCGGCGGCGGCATCCACATCGTCGTCAACAACCTCATCGGATTCACCGCGGAGCCGGACGAGTCGAATTCCACGCGCTTCTCCACCGACCTTGCGAAGCGCCTGCCCGTTCCGATCTTCCACGTCAACGCCGAAGATCCCGCTGCCGTCGTGCGCGTCGCCGCGCTGGCCGCCGCATATCGCTATCAGTTCCACACGGACGTCGTCATCGACCTCATCGGTTATCGCCGTCACGGGCACAGCGAAGTCGACGACCCCACCGTCACGCAGCCTCTGCGCTACGCGCGCATCAAGGACCACCCTCCGCTCTACGAACTCTACGCGCGCCAGATCGGCGCCGACGCCGCGCCCATCGCTAAACAGCTGCACGCGGAGTTTAGCGAAGAGCAGAAAAAGGCGACGACCGTCCGCAAAAAGCCCGTTCTCGTCGAGATGCCCGACTACTGGCGTCCCTATCACGGCGGATGCTGGAGCCCCGAACTTGAAGTCGACACCGGCCTCCGCCGCGACACCATCGGCTCCATCGCCGCGAAGCTAACGACGTATCCGGACGGCTTCCACATCCACCCCAAGATCAAAAAGCTCATCGAACAGCGCGCTGCCATGGGTCAGGGCAAGCACTCCTTCGACTACGGCATGGCCGAAGCAGTCGCCTTCGGTTCGCTTCTGCTCAACGGCACGCCCGTTCGCCTCAGCGGACAGGACAGCCAGCGCGGCACTTTCAACCAACGCCATAGCGTCCTCATCGACGTCGAAAACGAACAGCGCCTCATCCCGCTCAACCATCTCGACGCCAACCAGGCCCACTTCAGCGTCTATAACTCGATGCTTTCCGAGGCCGGTGTGCTCGGCTTCGAGTACGGATACAGCCGCGACTATCCCGAAGCACTCGTGCTCTGGGAAGCCCAGTTCGGCGACTTCGCTAACGGCGCGCAGATTGTGATCGACCAGTTCCTCTCCGCCGCCGAAGACAAGTGGGGGCTGCTCAGCGGCCTCACGCTGCTGCTGCCCCATGGCTACGAAGGCCAGGGCCCGGAGCACTCCAGCGCGCGCGTCGAGCGCTACCTGCAGCTTGCCGCACGCGACAATATTCAGATTTGCCAGCCCTCCAGCGCCGCGCAGTATTTCCATCTTCTGCGCCGCCAGGCGCTGCGCTCGTGGCGCAAGCCGCTCATCGTCTTCACCCCGAAGAGCATGCTGCGCCATCCCGACGCGCTCTCGCCCATCGACGACTTCTCGCGCCCGCGCTTCCTTCCCGTTCTGCCCGAAACAGAAATCCAGAACGCGCAGCGCCTGCTCATTGCCACCGGCAAAGTCGTCCACGAGCTGCGCATGGAGCGCGCCAAACGCAAGGACACCAGCATCGGTATCGTCTTCCTCGATCAGCTGTATCCCTGGCCCGAGGCTGAGCTTCGGGTCGCCATCGAAGCCCATCCCACCGCGCGCGAAATCGTCTGGGTCCAGGAGGAGCCGGCGAACATGGGCGCGTTTTCCTACGCAATGCCGCGCCTGCGCCGCCTTGCCGGGGACCGCCAGGTATTAAGCGTCAAGCGCTCCGCGGCAGCCAGTCCCGCCACCGGCAGCGCCAAAGCGCACGATATGGAGCAGAAGACGCTCATCGAGCTGGCGCTCAAGGGCTCGGCATAATCCTCCGGGCTGTGATCTACTGATTCCCCGGCGCTGACTCGCCCCACGCGCCGCCGGAATCTCCATGGATTCGCCTCACTCCGCCGATCCCGATCTGCGTCTGCGCTGGGCTCGCATCCTTCCCGCCGTCTTCATCACCTACAGCCTGGCCTATCTCGACCGCGCCAATTACGGTTTCGGCGCGGCCGCCGGACTCGCCGCCAGCCTCCACATCAGCGGATACCGCTCCGCACTCCTGGGCGCGCTTTTCTTTCTCGGCTATTTCCTACCGCAGGTTCCCGGCGTGATTCTCGTCCGCCGCTACAGCGCGCGTCTGCTTATCTTCCTCGCGCTGCTTGCCTGGGGAGCCTTCGCCGCCCTCACCGGCATCATCCGCCAGTTCTGGCTCCTCGCCGCCGATCGCCTACTCCTAGGTGCCGCGGAAAGCTTTGTCTTCCCCGCCCTGCTCATCCTGCTTACGCGCTGGTTCACCCGCTTCGAGCGCTCCCGCGCCAACACTCTGCTCATGCTGGCCAATCCCGTCACCGTGCTCTGGATGTCCGCCGTCACCGGTTTCCTCATCCGCGCCAGCAGTTGGCAGTGGGCCTTCATCCTCGAAGGGATGGTCGCTGTGGTGTGGGGATTCTTCTGGCTCGCGCTCATCCGGGACACGCCGCGCCAGGCGCGCTGGATGACGCCCTCCGCGCTCACCACGCTCGAGCAGGAGCTCGACCGCGAGCAACAATCCCTGCCGCGCATCGCCAATCTGCGCATTGCCTTTCGCCAGAGGAACGTCATCATCCTCTGCATCCACTATTTCTTCTGGAGCCTGGGCATCTACGGCTTTGTCCTCTGGCTCCCGGTTGTCATCCGCAACGCAACCGGAACCGCGATTGACATTACCGGCCTGCTTTCCGCCGCGCCCTATCTCGTTGGCGTCCTGCTCATGCTCGCCGTCGCCCATTTCTCCGATCGCACCGCGCACCGCCGTGAGTTCGTCTGGCCGCTTCTCGCTCTCGCCGGACTCGCCATGCTCGGCTCGTTTTTTACCGCCGGCCGCTCGTTCGCGTGGGCCTACGCCTGCCTCATCGTCGCGGGAGCCTGCATGTATGCGCCCTACGGGCCGTTCTTCGCCCTGATTCCCGAGCTTCTGCCCAGGAACGTCGCAGGCGAGACCATCGCCCTCATCAACAGTTGCGGCGCGCTCGGCGGATTCTTCGGCACGTACTTCGTCGGCCTGCTGCAGGCCTTCACCGGCAAATCCCAGGCCGGCTTTCTACTCATGGCGTTTTCGCTTATCCTGGCAGGAGCGCTGCTGCTCGGCGTGAATCATCTGCCGCGCAGACAACCGCATCCGCGCAGCGCAGAACTCGAGACGCCATAAACCCTGTTTCCGGAGAAACGATGATCCTCTACCGCCTGGCCGCCGGTCTCATCCTCGAACACGAGCATCATTTCTACGCTGTTCCGGAAAAATCTCTCGACGATCTCCTCGCTCGCACCGATCTCCACGCGTATCTCGCCTCGCTCACGCGCACCGCGCCCACCGCCGCGTCTATCGACGAATCGAAACTGCTTGCGCCCATCGGCACCCAGGAGGTCTGGGCTGCCGGCGTCACCTATCTGCGCAGCCGCGCCGCGCGCATGGCCGAGTCCAAAGACGCCGGAGGCGGCGATTTCTACGATCGTGTTTACTCCGCCGAACGCCCCGAGCTTTTCTTCAAATCCGTGGCTCACAAGGTCGTCGGCCCACACTCGCCCGTCGGCCTCCGCAGCGACGCGACATGGTCTGTCCCTGAGCCGGAGCTCGCCTTGTTGGTCGATCCCCGCGGCCAAATCGCCGGCTATACCATCGGCAACGACATGAGTTCCCGCGACATCGAAGGCCAGAACCCGCTCTATCTGCCCCAGGCCAAGGTCTACAACCGCAGTTGCGCCCTCGGTCCCGGCATCCTCATCACCGCAGCTCCGCTCTCCTCCGACACCCGCATCTCCATTGAGATCGAACGCTCCGGCGCGTCGGCGTTCTCCGGCGAAACCACGCTGGCGCAGATGAAGCGGCGCCCCCAGGAGCTCGTCGAGTATCTCTATCGCGACCAGACCTTCGCCACCGGCTGCTTTCTTCTTACCGGAACCGGAACCGTTCCACCCGATTCGTTCACGCTGCAGCCCGGCGACCTCATCAGCATCGCCATCGACGGCATCGGCGTTCTGGTCAACCCCGTCGGCTGATCGGCCGGCTCACTGCCCCCCGGGCAGCTTCATCCACTCCGGCCATCTCTTCTCAATCGCGATGCGCACCAGTTGGCTGCGCGTGCGCACGCCCGCCTTGTGAAACAGCTCCTGGATCACTGCCTTCACCGAGCTCTCTGACGTCTTCAGCTTCCACGCAATTTCCTTGTTCGCCAGCCCGTCCAGAATCCCGCGCAGCACCTCGCTCTGCCGTGGCGTCAGCGGTCGTCCGCGCTCAAACAGCCCGCTACGATTGCGCTTCTCCGCCAGCAGCCCCTCCATCGCCGACGCATTCAGCCACAGCCCGCCGTTCATAACCTGATGGATTGCCGCCACCAGTTGCTCCGGGCTGTTGTGCTTCAGGAACACGCCCGCCGCACCCGCCTGCATCACCTGCAGCGTCATCTCGTCAGACAGTCCCGCCGTCACCATCAGCACTTTTGTCGCGCTCGCGCCGCGCTTCATCTCCGCCAACAGCCGGAATCCCGACTCCTCGCCGAGGTCGTAATCCAGCAGAACCACGTCCACCGGCATCGCGGTCAGCAATTGCCGCGCCTCCTCGACCGTCGCGCACTGGCCCACCACATGCAGTTCCGGCGAGTTCTCCAGCAACCGGCTCACG
>JASIAO010000307.1 GCA_030041955.1 Acidobacteriaceae bacterium | reverse complement strand
CGCCCTCACCGCGACCGGCTCCGCGCGTTCGCCGCGAACGTATTCATGGCGCTCCACCGACGTCGGCGCGCCGCCTTTCCCCTGGGTTTTTTCGAGCAGTGAAACGCCGTACACCGATCCCGCTGCTCCCGATCAGGCATCCACCGCGCCTGAGGCTACGTATTTCGACCGCCGCTTTCGCCATCCCCAAATCGACGAGGCCGATCTCGAACTCGCGCAGGCTCTCGGCAGTCGTATGGTCCTCACCATCACCGGCATGGCTGCCAACGGCCACGATCTCACCCAGTTTGTCGACGCAAATATCGACCTCAGCAACGTGGCCAGCGTCTTCTACACCGTCAAAGGCCCTGACAACCTCAGCGACGCCGGTCCGCTGGGCAAGGCCGTCGGCCAGTCGCCGGGCGCGTCGTATCCGATCTATGCGCTTCGCCAGAAGTTCTACTACCGCCGGCTCAATCCTGCTTATGGCTCCATCACCGACATCCTCAGCGAGACGAATTCCAGCTATCGCGGAGCCATGATGCGCCTCGTGCGCCGTCTCTCGCCCAGCTTAAGTATCAATGCCGGTTACACATGGTCGCACGCTGTCGACGATAACCAGAATGAGTCGACGTTTGCCGAGCGCGACGACGTTTACGATCCCGCCGATCTGCGCCTTGAACACGGCACGTCCAATTTTGACGTGCGCCAGCGCGTCGCCGGCGCTGTCGTGGCGCGCGAAGCGTGGCGTCCCCGCGGAGCAACCGGCGCATTCCTCGGCGGTTACACGCTTGCCGCTACGGGGGACTGGCGCACCGGCCTGCCCTTCTCCATGCGCACCGCGGGCTCCATTCCGTCGCCGTCCTGCTCGTATCAGGACTGGCTGAGCGCCGGCGGCGCGACCGGCAATGGCGCGGACTGTCTGAAAATCGTACAAACCCCCAACGCCACCTTCGACGCCGGCACTGTATCCGTCCCCGTCGCCAGCCTCGGTTCCAGCCTGAACGGCTCCGGCGGCGAAGATCTGATTCTCCCCATCGGGCGTAACACCTTTCGTTACCCCGCTACGGCGAACCTGGACCTGCGTCTGGGCAAGCGCATTCGCCTTGGCGATCGCAGCGCTGTCGAACTGCTCGGGGAAGCCTTCAACACGCTGAACCACCAGAACGTTACCGCCATCGAGACCGTGGGTTATCGCCTCACCAACGACACGCAGCACGCCAACATGGAGAATCTCATCTGGCAAAGCGGCATGAAGCCCGGCAGCACTGTGCAACTGGTCAACGGCACCTCGATGTCTATACCCGTCTTCGACGCCACTGCGGCATTCGGTGGTCGGACGAACGCTAACAGCAGCGCCCTCAGCCGCGAGCGGCAGTTGCAGGCCGGAGTCAGGCTCGACTTTTAGAGGGCGCGTCCTGCACTGTTCCTCCAGCACGTGCCATGGAGTTTCGCACCGGGTTTTCCACGGTTGCGGTTACAAATTTCAGCAGCTTCATCACTGCAAACCGTGCTGTAATTAACCTCAAATTCATTCAACGGTGAAACCCTGTAGGGGCAAACCGGACAGTCTGCCTTTACCGGGAAACCGGAGAGCCTTTTATCGGCCCTCTGCACAGCAACACGAACACTATTTTTGAGGCCATGGCAATGAAAAAGTTTTTCCAGATCCAGCCAGCCTGGGCACTGTGCCTGCTGGTTTTTGCACTCCTTTCTGCGCCCTTCGCCCGCGCCCAGCAAACGCTGGGAAGTCTGAACGGAACTGTCACCGACATCTCCGGAGCTGCCGTTTCCGGCGCCTCCGTCACGGTGGTGAGCGAGCAGACCGGCCTCACGCGGTCCACCACGACTCACAGCAACGGCTATTGGGAGATCCTCAACATTCCCATCGGCACGTATCACATCACCGTCAAGGCGCCGAATTTCGAAACCGAGGATTTTCCCGGCATCACCGTGCGTGAAGACCGCGCCTCCACGCTCAATGCGTCGCTTAAGCCCGGACAAGTAACCGAGTCGGTTACAGTCAGCGCCAATCCGCTGCTCAACGCGACGGACACCACCAACGGCTATACGCTCGATAAATCGCAGATCGCGGAAACTCCGCTGGCCACCGGCAGCTTCACGCAGCTGGCTATCCTCGCGCCGGGCGTCAGCTCTCAGTTGCTCTCCGGCGTCGGCACCGACGCCGGCCTCGGCAACCAGCCCATCTGGTCCAATGGCCAGCGCGATACCAGCAACACCTTTACCGTCAACGGCGTCGATGTCACCAACCTCTTCAACGGCAAGAGCTCCAGCCAGGATGTCTCCCAGCGCTACCAGTTCAACATCGGCGAAGGCGCGACGACTGGCGGTCAGGCCCAGGACAATATCTCCGTCTACGGCTCCAACGGCAACGGCCTCGCCTCGCCGCCGCCGGAGTTCATGCAGGAAATCACGGTGACCACCTCGATGTACGACGCGCAGCAGGGCCAGACCAGCGGTGCCCACGTCGAAGTGAACACCAGCACCGGAACCAATGCATTCCACGGCCAGGCCTACGGCCAGTTCGGCAACAACTTCATGAACGCCGACCCGTTCTTCTATAAGCAGGATGTGCAGCTGGGCACGCTGCCGGCCTCCGAAGAGGATCCGCAGCTGCACCGCTGGGTCGCCGGCGGAACCCTCGGTGGTCCGATTATGAAGAACAAGCTCTTCTTCTTCCTCGGCTATCAGCACCTCTACGACTCCGACCAGACCGGCGCGCTCGCGCAGTTCCAGGTGCCCTACGGACTGACCGACGACCGCAGCACTGCCGGGATTGAGGCCGCCTGCCAAACCTACGTTACGGCGACGATCGCCGGAGGCGGCAGCAAGAAAGCCAGTTGTCCGGCAACCAGCAAGTACAATAGCGCGGCGGTGGCCCTGCTGAATGCCAAGCTGGCCAATGGCGCTTATCTGATCCCATCGGCCGATGCCAACGGCCAATCCCAACTCGTCAACGGGCAGCCCGACGTCACCCAGGTCAGCACCTCCGTTTTCAAGGGCGATCAGGCGAACGCCGCGCTCGATTTCAACGCCACCGACTCCGATCATCTCTCCGCGAAGTACTTCTACCAGCACATGCCCACCATCAGCCCCTTCGGATCCAGCGACACCTTTGGTTTCCCGGAGACGGAAGATACGGGAGCGCAGGTAGCGTCACTGACCAACTCGCTCAACATCGGGCCGCGCATCAACTGGGTCCAGCAGCTTGGCTTCTCCCGGCAAAAGGTCTACAGCAGCTTCGCTGAGGCTCTGACCGCCTCCGATGTGCAGATCGACACGCCGGGGAACAACTTTCCCGGTATCGAAGCCATCGATTTCGGGCAGGACAACTCTGGCTCCATTACCGGCAAGATCGGCCCATCCAACACGGACAACTTCTTCGACCAGGGCTACTTTGAGAACCGCTTCTCGCCCTCCACAACGGCCATCTTCTCCTTCGGCAAGCACACCATCAGCGTGGGCGCCAATTACAACTACAACCAGCTGAACATCGAGAACCACGTCGAGAACCACGCGCAGCTGGAGACCGAAACGTTCTCCAAGTTCCTCACCGGCAGCCTTTATAAGGGCGACGTTCTGCAGGGCAATTCCAACCGCTACTACCGCTCCAACGACGTCGGCGCGTTCGCCTCGGATAAGTGGCAGGTGCTCTCCAATGTGAGCATCACCCTCGGCCTCCGCTACGACTTCGACGGACCTCTGAGCGAGAAGAACGGCGACCTCTTCAACTTCGATCCCTCGCTCTATTCGGCCACCGCCACCGCAGTCACCAACACCGGCTTCATCGTCGCCGGCAACAACAAGCTCTACGGCACACAGGGCGTCAGCAACTCCACGCTCAAGGGTCGCCAGTGGGGTTTGGCGCCGCGCCTTGGCGTCGCATGGTCGCCGAAGGTCTTCAATGGCAAGGTGGTGTGGCGCGCGGGCGCCGGCATGTACTACGACCGCGGCGAATACTTCCAGTACCTCTCACCGCCGGCCGGCTCCGGCATCAGCGGACCCTTCGGTGTTACCCAGGAAGCTCCGTTTGCTGCCTTCACGGATGTCAATGGAAATCTGAGCCAGCCGTTCACCAGCTTCGTTTCGCCAACCACGCCTAAGAACATCGCCAGCATCATGCCGACCACCTACTCGATTGAAAATACCTGCACGGCCGCCAACGTCTACAACGGCGTCGACCTTGCCGGCTATGACTGCAACGACGGTGCGCCCGACGGCCCTCTGGTGATCGGCAACTACGGCATCCACAATGTCCTGCCTTACACCGAAGACTGGATGCTGGACATGCAGTGGCAGCCGCGCACCGACACTTCCATCGATATCGGCTACGTCGGCAATCGCGGCAAGCACGCTGTGATTCCGATTCCGTTTAACGAGCCGGGCATCGCCACCACCAGCCATCCGATTAACGGTCAGACTTATTCTTATGGCGTCCAGGTGCTGAGCCCAACAGCGACGGATGCCTACGGTAATCCCCTGCCAATGTCCACCGAGCCCTACGATTCGTTCAGTGGCGGCAACGTCGATCTGCGTGTGCCCTACGTTGGATATGACCCCAACTCCGCCAGTTTCGAGACGGTCGGCATCTCCTCCTACGACGCCCTGCAGGTACAGTTGACCAAGCGCATGTCGCACGGCATCCAGTTGGGTGCCTCCTACACCTGGTCGCACACGCTGGACGAGCAGAGCGATCTGGGGTTGTTCTTCACCGGCGACAATCCGGACGATCTCCGCAATTCCTACGCGTCAGCGGATTTCGACCAGACCAACACACTCACCTTTAACTACATGCTGAACCTGCCGAACGCTGTAAAGAACCACAGCAACTGGCTCAGCTATGTCACCAATAACTGGTCGCTGCTGGGCATCACCGTTCTCGAGAGCGGTCAGCCCTACAGTATCTATGACTACACCGGTTCGGTGGGCAGCGAGTATTTCGGCGGGAACATCGAGCTCACCAATCCTGTCGTTCCCATCAAGGCGGGCCTTAGCCCGAAATCGGTCCGCACTGGCCATTCCGGCGCATACACTTATGGGACCAGGAACAGTTCCGGCGGCGTGACCGCAAATTATGTCCCCGCGCTCAACGCCGACGACTTTTATATCCCACTGGTAGCGCCCAACCAGAACGGCGTGCCGCCCTGTGACACGACCACCGGCGGCGGCAACGCCGGTCCCGGCGGTGGCCCGCTCTGCGACGTGTATGAAACCACGTTCGTTCCCGGACAGCGCAACATCTTCCGCCAGTCCTTCCAGAAGCGCGCCGATATGACGCTCCAGAAGGATATCCATATGACCGAGCGCTATGGGCTTCGCTATCAGTTCGAAGTCTTCAACGTGACCAACACGCCCAGCTTCGACGTTCCCACCAACTCCCTGTACCTCAGCCCGAACTACGAGGAACTGACCGCCGGCGAGTATGCGAACGGCACCCAGGCGCAGCCATATGCCAGTTCCTCGGTCGTTACGCCGACCTCGCCCCAGGGTACCGCCACCTGCCAGGGATCCTCGGTCAATTGCGCGTACGAGATGTACACCGTGCCCGGCGCCAAGGCCAACAAACTCGGCGTCGTCACCAACACCATCGGCAGCCAGCGCCTCGTCGAGATGTCGCTGCACCTGCTCTTCTAGCGGATCACCCGCCCATCCAACAAGGGTCGGCTTACCAGCCGGCCCTTTTCCTTTTGCGCGCCGCAGTGCGGTTGCGGGAGCTTTCCGCACAGCCTGTGTACTGATCTGCCATTCTGTAATCGATTATTAACGCTAATATGACAGCATGGAGTCAGCTGACTCCATGCCATCGCGGTATCCGCAAGTGGCCCCATATCCCGTAACCCCTGGCGGATACATGCGTCCACTCGTCCTGCAACCCTGCAGCCCGGCCTCATGTGGATCTCTCCGGAGACATCCGCAGTGTGCCCGGCCCATGCAATGCCCTTTGAGGAGAGCCGTATGAGTACCATCGTGATCAGGAGCCGGATCCTTGTCGTGCTCAGCATCCTGTTGTGTTTCGCCCCGGCCCCGCTCGCCCACGCCCAGACCGCCGTCGACGGCGCCATCGGAGGAACGGTGGCGGACGCTTCCGGAGCCGTGGTTCCCGGCGCGACCATTGTGGCGCGCGACCTCGCCACCAATGCCGTGCAGACCGCGCAGGCCGACGCCTCCGGTTACTTCCGCATCATCCATCTGCAGCCCGGCCTCTATTCCGTCACCATTAAGGCGAAGGGCTTCAGCGATTACAAATCGACTAACCTGACCGTTCAGGTGGGTTTGCTCACCGATGTGGAAGCCAGGATGCCGGTGGGCAGATCGTCGCAGACCGTGGTGGTCAGCGGAGCTGCGCCGCTCGTCAACACCACGTCACCCGCCTTCGCAGGCATTGTTAACCAGAACGATATCAGGAATCTCCCCGAGAACAACTACCGCTGGTCGGCCTTTGCGCTGCTCACGCCGGGCGTCACCAACGATTCCAACGGCTACGGCCTGCTCAGCTTCCGCGGCGCCAGCACGCTCCTCAACAATGTGGAAGTCGATGGCACCGACGACAATCAGGCGTACTTCTCTGAGGAACGCGGACGCACTCGCGCCGGTTATTCGACCATCAAGGACGCCATTCAGGAGTTTCAGGTCAACACGTCGAACTACTCCGTGGAATACGGACGGTCCGCGGGCGCCGTAGTCAATTCGATCACCAAAAGCGGCACCAACCATCTGCACGGAGACGTTTACTACTTCGATCGCGACGGCGCGTGGGCGGCGGAAAACCAGTACGTGACCCATCCTGTTGAGGTTTCCAGCTCGCCGCTCACCTACAGCGTGGTTCCTTTCAAGCCCACCGACCTTCGCCGCCAGTATGGGTTCACCGTCGGCGAACCGATCCTGAAGGACAGGCTCTTTTTCTTCCTCGCCGGCGACCGCTTCTATCATGACTTCCCGGCCTCGGCCACCATCCTCGGCACCAGCGCCAACGCCAACTTCTTCAACACCAACAGCAGCTACGCCGCCGCGCAGGTCAATCAGCTGTCGTCTCTCACCGGCATGTCCTACAGCGCTGCGCAAAGCTACTACACCAGCGGCATTGCCGGCCTCACCAGCATGCTGGGCCAGGTGCCTCGTGTCGGCGACCAGACCATCGTCTTTCCCAAGCTCGACTGGCAGGTGAACGGGGAAAATCACGTCTCCGTCGAAGCGAATCGGATGCGCTGGACGTCGCCGGCCGGCATTCAGACTAATCCTGCGGTCGCCTACGGCAGAGAAAGCTTCGGCAATGACTACGTCCGCGACAACTGGATCGTCGGTAAGCTGGACACCTTCATCACCTCGCACTTCAGCAACGAAGTCCGCTATATGTACGGGCGCGATTTCGAATTCGAATTCAACCAGCAGCCCACCCCATACGAAGAGAGCAACCTGGTCAGGACTCCGACGGGCTACACCAATCCCCTGGGGCTGCCTCCGAACGTGTACCTCAGCGGCTTTTTCCAGTTCGGCACGCCCACCTTTCTGAATCGTGCTGCGCTGCCCGACGAGCGGCGCTGGCAGATATCCGACACCCTCGAGTGGATCCGCGGCAACCACGACATCAAGTTCGGCGGCGATATGCTGCACACCAACGATCTCATCTCCAACCTCTACGATCAGTACGCCGAGTTCTCCTACTCCGGCAACACGCCGCTGGGGAACTACTTCTCCGATCTGTATCTGTCGCAGAATCCCGGCGCCGGCACGCCGAAGAATTACACCTCGTTCTACCAGGGCGCGGGTCTCCCCGGCCTGCAGTTCACCACCGGCGATTACTCGCTGTTTGCGCAGGATGAGTGGAAAGCGAGCCGCCGGCTGAGCCTCACGGCAGGCATCCGCTGGGACTACGAGCATCTGCCCAGCACGCAGCTGGCCAATCCGCTGGTCCCCGCCACCAACAACATGCCCAGCAATCCCGGCAACATCGGTCCGCGCGTCGGCTTCGACTACGATCTGTCCGGCGACGGCACCACGGTGGTGCGTGGCGGCTACGGCTTCTTTTTCGCCCGCGCCATCAACGCCACCATCTACCAGAACCTGATCGTCACCGGCGCGGCGGGCAGCCAGACGAATCCGGAATTCAATCCCACGGCCGGCTGCGCGCAGTCCTTCCCGCAGGTGGTGCAGCCCAGCGACTACGCCGCTTGTCTCGAAGGCTCCAGCGGCAACGCCACCGTCTACTTCTTCGACAAGAATTTCCGTCTGCCGGAAATCTACCAGGGCGACCTGTCCATTCAGCATCAGTTCACGAAGAACGATGTAGCTGGAATCTCGTGGCTGGGCTCCTGGGGACGCCATCTGCCGGACTTCGTCGACACCAACCTGCCGGCGCCCACCCAGGTGAGCTTTACGGTCAGCGATCCGGACCACACCGGACCGTTGCCCAACGGCTACACCTTCACCACCGACACTTACCTGGGCAAGCGCCCCAATCCCAACTTCAGCTCCATGACCGACACCTTCAGCGGCATCAACTCGAGTTATGAGGCGCTGGTCCTGCAATACCAGCACCGCATGTCCCACTTCGTCTCCTTCGACACAAACTACACCTGGTCTCACGCGCTGGATTACGGCGAGAACAACGACACGTCGCCCTCGGCCAACGACCTGCTGGATCCGGCAAACCTTCGCCTGGACTACGGCAACTCCAACCAGAACGTTCCGCAGCGGCTGATGATGTACGGCATCGTCGACTCGCCGTGGCATGTGCACGGCCCGCTGGGCTATCTGGCGAACAACTTCGATATCGCTCCGGATTTTCAGTTGCAGACGGGTTTGCCCTATTCCGTGGGGATCAGCGGGTCGCAGTCGAAGATTTACCTGGCGCCGGGACAGCCCGCGCAGGGATCGCTGGTTTCCACCGCCTCGTTCAATGGGTCGGCGGGCGCCAACCGCGTCCCGGGCCTCGATCGCAACCTCTTTAACATGCCGCGTACCGATGTGGTTGATATGCGCCTGTCGAAGAAGATCGAGTTGCAGGAACGTTACAGCCTGGAATTCCTGGCCGAGGCGTTTAACCTGGCCAATCACCAGAATGTCACCGGTGTGGGCGCAACCGCGTATGCGGTCTCGCTCGACAAAACCAACGACGTGAACGAGCTGACTCCGTACACCAGCACGCCTTTCCAGAGCGTCACCAGCACCGACAACAGCAACTTCGCCTACAACATTCGGCAAATCCAGATGGCGGTGCGCCTGCAGTTCTAGGCAGAGCTGTGGAACTGAACGCGGCGGCTTCGGCTGCCGCGTTTTTCTTTGGGACCGTGCACGCCCCGGTAGAATAATTCTGTAGTCCCCATGGTCTTTACTGAACAATATGACGTGTTGGTGGTGGGCGCCGGGCACGCCGGCTGCGAAGCCGCGATGGCCGCGGCGCGCATGGGCCTGCGCACTGCTCTGTTCACCCTGAACCTCGATCTCATCGCGCAGATGAGCTGCAATCCCGCCATCGGCGGCATCGCCAAGGGCCACCTGGTGCGCGAGGTGGACGCCCTTGGCGGCATCATGGGTGAGGTCGCCGACGCCGTCGGCATCCAGTTCCGCCTGCTCAACACCTCCCGCGGCCCCGCCGTCTGGTCGCCGCGCGCGCAGTGCGACAAGCAGCAGTACCGCGTCAAAATGCGCGAAGTGCTGGAGTCGCAGCCCAATCTCTTCATCAAGCAGGCCGAGGTCGTGGACGTCATGCTCGGCACGACGTCGAGCGCACAGCTCACAGCGTGCTGCGATCACGGAGAGCCTGGCCGGATTACCGGAGTGAAGCTGCGGGATGGGCGGACGATTCTGGCCGGCGCTACCGTCATCACCACCGGCACATTTCTCAACGGTCTCATCCACTGCGGCGAGGAGCATTACCCCGCGGGCCGCAGCGGCGAGCCGCCCTCGGTTCTGCTGGGCGAAGCTCTCAAGCACCTCGGCCTGCGCGGCTGCCGTCTCAAAACCGGAACCCCTCCGCGCCTCGACGGCCGCACCATCGACTGGAGCCGCTTCGCTGAGCAGCCCGGCGACGCCGACCCCACGCCCTTCAGCTTCCGCACCCGCACGCTGCCCCAGCGCCAGGTCTCATGCCATATCGCGTTCACCACGCCTGAGACGCTGCGCCTCATCCGCGAGAACGTCCACCGCTCGCCGATGTATTCCGGGCAAATCCAGGCCATCGGCCCGCGTTATTGCCCGTCGATTGAAGACAAAGTCGTCAAGTTTCCTGACAAGGAGCAGCACCAGTTCTTCCTCGAGCCCGAAGGCCTCAACACGCACGAGGTCTACGTCAACGGCATGTCCACGTCGCTGCCCATGGAAGTGCAGTGGCAGATCGTGCGCTCCATCCCCGGCCTCGAAAACGCCGAGATGCTGCGCCCTGGCTACGCCATCGAGTACGACGCCATCGATCCCACTGAGCTTGACCGCGCGCTGCGGGTTAAAAAGTTCCAGGGCCTCTACCTCGCCGGCCAGATCAACGGGACATCGGGGTATGAGGAGGCAGCCTGTCAGGGAATCATGGCCGGCATCAACGCCGCGCTCAGCGTCCGCGGCGAGCAGCCCTTTACCCTCGACCGCACCGAGGCCTACACCGGCATCCTCATCGATGACCTGATCTCGAAGGGGACGAATGAGCCTTACAGGATGTTCACCTCACGCGCTGAGTTCCGCCTGCACCTGCGCATCGACAACGCCGACCGCCGGCTCACGCCCTACGGCCGCCGCCTCGGACTTATCGGCGATGCCGCCTGGGCTGAGTACGAAGCGAAGCAAGCCCGCGCCGTCGCGTTCGAAAAGCATCTTGCCACCGCGAAGGCCGTCGGCGATTGGCCTGCAGGGCAAACATGGGCGCAGGTGCTGCGCCGTCCCGAAGTGACCATCGAGACGCTCTGGCCCGCGTTGCGCGAGCAGCTCAGGGATCCCATTTTCGAGGAATGGTTCAGGGACTCAGCCGATGTGGCGCCGCAGGCGCTCCCGCCGGTGCGGCCAGCACCGCCGCAGGCGCAGTTGCCCGTGCGGCCGGCACTCCGCAACGAGCTCAAGACCGTCGAGACGGAAATCAAGTACGCCGGCTATCTCGACCAGCAGAAGAAGGCCATCGACAAACTGAAAAAGGCTGAAGAGCGAAACATTCCCGATTGGTTCGACTACGCGCAGGTCAGCGGCCTCTCTCGCGAAATGCAGGAGAAGCTCACGCGCGTCCGTCCCGCCACCATCGGCCAGGCCAGCCGCATCCCCGGCGTCACCCCGGCCGCTCTCAGCCTGGTCAACGTCTACATCGAGATTCAGGGCAAGCGCATGCGTACTGCCGCAGCCGAAGCATCCTGAAACTCACTGTCCTCGATTCAAATTCCACTGCACCTGGATTCCGCGACCCAGCGGCGTCCGCACCTCGGAGACATCCACGGGATATCCATTCTCCTCCGAGCGATGGTGCAGCACGTATCCGCCGACCAGCCAGCCGAACGTGCTGCCCACAAGAACATCGGAAGGGAAGTGATCTCGCGCCAGCACCCGCGACACCGAAACCGTGCTGGCCAGCCCGTAGACGATCGTCTTTGTGGCGATCCCGTCGTACTGCCCGGCCACGACATGCGCGAACGACCACACGTTCATCGCGTGCTCCGACGGCATGGATGGATTGTTCGGCCAGTCCTTCGGGCCGTGCGGCCAAAAGCCTCCCCGCGCGTTGTCCAGCTTCGGATACTCGCGGTCCAGCGCGTACTTCAGCCCTTCATCCAATATCCCCGCGTCGGCCATCGCCTCTGCGGAGAGCACAGCCGTCTCCGTCATATAGCTGTTGTGGCGCACTTCCCCGGCAAAGTACCCGGTTGCGCTCGCCGCAAACGGCAGATACAGCCCGCCATAGCTGGAGAGCTTGTCGAAATCGTTCTCGCGGTTCGGATGCACACCCAGGTCCTGGATCGCCTGTGTGTCGAAATGGAGCGCGACCCCCGTCGCCACGCCGAACGGCAGCACCCAGATCAGGTCCCCCGTGCTCATGCGCAGCGGACTGGTCACGATGTGCTCTTCGTCCTGGGCCACGTGCCGCGCGCAGACCCCGAGCCCACTCAGGCT
>JASIAO010000306.1 GCA_030041955.1 Acidobacteriaceae bacterium | reverse complement strand
TCCCGCAGAGCCCTGGCGGTCGCCGAGCCAACCGCTGCGATGTTCAGCGTTGTAAAGCTCCCCGCGCCAATCCGCAGCGCCTGCATGCGCCCGCGCAACGCGTCGATTGCATTGGCGCTGGTCAAAATGAGCCACTGATACTGCGACAAATTCCCGAGCGCCCGATCCAGCGGCTCGTACGATTGCGGTGGAACAATTTCGATAGCGGGAATCTCCACCACATTCGCGCCCTGCTCCCGCAATGCCTGCGCCAGTTTTCCCGCCTGATGCCGGGCTCGCGTCACCAGGATGGTGCGCCCGGCCAGCGGCAACTCGATCACGGCGCGCCCACCGGGCCGCCGGCCTCGCGCTCCGCCGCCACCGCGCTCAGCAACCGCTGCGCGCCCTGAGCCAGCAGCTTTGCAGCAACTTTCTGCCCCAGCGTCTGCGCGTCCGCCTTCTGCCGATCCATCGCCACTCGCAGTACTTCCGAGCCATCCGTCGCCGCCACGGCCGCGACGATGCTGTATCCCTCATCTCCCGCGAAGCAATGGATCCCGATCGGCACCTGGCACCCTCCGCCCAGCGCGGCCAGCGCCGCGCGTTCCGCCGTCACCGCATAGCGCGTTGGCTCGTGATTCAGGGACTCCAGCGCGGCCAGCGTCCGCGCATCGCTTGCGCGCACCTCAATCGCCAGCGCTCCCTGTCCCGCCGCAGGGCAAAGGATCAGCGGCGAAAAGCATTCCCGCCGATGTTGCGTCAGCCCCAGCCGCTCCAGCCCCGCCGACGCCAGAATGATCGCGTCCACCTTTCCCTCGGCCAGCTTGCGCAGCCGCGTGTCCACGTTGCCGCGAAACTCCAGGCATTCCACGTCCGGCCGCTGCGCGCGCAACTGCGCCTGCCGCCGCAGGCTGCTCGTCCCGATGCGCGCCCCGTGCGGCAGCGCCTCGAAACTCGCGTGCTTCACGGAAACGAACGCATCCCGCGGATCGACCCGCTCCGGAATCGCCGCAATCGCGAACGGCTCAGCCAGTTCCGTCGGCAAATCCTTCAGGCTGTGCACGGCCAGATCGATGCGCCGATCGAACAGCGCCTCCTCGATCTCTTTCGTGAACATCCCCTTGCCGTCCCGAGTGCCGTCTCCCACCTGCGCGAACGGGACATGCTGCATGGCATCGCCCAGCGTGCGGATAATTTCGATGGTGACTTCGTGCCCCGCGCCGCGGAGCCGGTCCGCGATGTGATTCGCCTGCCATAGCGCCAATTGCGAGCCGCGCGACCCAATGCGCAGCGAACAGGGATTGGGGTTCGAATTGGCGTGGGGCGCAGGCATCGGAATCAGGAACCAGAGTATCGCGTTTCAGCTGCGGTTCACCGCGGCTTCAGATCCTCAGGAGGTGCGCTGGCGCCCTCCTCCGCCTCCGCTGCGGCCTGTTCGCTCTCGTTCTCGGCCTTCTGGATCGCGCACTCGCGCGCAAACACATTCCCGATCGCCTCCAGCGCCGACGCATCGCCCTCGCGCGCCGCGGTTTTCAGTGCCTGCAGCGGCAGGTGCAAAAACTTGTTCATCAGTCCGCGCGTCAGCGCCTCGACCGCCGCTTGTTGCTCGGACGTCAGCCCCTGCATCAGTTGCCGCGCCCGGTGCAGCTCCGCCTGACGCATCTCCTCGGTCTTTGCCTGCACGTGCAGGATCACCGGCGTGATGTCCACCGTCCGGATGCGCTTCCGGAACCGCTCTGTTTCCTCCGCGATAATCGCTTCCGCGCGCTCCGCTTCGCGTCCGCGGTCCACCAGGTTCGAGGCCGCCACCGATTGCAGATCGTCGATGTCGTAAAGGAAGATGCCTTCGATCCGGTTGATCTGCGGATCCACATCGCGCGGGACAGCAATATCGATCAGGAACACCGGACGGTGGCGCCGCCGGTGCAGCATCGCCTGCGCCTGCTCCGCGCCGATGATGTGTTTCGTCGAACCAGTCGACGTAATGATGATGTCGGCCTCGTGCGCGCGCGCGTCCAGATTTTCGAATCGGATGGCCTCGCCCATGAACTGCTCCGCCAGCTTCACCGCGCGCTCGTGCGTTCGGTTCGCCACCATAATCGAGCCGGCGCCGTGCTGCATCAGGTGCCGCGCCGCCAGCTCGCTCATCTTACCCGCGCCGATCACCAGAATCTTCTTGCCGTCCAGCGAGCCGAAGATGCGCCGCGCCAAATCCACCCCCACCGACGCAATCGATACCGATGAAGAACCGATCTCCGTCTCCGATCGCACCCGCTTGGCCGCCGAGAACGCGCCCTGCAGCAGCTTGTCCAGCGGACCCTTCACCGCGCCGAGTTCCCGCGCCACGCTCCACGACTGCTTTACCTGGCCGAGAATCTGCGCCTCGCCCACCACCATCGAATCCAGGCTCGCCGCTACGCGAAACATGTGCCGGATGGCGTCTTCGTCCTGATATTGGTAGAGGTGCGGCTCCAGCGACTCCCGATCCAGCGCGAAATGCTGCGCCAGGAACTCCGGCAGATGCGGCTCGGTGCCGTTGTGCGCCACCAGCACTTCCACCCGGTTGCAGGTCGAGAGGATCATAGCCTCTTTCACGCCCGGCTCGGCCATCAGCGCGCGTGTGGTCTCCGGCAGCGCCTCCGGCGCAATCGCCAGCCGCTCGCGCAGCTCCACCGGTGCCGTTTTGTGGTTGAGACCTGTGACCAGAAATCTCATTTCAGACCGAACCTGTGCGCGGAACTATGGACGCCACTTAATAGATTCGCCGCCCAGACACAAAGCATCGCCACCAGCACGCCCGAGGTCACCCACGCGGCGCGCCGTCCGCGCAGTCCGGTGCTGCGCCGGACAAACAAAATCACGACGTACATCCCCCAGATCACAAAGGACAGCAGCACCTTGGGATCGGCAAAATAGCCGATGCCCACTTTCTCCTGGGCGATCAGCGATCCGGCAAACAGTCCCGCCGTCATGCAGCAGAAACCCAACACCAGAGTGGTATGTGCAATCTGGTCCATCGTTGCCAGCGGCGGCAGCCACGTCAGAAAACCAGGCGACCGCTTGTCCTTAAGCCGCCGCTCCTGCACCAGATACAGAATGCTGGCCAGGATGCTGAACAGCAGCGCGGCATAAGCTGCCAGCAGCATGACCACGTGGAACGCAATCCAGCCGTTCCGCACCAGCGGGGAAGCGAAGGTATAACGATCCGGCCCGATCGCCGGAACCACGGTCAGCAGAAAAGCCAGGGGGAGGGCGAATAATCCAAACGAAATCGTCCGGTACAGGAAGAAAATCAATAAGAAAACGGCGACGATCAGCAGCGCGAGGGTCGAAACAATCTCATCGGCCATCACCGGAATCAGGTGGTGCGCCGCCGCCATCATTTCCACCGTCGCCACCAGATGGAAGAACCAGCCGCCCATGGCCATGGGCAGGCAAAAGCGGTGCCCGCGTGGACGGTTTCCGAGCACAGCCGGTATGGCCAGCAGGCTGGCCACGCCATACAAGATCGCCGCAACTCGGAGCCAGATGAGGAACATCGGGGAATCTCACGGGAGACCGTGAATCCGGAGGTACTAAAAGTATAAAGAATCAGCCGGATTCAGGTCTCTGCACCCCATTATCCAAACCCCTTGCCACGGCGGATGTGAGAAATATCACACCCGTGAGCGCCGGGCTATCCGACCCCTGAGCGGGCGTCTTACCCAATATGCCCTGGGTATAGAGGTTGCGCCCCTGCCCCGAAGTCCACCTGGCTGGCCAGCATTTCATTCAACAGATTCGGATCGTTCGACGCCAGCCGCCAGATCAGGATGTGATCCTTCACCGACACCGCGACCACAGCCAGCACCTCAGCCCCGTTCGCCGGCTGAACAACGTCGGTCGAGACCGGCTCGCCCTGCGCCGCCGCCAGATACGCGTGATGCCCCTGCAGCAGATAACCAATTGGCTGCTCCATCGGCATCAATCCCAGCGTCTGCGTCGGCCCTTCGGCCATGCCCGAGAGCATTTGGTCGAGCATCTTCGTCTTCTTCAGAACTTGCGGCGGAATGCACCCTGTGTCCATCAGCGTCATCGTCGCCCAACGCGTCGACCCGGCCTGCGCCGCTCCGGAACTCCCCGCCGTTTCCAGGTTCGGATCCTGCCCCACTCCCACCACCAGCAGTGTCTTCGAACAGCCATTCCCGCTTGCCGTCGCGCCGGTATCTCTCGGCTGCAGCTCGGCCGGATACTCAAACGTCAGAGGCAGCAACGCATCCTGGAACGTCCGCATCGGCTTCGCCGCGGAATCCGGTCCAGCCGCGGTCTGCCCGCTGAACCCCAGCGGAACCAGCACTGCCAGAATCAGACCAGCCCTCATTCCCGCCAGCGTACCACCCGCTGGCGCGTCCCGGACTGTTCTTTGCAAACGCGAAGCGCCTCCGTCTCCACGGCCGGTCGCGGTATCCTGAGCCTTCTGTGTCCGAGGCGACGATCGAAACCCACACGCCCCTGATGCGCCAGTACCTGGCCGCCAAACGCCAGCATCCTGACGCCCTGCTCTTCTTCCGCCTCGGCGATTTCTACGAGCTTTTCTTCGACGACGCCAAAACCGCCTCCCGCGAGTTGCAAATCACTCTCACGGCCCGCGACAAGGAACGCAGCGTCCCCATGTGCGGCGTACCCTACCACGCCGCCGAGAACTACATCGCCCGGCTCCTCCGCAAGGGCTTCCGCGTCGCAATCTGCGACCAGATGGAAGATCCAAAGCTGGCCAAAAAGATCGTCCGCCGCGAAGTCACCCGCGTCCTCACCCCCGGCACCGCGCTCGATCCAGCCCTCGCCGCCGAGCAGAGCAACTACCTGGCTGCGGTCCACTTCATCGGGAGTCCGACCGCCCCGTCATTCCGCGCAGGGGCGGACACCGACTCCGTCGGCCTCGCCTACCTCGATCTGTCGACGGGGGATTTTCGCGCAACGGAGTTCTCCGGCCCCGGCGCTGCCGCCCAATGCCTTGATGAGCTGCTGCGCCTCGTCCCCAGCGAGCTGATTTTTCCCGCTTCCCGTGGCCCATTCTGCGCAATCAGCGACCCGGCTACGCTCGATCCGCTCCTCGCCCAGCTAAAAACCCGCACTCCCGTCGATGATTTCGCCTTCTCCGCCGACTTCGCCATCCCGCTCCTTCAGCGCCAGCTCGGCAGCCACTCCCTTGAGGGCTTCGGCCTCGCCAACCACCCCGCCGCAGCCATCGCCGCCGGAGCCATCATCCATTACGTCCGATCCACCCAGCAATCTGACGCCGGCCACGTCGATTCGCTCCACTTCTACCGCCGCGCCGAGCACCTCCATCTCGACCAGGTCACCGCGCGCAACCTCGAGTTGGTCGAGCCACTCTTCTTCGACGCCGGCCCTGAAACCACGCTCTACCGCACCATGGACGCCTGCTGCACCCCCATGGGCAAGCGCCTGCTCCGCGCGTCGCTGCTGCGGCCGATGATCGCCCCCGCGGCTATCGAGGCCCGTTATGCCGCCGTCGATGCCGCCCGCCTCGACCTCATTCACCGTGAGGAGCTCCGCCGCTCGCTCTCCGGCATCCTCGACCTTGACCGCCTGCTCGCTCGCATTTCTCTCGACAGCGCCGGGCCACGCGATGTCCTCGCCCTCGCCTCATCCCTCCGCCATCTGCCCGAAGTCCTCAAATCGGCCGCCGCCCTTTCCTCCCCCCCGGAGCCAGCGAGCGCCGCATCGGCCCCTTCGGGGTCAGTTCCTGAACGCTGTACGCTGAACGCTGAACGCTTGTCGTTCTGGTCGCAGATCGCCGCGGCCCTCGATCCCCTCGACGACCTCTGCGCCGCCATCTGTTCAACACTTGTCCCCGAGCCGCCTCTCACCCTCGCTGAAGGTGGCGTGATCGCCGCGGGGGTCGACCCCGAGCTCGACGATCTCCGCTCCATCGGCTCCAGCGGCCGCGCCTCCATTGCCGCCATCGAAGACCGCGAGCGCCGCCGCACCGGCATCGCCTCGCTCAAAGTCCGCTTCAACTCCGTCTTCGGCTATTACATCGAGATCACTAAATCTAATCTCCCCAGCGTCCCCGCCGATTACGAACGCAAGCAGACCCTGGTGAACGCCGAGCGCTTCACCACTCCCGAACTCAAGGACTACGAAACCAAGGTCCTCACCGCCCAGGAGCGGTGCGTCGAGATCGAGAAGCGCCTCTTCGCCGCCCTCCGAGCTCGCGTCGTCGAAAACGCCGGCCGCATCCGCCGCACCAGCGCCTGCGTCGCGGAAATCGACCTCGTCGCCAATTTCGCTCATCTGGCCAGCCTCCGCAGCTACATCCGACCCCGCATCGACCCGGCTCCCATCCTCGAAATCGCCGCCGGCCGCCATCCCGTCATCGAGCGCCTCATGGAAGACCAGGGCGACGCCCGCTTCGTCCCCAACGACCTCTTCCTCGACGCCGGCCCCAACACCTCTCACGCCAGCCTGCTCCTCATCACCGGGCCCAACATGGGCGGCAAATCTACCTACCTGCGCCAGGCCGCGCTGCTGGTCATCCTCGCGCAGATGGGCAGCTTTGTCCCTGCCCAGCGCATGACCTACGGCATCGTCGACCGCGTTTACACCCGCATCGGCGCCAGCGATAACCTGGCGCGCGGCCGCTCCACGTTCATGGTCGAAATGACCGAAACCGCGACCATCCTCAACACCGCGACCACGCAATCGTTGATTTTGCTCGACGAAATGGGCCGCGGAACCTCGACCTTCGACGGCCTCGCTCTGGCCTGGGCTACTCTCGAGCATCTTCAGCGCCACGTAGGCGCCCGGGCCCTGTTCGCAACTCATTACCACGAGCTCACCATGCTCGCCGAGCAGTTCCCGCGCCTCAAAAACCTCCATGTGGAAGTAAAAGAAACAACCCAGGGAATCGTTTTTCTGCATCGGATAGAACAGGGGCCTGCAAATCGTAGCTATGGGATCGACGTGGCGCGCCTGGCCGGGCTGCCCCCGGCGGTCATTCAGCGCGCCCGCCAGGTGCTGAAAGAGCATGAACGCTCCGAGCGGCATAACGTCGCCGCGGAAACCGAGCCGTCTCTTCAGCTCACCATGTTCACTCCGCTTTCGCAGCGCATCCTCGATCGTCTGGCAGAGACCGACATCGATAGCCTGACCCCTCTCCAGGCGCTCAACCTGCTCGAAGAACTAAAGACCGAGATCCGAGGCTAGAACCGGCCTGAGTTCGCCCACGAGAATCGCCATGAGCCCGAGACGACCCGCCCCCCAATCCACGCACCTCTCGGAAACCTCGCCGAAACAATCCAGCCGTCGGCCGCGGGTCTTCATGCCGCGCCGCCGCAACGTGCAACTGGCCGAGCAGGCCGGTCAGATCCTCATCGTCGGCCTCGAAGCTACCACCCTTTCCGCCGCCGAGCGCGAGTGGATGAAGCGCATTCGCCCCGGTGGCATCGTCCTCTTTCGCCGCAACATCGAGGAGGTTCCTCAGGTCACGGCTCTGCTCCGCGAGGCCGAGCGCATGGGCACCGTGCCCCTCCTTCGCTGCGTCGATCTCGAAGGCGGACTTGTCGACCGTCTCCGCGACGTCATCCATCCCATCCCATCGGCCGCTGCCGTCTTTTCGAGCGGACGCCGCAACCTCTGGCGCCGCCACGGCTGGCTCATTGCGCGCGAAGCCCGCTCTCTTGGCTTCAACACCGTATTCGCGCCTGTCCTCGATCTCGCACTGCCTGAGTCCGCTTCCATCCTGCGCAGCCGCGCCGTCGCGCCCGAGCCCTGGCGCGTCATCGACTACGCCCGCTACTTCCTCTCCGGCTTCAAAATGGAAGATGTCCTGGCCTGCGGCAAGCATTTTCCCGGCCTCGGCGGTGCTACTCTGGACCCGCATCAGGCCACGCCCGTCATCCATCGCCAGACCCGGCTTATGTGGCGCACTGACCTCGCGCCCTGGCTCGCCGTCGCCAGCCGCCTGCCCTTCGCCATGATCGCCCACGCCGCCTATCCCTGGCCCGGCCGCGATCCCGCACTGGCCACCGTCTCCAAATACTGGGTCACCAACGTCCTCCGCCGCCAGATCCGCTTCAAGGGCGTCATCGTCTCTGACGACATGGAGATGGGCGGCATCCTTTCGCAAATGTCCATTGAAGATGCCGTCATCCGGGCCGTCCTCGCCGGCGTCCAAATGATCCCTATCTGCCGCGACCCCGATCTGATCCACCGTGCTTTTGAGGCGATGTTGAAGGAGTCCGAGCGCTCGCCTGCATTTGCCGAAACCGTGGCCAGCGCGTGGCGCAAAGTCTACCGCTCCAAAAAACGCTGGCTGCAGCCCACCCGCCGGCAGACGCTCTCCGCCGACCGCCTCGAGCGCCTCTGCGAAGAGGTAAAGGCCTTCGCTGGCGAAATCGGTGAAGCTGCCGTCCATTCCGCCGATCCCGAACGCTGGCACGGCGCACGGTCCTGATTGCACGCGGCGGCATAAAATTGCTCCAAGCGTGACCAAACCTCTCACTCCTCAGACGCTCACCGTCGCCGGTATTATGAGCGGCACCTCCGCCGACGGCATCGATGTCGCGCTCGTCCGCATTGCTCCGCGTCGCACCCGTGCCGAGCAGGGAACTCAACTCGACCTCCTCGCTCACCGGGCCTTCCCGTACCCCCGCGCTCTTCGCACAGCCGTGCTCGCCGCCATGGATGCCCACGCAATTTCCGCCGCGGAGCTAGCCCGCCTCAACTGGCTTCTCGGTCTTGCCTATGCCGAAGCCGTGCGCGCCACCGTCGATGCCACCGGAATCCGCCCCAGCCTCATCGGCTGCCACGGCCAGACCATCTACCACCAGGGATCGCCTGCGCCTTACGCCGGACGCCGCATCGCCTGTACCTGGCAACTCGGCGAGCCGGCCCTCGTCGCCGCGGAGCTCAGCGTTCCCGTCGTCTCCAATTTCCGCCCCGCGGACATGGCCGCCGGCGGCCAGGGCGCCCCCCTCGTCCCGCTCCTCGACTTTGTTCTCTTCGCGCACCCTCGCCGCGGGCGGATCCTTCAAAATATCGGTGGAATTGGCAATCTCACCCTCATTCCTCCCGGCGCAAAGCAGGACCAGATCACCGCCTTCGACACCGGCCCTGGCAACATGGTCATCGACGCTCTGGCGCAGAAGCTCTTTGCGAAGCCGTACGACCGCAATGGCCGCATCGCCGCGAGCGGTCAGGTTCTTCAACCCGTCCTCCGCGCCGCCCTGAAAGAAGAATTCTTCCGCGGAAATCCTCCCAAAACCGCCGGCCGCGAGCAATTCGGCGCCGCCTACGCCGCAAGATTCCTCGCCGCGTGCCGCGAGCTCAGCCGTAAGCCGGAAGACGCCCTCGCCACCGCGACTGCGCTCACCGCCGAAAGCATCGCGGACGCGATTCGCCGGTTCGCCGGCTCCCTCGCCCAGAAAAACCCCATCGACGTCATCGTCTCCGGTGGTGGGGCGCGCAACGCCACGTTGCTCTCCATGCTGCGCGAACGTCTTGCGCCGCTCGGATGCACCGTCACCGCCAGCGACGCCTCAGGAATTCCCGCCGAAGCCAAAGAAGCCGTCGCCTTCGCGCTGCTTGCGTATCAGACCTGGCATCATCTCCCCGGCAACGTTCCATCCGCGACCGGAGCCGCCCGCCCCGCTATTCTGGGTCAAATCACCTATGTCTGAGCTGTCCCCGGCCCGGCGCGCCTTCGCCGCACGCTACACGCTGCACGCTGCACGCTGCCTTTTTGTTCTCTGTTCTCTGATCGCTGTTCTCTGCTGCTGCACCGGCTGCGCCCGCAAACCCTCCCCCGACACCGTCGTGATGCTCATCGAGTCGAGCCCCGCCAACCTCGATCCCCGCATCGGCACCGACGGCCAGGCAGAGCATATCGATGCCCTCATCTTCGATCCCCTCGTGCGCCGCAACGCTCACTTCGGTCTCGACCCAGCGCTGGCCACCAGCTGGCAAAATCCCGACCCACTCACCTGGATTTTTCACCTGCGCACCGGCGTTCACTTTCAGGATGGCCGCCCGCTCACCTCGCGCGACGTGAAGTGGACCATCGACTCCATGATGAACGGCACGGTCATCACGGTGAAGGCCGGCTCCTACACCAGCATCGCCCGCATTGACGCGCCCGATCCAGCGACCGTCATCTTTCACCTCAAGACCCCCGATCCCTCGCTGCTCTTCAACCTCTGCGACGGCGCCATCGGCATCGTGCCTTATGGCAGCGGCCGCGATTTCTGGCGTCACCCCATCGGCAGCGGCCCCTTTGAGTTCGTCAGCCAGCAGCTCGATCGCGATGTCGTCCTCGCCCGCGCTCCCAGCTACTGGGGACCGCTCCCCAGCATCCCGCGCATCCGCTTCGCGGTCGTGCCCGACGCCACCACGCGCGCCCTTGAGCTCGAAAAAGGCTCTGCCGACGTCGAGAGCAACGCGCTGCCGCCCGATGTCGTCTACGCGCTGCGCAGCGACCACCGCCTCGCCGTCGACGAGGGTCCGGGCACCAACCTCTACTACATCGTCTTCAACACCCGCGATCCCATCCTCCGCGATGTGCGCGTGCGCACCGCCATCGCTCTGGCCATCAATCGGCCGCTGCTCATTCAGGCGCTCTGTCGCGGCGAAGCACGCCCCGCCGAAAGCACCCTCCCGCCTGGCCACTGGGCATGGACCGGGGCCACTGTCCAGCATCCTTACAATCCCGCTGCCGCCAATGCGCTCCTCGATCAAGCCGGATACCACCGCGGCCCTGATGGCATCCGCTTCCACATCTCCATGAAGACCTCCAACGAGGAGGAGGTCCGCCTCATCGCCGTGGCCATTCAGCAGCAGCTCGCCCAGGTCGGCATCGCTCTCGACATCCGCAGCTACGAGTTCGCCACCTACTACGCCGACATCGTCCGCGGCGCCTTCCAGCTCGCGCCCGGCCGCTGGATCGGCGGCAACGCCAACCCTGACATCTTCCGCTACATCTGGGCCAGCTCCGCGTTCCCGCCCCACGGCGCCAATCGCGGCTTCTACTCCAACCCCGAGATGGACCGCCTCATCGCCGACGCCGCCTCCACCGCCGACGACCAGCGCCGTCTGCAGGACTACATCCAGATTCAGCAACTTGCCGCGCGCGACCTCCCCGACATCAATCTCTGGTATCTCGACACCGTCGTCGTCCACGACCGCCGCATCACGAACATCCAGCTCGACCCCTCCGGTACCTTCGACTTCCTGCGCACCGCAACCTTCCGGTAAGTTGCTGCACCCGCGTTTCAGCTTTCGCGCAGCGTCCTGCGCCGAGTATCCTGTTGCATGGTCGGGCGAGAAGAGGCGCCTGACTCGCAAATAATTTTCCTCAGGAGACTCCAGGCGCGTCGATGAGACGATTCCTCATTGCTGGCGCAGTGGGACTGGCTGCCAGCGCGGCTTATCTCTTCGCGTTTCCTTCCGCGACCATCTTCTACGAGTGCGTCGTCCTCCTGCACATCGTTGCCGGGGCCATTTTTCTGGTTTTTGCCGTGCCCTTCATCGCTCGCCTGCTGCGCGGCCGCAGTGCATGGGAAAAATTCGGCTGGGCCGTCCTCCTCATCGGCGGAGCCTTCGGCGCGGTCATCATCTTCACCGGCGCGCGCCGCGAAATGTGGCCCGTTCTATACACGCACGAAGTAGTCTCCGCACTCGCCTGCGCTGTTCTGCTTTTCGTCTGGGCCGGCCATCGCGGATGGCTCAGCGGCACTCCGCTCCTCACCGCCGCCCGTCTTGCCGCATGTCTCGTGCTCATCGCCGGAGTCGCAGCCGGCGCGTGGTGGCTGCGCACCGTACCCTGGCAGCGCGCCTACACAATTCATAATCCCTCCATTGCCCCGGCATCGATGTACCAGGAAGGCGGAGGCCCGAAGAGTCCCTTCTTCCCCAGCTCCGCGGAAACCAGCACCGGCAAAACCGTTCCCGAGGATTACTTCCTCGACTCCGAAACCTGCAAGCAGTGTCACGCCGACATCTACAAGCAGTGGGAAAGCTCCGCGCACCACTATTCGTCATTTAACAATCAGTGGTATCGCCAAGCCGTCGTCTACATGCAGTCGGTCGACGGCGTGCAGGCCTCGAAATGGTGCGCCGGCTGCCACGATGCCGCGCTCTTTTTCCCCGGCAACTTCAACACGCCCATCAAAGATCGCATCTTCACGCCGGCCGCTCAGGCGGGCATCGGCTGCATGGTCTGCCACTCCATCCGCCGAGTGAACAGCACCATGGGCAACGCCGACTACATCCTTGAATATCCCCCGCTCTTCAAGCTGGTCGACAGCAAAAATCCGCTCCTGCACCACCTCATCGACTTCCTCATCGAAGAAAATCCTGAGCCGCATCGCCGCACCTTCCTCAAGCCGTTCATGCGGACCACCCCCGGCGAATACTGCTCCGTCTGCCACAAGGTTCACCTCGACGATCCCGTCAACCACTACCGCTGGGTGCGGGGCTTCGATGATTACGACAACTGGCAGGCCAGCGGCGTCTCCGGCTTCGGCGCGCGCTCCTTCTATTACCCACCGCATCCGGAAAACTGCGAAACCTGCCACATGATGGAAGTCCGCTCGAACGACGCCGGAAACATAGACGGCTTCGTCCACTCCCATCGCTTCCTCGCCGCCAATACGGCGCTCCCCTTTGCCAACCAGGACAAGACGCAGCTCGACGATACCGAGCAGTTCCTCCAGGATCACAAGGTCAGCATCGACATCTTCGCCATCTCCCCTGAAACCGGCAAGCGGCAGGTCGTGCAGGGTTCGAGCGTGCCCGCGCAGATGCAGCTCTCAACGACCTTCGCCGTTGGCGAAGAGTCCGAGCAGCAAACGCCCGCCGGCGAGCTCGGCGAGACCAATCTCGCGCCCGTCACCGCGCCTCTCAATCGCGTCCAGGGAACCGTCACCCCCGGCGAAACCGCTCGCGTCGACGTCGTCGTCCGCACCATCGGCGTCGGCCATTTCTTCCCTGGCGGCACCGTGGACGCCTTCGACTGCTGGGTCGAGCTCAAAGCCACCGACGATCAGGGCAAAGTCCTCTTCTGGAGCGGCATGGTCGAGGATCACGGCCGGGGCCCCGTGGATCCCGGCGCCGAATTCTACCGATCGCTCCAGATCGACCAGCACGATAACCCCATCAATAAACGCAACGCGTGGGCCGACCGTGCCACCGTCTACGTCCATCTCATCCCTCCCGGCGCCGCGGACACCGTCCACTTCCGCCTGCGCGTGCCGAAAGACGCTCGCGGCCACATCCATCTGGTCGCGCGCCTCAACTACCGCAAGTTCGCGCTGGTCAACACGCAGTTTTCCTTCGCTGGGCAATTCATCACCACCGGCCCGCACGATGTCACGCCCGCCTACGACGATCGCCGCATGGTCTTCACTGCCAGCACGAGCGACGTCTCCGGCAAAATCAAATCCATCCCCAACTTGCCCATCGTCGTCATGGCCCAGTCCACTGCCGAGCTGACCGTGTTGCCCGCCGGCGCGCCCCTGCCCGCCGCGCAAATCGCTACGCAAAAATCCGACTGGTCGCGCTGGAACGACTACGGCATCGGCCTCTTTCTCCAGGGCGACCTGCGCGCCGCGGAAATCGCCTTCACCCACGCTACCCAGGCCGATCCCGCCAACCCCGACGGCTGGGTGAACATCGGCCGCGTCCGCCTGGAGGAAGGAAATCTTGCCGGCGCGCGCCAGGTGCTCGACACCGCGCTCAAGCTCTCGCCTCAGCTCGCCCGCGCCCACTATTTCTATGCGCGGGTGCTGCGCCA
>JASIAO010000305.1 GCA_030041955.1 Acidobacteriaceae bacterium | reverse complement strand
TATGTCTACGACGGCTACATCTCCATCCGAACCGTCATTGGAAAGTTCGTCACCTCCGCACTGGCCATCGGCAGCGGCCACTCGCTGGGGCCGGAGGACCCATCGCTGCAGATCGGCGCCGGGGTGGCCTCGATCATCGCGCGCAATTTCCACGTGTCCCGCCGCCGCCTGCGCATGTTCGCGCCCATTGGCGCGGCTGCCGGGCTGGCGGCCGCCTTCAACGCGCCCATCTCCGCGATCCTGTTCGTCATCGAGGAAGTCATCGGGAGCTGGAGCGCCGCGGTTCTCGGCTCCCTGGTGCTCGCCGCCATTTCCAGCGTGGTGGTGGTGCGCGGCTTCCTCGGCTCCGAGCCCATGTTCCGCATCCCCTCGATTGAGCTCAGGGATCCCCGCGAGCTGCTGGCGTATGCGGTTCTGGGGGTGATCGGGGGCCTCATCGCCCCGCTATTCTCCAAGATCCTCGGCTACCTGCGACCGCGCCTGCGCGCCCTGCCGCGCAGGACGCAGTACATACAGCCGGCCATTGCCGGGCTGATGGTCGGCGCCATCGGCTACTTCGGCTTCCCTCAGGTGATGGGGGTCGGCTACAGCGTGATCGACCAGGCCATGCACGGCCAGTTCATCTGGGAGGTACTGGTTGCGCTCACGCTGCTGAAGCTGCTGGCGACCACGCTCTCCTTCTCCAGCGGAACACCGGGCGGCATGTTCGCACCCACGCTGTTCATCGGGGCCATGCTGGGCGGAGCCGTCGGCGCCTTCGAGAAGCACTTCTTCCCTCACCTGACCGGAACGGTGGGCGCTTACTCGCTGGTAGGCATGGGAGTGCTGTTCGCCGGATTCCTGCGCGTACCGCTGACCTCGGTCTTTATGGTGCTCGAGATCAGCGGCAACTATTCCATCATCCTGCCGCTGATTCTCGCCAACACCATCGCCTGGCTGCTGTCGCGGAGCCTGCAGCCGGTGGGCATCTTCGAGATCTTCACGCACCAGGACGGCCTCGACCTTCCCTCGATGGAAGAGCAGCGCGAAGAATCCTCGCTGCACATCGAGGATGCCCTGCAGCCGGTCGGCGTGCCGGTGGTGCGCGGGAGCGACGAACTGCGGGCGGTCACCGAAGCGGTGGCTCAGTCGAAAGCCGCCGCCTGCCTGGTCTGTCTGCCCGACGGCACCTGGTACGCCATGAGCACGGAGGAGCTTACCGCCGCCTCGGCCACTCTGGCTCCGGAGACACCGGTGCAGCGGGCCGTCAAGACGGATCGCGCTCCCCTGCTGTTTCCGGATCTGCCCCTCGACACCGCGCTCCATTACTTCCCGCGCTGGCCACTGCTGCCGGTGCAGAATCGCGCCAGCCGGGGCACCCTGGAAGGCGTCCTGACGCTGAACGACGTGCTCACCCGTTACCGCGGGGGGCACTAGAAGCGTCTTGCATCGTTGCGGCTGCGCTTCTACCCTCAAGATTCGAAGCTGATTCGCCCCGCGGCCCATGCTCAGCCTTTATCAACGACTCATTCTCGGATGCCTGCTGCTCATCGCGCTGGTCACGACGGTCAGCATGCTGGTGCGCACCTCGTTCGTGCACCTGGGCGCGCTGGATGCGCAGGTGCACGTGGCGGAGACCGCGGTTACCTCGCTGGCGTCGGCGCAGGCAGCCATGGCCGAGGAGGAGCTGATAGCGGCGCGCGTCGCCGCCGGCACCGCATCCATGGCCGAGTTCCGCGACCAGGCGCGGCAGACGCAGGCCATCCTCGAATCCGCAGCCGGCGATGTGACTGCCTTCGACAGCTCCATCCACATCGGCCGGCTGGCAGACCGGCACGCGCGCTTCGCCGCTCACCCGCCCGGCAATGCGGTGGATCTGACGCAGGAGCTGGAAGGGCTTCAGTCCGAACTGAGCCGCAATATGAACGAGGTTTCGGCGCGCCGCCACATGGCGGTAGGCGCTCTGCGCGGCCAGCAGGAGGCGCTGCGGGCGCGCCTGATCGCCGCCTGCGGATTGGCCATCGCGGCGGCATCAGTGATTTCCGCGGTGATGCTGTTCCTGGTGATCGTGCCCCTGCGGCGCACGGCCCGTGTGGCCCGGCGCATCGGCCAGGGCGACCTGCATCAGCGCGTCGAATGGCGCTCCAAAGACGACCTGGGGGCGATCGCCACCGAACTCAACCGTCTGGCGGTCCGCCTGCGCGACCTGCGTGAAACCGAATCGGGGCGCCGCCAGATGGAATTTCAGCTCATCGACGCGGTGGTCCGCTCCATCTTCGAGCCGGTCATCGTCACCGACGGCAAAGGCCAGGTGCTCAAGCTGAACCAGGCGGCGGTCGAGCTTCTGGGCAGCTCCTCAGTCAACCCGGAGGCCGACCGGATGGTGCTGGCCAGCACGCCCGGCGGGGACAAGATCCTCAACGCCATCCGGGCCGCGGTCTCCATGCAGCGCGCCAGCACGGGCGAGGAAGGCGAGGCGGCGCTGCTGCCCATGCGGATCGGCAAAGCGGAACGCAGCTACCGGCTGCGCACCACGCCCATGCG
>JASIAO010000304.1 GCA_030041955.1 Acidobacteriaceae bacterium | reverse complement strand
GCCTCCGATGAGCCAGTCCCGAACTTTGCCGACTGTTGCTGTCTCTTCGCCGTAGCTGGTGAAGAGGAATCCTGCGAGAGCGCCGATGATGAAAGACGAAAGGCTCAGGCTAATAACCAGAATCGCCTTCAATCGCGATCCGCGAGCTTCGACGCACCAGAGCACGAGCGAAGCGACAGCCGTTAACGACCATGTGGCGAGGGGACTCCATTTCCATCTGCTCGCGTCGCCCATAAAACGCCTCACTCTCGGTCGCATGAGCCAGAGGGTGCTTTGGTCATGCCCAGCAAGAACGCGGCCTTCTGACTGTCTAGACCCGGGAATCTGGCGAGCAGCATAGCAGACCCGCGCCGAGCGACGCCCACCAATCTTCGTTCCTACAACTGTTTGCAAAATCGCTCAACAAAATCGCTCAAAATGACGCGGCGAGGGGACGGCTCCTCTTTCGGTCCCGGCTTACGCTTCGTGTCAAAGAATAAGTCAATCATCTTAGGGAGGCTTGGGAACGCAGGGCGGGCCGTGGGTCTCCCGCTGATCGGGAAGCAAGAAAGGATTCCACCAACTGCGAAGAACCGCTAATATTGCTCCCGCCCCGACCATCCCCCGCCCCCCCAAAAACCGTCAAGCTTTTCCGCCCCGTTACTTTCGTGTCCCCCCTCATTCCAGGCCACTTCCAGGCCAACAATTTTGGCACCCCAATTCTTCCAGCCTGCTATACTGAAGTTATAGAGGAAAAAACAAGAAGGCCGCCCATTTCGGGCGGCCTTTTCCTTTTCCCAGCCGAACCCGGCTCCCGGCCGCCGACCGCCCCTCCAAAGGACCACCATGCCCGACGAACCAGCCACAATCCCTGAAGCCCCCGCGCTTCCCCTCGACAAACCCCGCTGCCGCGCCCTCACCGTCAACGGCAAGCGCTGCAAAAACGAGCCCCTCCACGGCCTCCATCTCTGTTTCACCCACTACAACCACCGCTATCCCGCCCTCCCCGACCCCAAACACGTCGCCATCCCCCTCCTCGAGGACGATTCCTCCATCTCCCTCCTCCTCACCCAGGTCACCCACAGCCTCCTCTCCAACCAGCTCGACCCCATCCGCGCCCGCACCACCATCTACGCCCTTCAGGTCGCCGCCTATGTCGTCGCCCAGCGCGACCGCCGGGAAGCCCGTGAAGCCCGCGCCGTCAAAACCGCTCACCCCGACTCGCAGCCCGGTTCCCCCGCCGATCCTGTGCCCGGCCAGCAGGTCTCCCGCCTCGGCTACGATCACGAGGGATTCATCAGCGCCGACGGCGATCTCCCCGAGCCCAACCCCCTCTGCCCCGAGCCGCCGCCCGGCCCCACTCCCTGGGATCTCGCCGATCAGGTCCATCCTCACAATCAGCTCGCTCCTGACCGGCGCAACGACGAGCCTCCCTCACCAGACGGGGAGCCGGACGATCGGAAGCCCGAAGACCCCTGGGGCGACGAGCAGAGGGCTCGTCGGAAAGAGCTTCGCCGCGCCCCCTCGTCGGGCACAGAACGGGCCGGCAAAGACAAGTACGACCTGCCCGGCCCCGGCGAACGCTACCATTGCCCCTCGTCCACCCTCGGCTGCCTCGGACCTCGCTACGACCGCTGCTGCTCCTCCTGCCTCCGCCGCCGGAAAAAGCTCGACCCCTCCGAATGCGACCCCACTCCCGCCAACCTCCTCGACGACGACCTCCAGGCCGTCGCCGATCCCGCCCCCTCTACCCCGCTCCCAACCCCTGATCCCTATCCCCTAAACCCTGCCTCTCCGGGTAATACCCAAAACGCATTACCCTCGACGGCCTTTAGAATCAATCACCAGCCACCCGCCCCACCCCCCGGGGGTACCCTGCGTCTCCGGGATATCCGATCACTGATCACTGATCACTCATCACTGATCACCGTCCCGAATCCTTCCAGAAGGTCGCTCATCCTATGCTTGGTCCCCAACCGGCCAGGAGTTACCCCATGTCCCTCAGACCAGTAAAAGAGATTCTGACCACCAAGCCCACCCTGGAGGGTGCCGGAGTGCGCCTGGAGCGGGCCTTCGGCTTCGGCAAAACAAAGGAGTTCGACCCCTTCCTGCTGCTGGACGATTTTAGAAACGAACGCCCAGCAGATTATCTGGCCGGTTTCCCCTGGCATCCGCACCGTGGCATCGAAACCATCACTTATGTGCTGGCCGGCAGCGTGGAACACGGTGACAGCTTGGGCAACAAGGGCAAAATGGGTGCCGGCGACGTGCAGTGGATGACGGCGGGCAGCGGAATCCTCCACCAGGAGATGCCCAAAGGCGACGAGCAGGGCCGGATGCATGGTTTCCAGCTCTGGGCCAACCTGCCCTCAAGGCTGAAAATGACCGATCCTCGCTACCAGGACATACCGGCCAGCGAGATTCCGGAGGTCACCGACGACGATGGGACGAAGGTGCGGGTGATCTGCGGCGAGTTCTGGGGCAAACGTGGCCCGGTGGATGGCGTGGCGGCGGAGCCGCAGTACCTGGATATCTCTGTGCCGCCGAACCAGCGCAAACGTCTGAAGGTGGAAACGACGAGGAACGCATTTGCCTACGTTTTTGCCGGAGCAGGAACGTTCAGGGATGCCAGCAAACCAGGAGCGGTGTTGACCGAGAGCGGCAGCGATCCAAATGCTCAACCGGTCTACGACGCCAAAAACCACTCACTGGTGCTCTTTGATCGTGGCGACGAGATCCAGGTTCAGGCCGGGCCGGACGGGATGCGTTTCCTGTTGGTGAGCGGCCAGCCAATCGAAGAGCCGGTGGCATGGCAGGGCCCGATTGTGATGAACACTCCGGAAGAGCTGCGCCAGGCCTGGGCCGAACTGCACACCGGGGGATTTATTAAGAGAAGGGGTTGGTGAAGCCCTTGGGCCAGGTCAGCGAGCCGCCAGGGATGGGGACCGGAGCGACGCCGGTGTCGCGGCAGGTCATCTGCGGCGGGAAGTGATTCACGACAGGGTCCGGGATCTCGGCGGCGCTGGCGGAGATGGGCGCGCGGCGGCCGGCGAGGCGGGCCGGATCGAATCCACCGGTGAGGTCGGTGAGCTGGGGGAGGGTGTCACGTGGGCCCTCCGGCAGGTAGGGCTTTTCGTCGGGAAGCGATGCGAGCGGCGGCAGGTTGAAGAGGACGTCGAGGAATTTGGCGAACGAGGCGTGATCGCCGGGATCGGAATCGACGCCGGCAGATTTGGCCCAGGGCGAGATGAGGATGAGCGGAACCCGCGGTCCATCGCCGCAGGGGTGCTGGTCGGGGCACTGCTCAAATTGCGGCGGAGGGACGTGGTCGTAGAATCCCTCGGAGTCGTCCCACAGGATGATGATGGCGGAGTCGTTCCAGTAGGGGCTGCGGGCGACGGTGTTGACGACTTTGGCGACGAGCGATTCGGAGAGCTGCGAGTCGGAGTAGCCGGGGTGGTCATCGTCGCCGAGGAATTTGGCGGCGCGTGGATCGGCGGGCTTCCAGCCGAAGGGATTTTTCGACCCACCTTTGATGAAGACGACGCTCTTTGGCGGGAGCGCGTGGTGGTCCACGACCTCGAAGAAGTCGAGGAGATCGTGCTCGCCGCTCCACATCTGCGGATTCTGGCGGATATACCCAAAATACTGCGGTGAGTTGTGGTGCGTGACGTAGCCGGGGTGGTCGTCGCCCTGGCCGTTGCCGAAGCCTTCCTGGTACCAGGCCCAGGGGATGGCCTGATGGTTGAGGCGGGCGAGCTCGCCGATGTCGTCCTTCACATCGCCGGTGTCGGCTTTGGCGTCCTCGGCGGCGTCACGGCCCTTGAGAGTGAGCATCAGGGTGGCGTAGGTCTGGTCGAGCTGATGCTGGGCGCCAGCCTGGGAGGGTGAGGCGTAGGGGCCGAAGGCGGGATTGGCGTCGCCGGTGACCGGCTCACCGATGCCGCCTGGCTTTTTGAAGACCTCGTCGGGATGGCGCTCAGCCTGGGTGAGGCCGGTCTGGCTGGCAATGAGATCGATGTTGCCCGGCGTGGAAGGAGCATACATGGCCTGGAAGATGTGGTCGTAAAGGGTGAAGTGGTGGGCGTACATCCAGAGGAAGGGGATGGTGCGGCAGTCGTCGTGACCCATGGAGAGCAGGGCGAGCTGGCGGGGATCGGAGGAGTGCCGGCTTTCTTCCCAGGAAACATAGTCGTCCATGCGGCCGTTGTCGGATTTGGCGATCAGGGCGGGGCGGGAGTGGTCGGCGTCGAGGGAATCTGAAACATTGCGGAGGTAAGGGACGATCCAGGCGTTGTCGATGGAGTCCCATTGGCGGAAGCCGTGCGCGCGCGCTTCGGGAGTAGCAAGGTTATCGACGCCGGGAAAATCTCCGAAATAAGAATCGAACGAGCGATTTTCCTGATAGATGACAAAGACGTGATGGATGTGAGCGCGGAGATTGGCAATGAACTGGTCGTGGGGAGCGGCGTGTGCGGCGTGGTGAATGGGCTGGCGCGACTGGGCGGCGGCGGGGAGTGTTGCTGCGAGGCAGATGACAAGCAGGAATGCGGGATGACGTGGTCTGCGCGCGCTCGGAATCGTCACATTCTCCTCCGGAAGTTTGCCCTGAGAGTTTAACCGATGGAGCTGGTCGGGAATTGATCGCTTTCACCGCAAGAGCACAGATAACAAGGAGAATTCACGTTCAAATCACAGGTTTAGAGGGGCCGTGAAGGGCACATCGAAGCGTGTAGCGGAACGCGTACAATGCTCCACAAAATCGTTTTGGGGACGGAAGGACCGGGAGTGATGCGCGCGATGCGTTGGTCGGTGGGCGTGTGTGCCGCGGTGCTGGCGGTGGTGACTGCATTGGGGTGCGGGAGCAGCGGGACGCACAGCATTCCGTCGCCGCAGGTGACCTCGGTTTCGGTATCGGTGAGCCCGGCGACGATCACCACGGCGCAGACCAGCCAAGCGACGGCGACGGTCACAGGGACAGGGAATTACTCGAGCGGGGTGACATGGTCGGTGAGCCCGTCGAGCATGGGAACGATTTCGAGCTCGGGCATATTCACGCCGGCGGAGGCGGGGACGGCGACCATCACAGCGACGTCGACTGAGGATACGGCGGTCTCGGGCAGCGCGACGGTGATGGTGAATGCGGTCTCGGCGATTACCGCCGTGACGGTCACGGTGAGCCCGATGACGATTACTACGTCGC
>JASIAO010000303.1 GCA_030041955.1 Acidobacteriaceae bacterium | reverse complement strand
TGGCCGGATTGGTTCCTTTCGCATGGACGAATGGCCGGCCGATTCTCCTGCCCGCGACACACCCGACGCAGCGGCCAGCGAGCCGCCGCCTTCTTTAGCGGACCTCATCTCCCACACTAAGCCTCAGGCGCTTCGCGAGGAACGATGGCCGTCCTGGCCTCCGGACGACGAGCGCAGGATCAGAGAACTTCTCTAGCGTTCCTGAAATTGACCGCCGCCGCGCAACCGCGAGCGCCCGAACTGGTGAGCCCTCAGTTCGGCCCACCTCCCGCTGTTCCGCCGTGCAGGCCCACGAGAATCAGCCCGGCGATCACCAGGCCGGTCCCTACCAGCTTCACCACCAGCGCCCGCGCGGTGAAGTCCTCGCGGAACCAGGAGGGCCTCCAGGTGGTGACCGCGAACGCTCCCAGGAAGATGATCACGTAGCGCACGCCGGAGATCGCCTCCACCAGCGACGGAGCCGTGCGGCTGACCGCAAAAACCACCAGAAAGGAGCCGACGCCGGCCATCAGGCGATTCAGCATGTATCCGATTTTGCTGCGCGGCGGCGCTTCTTCTGAGTGCCGGAAGATCTGCCGTCTCCATGTGGGCCGCAGCAGCAGCGCCGCCGATCCCACAAACGTTCCGATGGTGAAAAATACGTAGCCGCTGACGAATTTCGCCTCGTTGAACACGATCTTCTGCAGCACATCGGTGAGCCCGAACAACACGGCCGCGGCGATCACCCGCGGCAGCATCCGTTTGAGCGGCAGTTTCTCCGCGAAGAACATCACGAAGCCGCCCATCGTCATCACCGCAAACCCGGTCAACTGCCCGGAAAACCGGAGTCCCAGCAGCGGAATCGAGAGCGCCATGGTTGCGACGGGGGTGAATCCGCCCATCGCCGCCAGCTCCTCCGAAGCTTCGCCGGCTTTCAGCGCCGCGTAGTAGAAGTAGCTGGCCAGCAAATCGCAGAAGCCCGCCACCAGCGCGAGGGCGGCGATCTTGCCCGACGGCATATGGAAGCCGAAGGGGATGAGAACCAGGCCGAAGATACTGATCGCCCCCAGCCAGAAGACGTACGACACCAGGTTCTGCATGCCCTTGCGCTTCAGCAGGATTTTGTCCCAGACCAGCGAGATGCCGATCAGACCATGGGCCACAATCGCGATCAATACTCCGTTCAGCGCGACGGATTTGAAAAAGCCCATGCAGGTCTCGAGGGATCGCGGCGCAGTCGCCGCGGAATCGGTTTCTCCGGGGAATGCTTCTCAGGTAGAGATGGCGGACAATCGCCGCTGGGTGCGATTGCCCGCGTCGATGGGTTAGATGTGCAATAGCCGCCGGCCGGGCGAAATGCCATAGATGGCCGAGAGGATGGTTTCCGCCGCAACAGCGGTCAGAACGCCTTTCCATTTGTAGCTGAGCGGCGCAAAGATCGCGGCCGCCGCTGCTGCCGACCCGATGCCATACCGGATCTTCTGCTCGGTCTCGCTCATTCTGAAGCTCTTGCCGATCTCATTCACGACGTCAGTCATAAGTCTCCTTCGGATTTGGAAGCACTCCCTTTTGCTTGCGGTCTCTTTGTATGGATGCGTGCTTCCGCGCGTGCGTGCCGCCGAGTCCAAATTTGCTGTGCCGCGGCGTTGGATGACTGCCATCCAACTAGCAGGTCCGCCTGCTCGGAATCCCGCATGCATTGGTTTGTTCACATCATCCGCTATGCCCTTCTGCGCTGGGGCTACCTCGCTCTCGGCGTGGGTCTCTTTGCGGAGGATGCAGGATTCCCCGTGCCCGGTGAGGCGACCCTGATGTTTTCAAGCTTCCTGTCGCACAAGGCTCGGGGGCTCGAGCTGGGTTGGGTGATCGTCGTTGGCATCGCGGCCGCCACTCTCGGCGACAACCTCGGCTTTCTCGCCGGACGATGGCTGGGCCCGCGCCTGCTCCGCTGGCTCAAGCGGAAGTTCTCCATGGAGGAAGACATCGCTGTCGCCAAAGACCAGATTGAAAAGCACGGGAAGGCGACCGTCTTCTGGGCCCGTTATATTTTCGGCTTGCGCACCGTCATTGGCCCCGTGGCCGGGGCGCTCAACATGCAATGGAGGGAGTTCCTGCTCTATAACGCCATGGGCGCGGCCACCTGGGTCTCGTCCATGGCGGTTGCGGGCTACCTGTTCGCCGGAGCCTTCCATTCTTTCCAGGGCTATTTCGAAAAAGGCTCATGGGCCGTGTCCATCGGCATTTTCCTCGCCGGATACGCCATCTGGCGCCGCAGGAAAAAGCGCTACCGCCAGCGTCTGGCTGCGCAATAGCTCTCAGTTCGTGGCGCTAAACCCCTCCGCCCGCGGGCGTATCCGGAGTCGTTACCAGGTATGAGCCGCCGTAGAGCGCCACACCGATCAGCATGATCAGTGGCCCGCACAGAAAAATCGGCGCATGCGGGATCAGCGCCCGCAGGAAAATCGTCACCCCAATGCCAACCGCCAGCGTCACGAGGCCGGCGATCCGCATATCCTGCCGTTTCCTGATCGCCTCCAGCCGCGCTTCCTCGCGAAGCAGTTGCAGCGCCGACTCCGCACCCGCGCCCTGAGCCTCGGCAAGCTTCTTCAGCATGTCGTTCCGGTAGTAGCTCTCGCGCTCCCGGCGCCGCGCATCGGCCCACGAGGAGATCGCAATCATAGTGAAGAGCGCCACAGCTCCCACTGCAAGAAATCCGAACAGCGACATTGCTTCCAAACCTTCACTTGGCATCACGCCCTCCATGGCTCCGATGGATCCGCTCTCCATCGCTTCACCCGGTACGACCAGGGCCTCTGCAGTTCGGTTGCAAATTTCTTTCGCGGCGCCCTCGACAGAAAAAGTGAAACCGCGCACCATAAGGGCAAGTCGTACCCAACAGGAACGTGAACATCCCTGCCAACCCCGACGAGGACCGCGCGCTGGTCTTGCGTGTGCTGGCCGGCGAGACCGCGGCGTTCGAGGGTCTGGTGCGGCGCTGGCAAACGCCCCTCGTCAATCTGGCATGGCGCTTTTGCCGCGACCGCGGGCGCGCCGAGGAGATGGCCCAGGAAGCCTTTCTGCGCGCCTTCCGCAATCTGGCCCAGTGGCGCGCCGACGCTGCATTTTCAACGTGGCTCTTTGCCCTCGCCGCCAATCTCTATCGCACTGAGCTGCGCCGCATCCCCGCCACCATGCTCTCGCTCGACGAAATTGCTGAGCCGGCCGAGGATCGCGATCCCGCCATTGCGCTCTATGCCGACCGGCAGCAGGAATCGATCCGCGGCGCAGTGCTCGCGCTACCCCCGAAATACCGCGACGCTGTGATCCTCTTCTACTTTCACGATCAGGACGTGCCCTCTGCCGCGCGCACGCTGGGCGTGCCCGAGGGCACAGTCAAGGCGCGTCTCTTTCGTGGACGCGATCTGCTGCGCAGCAAGTTTTCCCGGCAACGCGCCCCGGCGAACGGCGCGAAACTCTCCGCGGCGCATCCCAGGGAGGCGAGATGACCAACAGTAAACCCAATCCGGCCCTGACCGATCCTGAGCTTGATGCCGCGCTCGGCTCCGACCACGAGCGTATCCTGCCCTCTT
>JASIAO010000302.1 GCA_030041955.1 Acidobacteriaceae bacterium | reverse complement strand
GCGGCGTTTGCGATCATTGCCGGAGCTCTGGCCGGCGTAGGGCTGTATGGCGTGCTATCGACCGCGGTGCGCCAGCGGACGCCGGAGATCGGCGTGCGCATGGCCATGGGCGCGGAGCGCGGCGACATCGTGCAATTGATCGTGACGCAGGGGCTGCGGTTGAGCGTGGTGGGGATTGCGGCCGGCATTGTGGCGGCGTTTTTCCTGGGGCGCGTGATGACCGCGATGCTGGTGGGGGTGAAATCGACCGACCCAGAGACGTACGTGATGATGACGGTGGTGTTTCTACTGATCTCGGCGCTGGCGTCGTGGCTGCCGGCGATGCGGGCGGCAGGGTTGGATCCAAAGACAGCTCTGCACGAGAACTGAGGACCAGCGTGCAGCGAATTGCGCTTCGCGCAACTTGCCCCTTCCGGAAGTTGGACCGGTTATGGCCGGGGGAAGGCGTAATAACCGGAGCGAGTGACGATGCGAGATCCCGAGGCCGAACTGGTGAGGCGGATGCGGTGGAAGCTGCGGTCGGCCTGGAAATTTGAGGGCTTGTAGACGAGCCGGTACTGGTTGCGCTGCTCGGCTTCGATGATGCGGAGGTCGTCGAGGATCTGGCTGCCGCGGGGATTGACGAAGAGGCGGCCGCCGGTCTGTGCGGTCAGGTCCTGGAGGGTGCGGTAGCCGTCGGAAAGGGCGCGGCGGCGGCCGTTGAGGAAGGCATAAATGGCAGTGCGGGTGCGCTGGCACATGTCCACCGCCTCGCTGAGCCAGGCGTGGCTGGCGTCGTCTTCGCCGTCGGTGAAAAGCAGGATGAAGTTGCCGGTGGGGTGATCAGCATCGGACGTCCACTGGTCGCGGCAGGTGATGTAGAGCGAATCGAAGATGGCGGTGAGCGGATCGTAGCGATCGGGGGTGTAACCCACGGCGGCGGCGCCGGCCGAGATGGCGGCGGCGCTGCCGGTCCACGCCTGACGGAGAATGGGTTGCGTGTTGAACTGCTCGACGAAGGCCTGGTCGTAGCCGGGGCGCAGGAGTTGCGAGGCGTAGACGCGAATGATGGAGCGGTTGAAGTCGATGAGGCCCATCATGGAGGCGCTGGTGTCGAAGAGGAATCCGGCGCGAATGGGCAGGTTGTCGTACTCGCGGAGCATGACGATGTTGGTTTGCGGCTTGCCGTTGTCGGTGAGGTGAAGATCGGCGCGGGTGAGATGGGTGAGCGGGGCGCCGTTCGGGCCGGCGGCGTGGAAAGTGAGGGAGATTTCGTTGGCGGAGACGCGGAGGGTCCAGGGAGCAGCGCTGTGGGCGGGAGGCGGCGCGGATTGCGCATCGGCGGCGAGGCATAACAGGAAGCAGAGCGGGAGCAAGCGCCGGTGCATATCTGACTACGATAACGAAAGGCGGGCCAGGGAGCGATGCATAAACGGCTGACGTGAGCAGGAGGCGGCCGCGCCCCGTCGGTACAAACAGGAAACGAGCCGCGCTGGGTACTGTCTATTGCGTGTGGAGAGGGTTGCCGCGATGGTGCCGGGGCTTGCGAATCGACGATCCGAAGTGATCGATCCGAAGCAGGCGAGTTAATGGCTGAGGCAGGCGAAGACTCGCAGAAGCGGGTTCGGCGGCGATGGATCCCCCCGGGCGCGGGGCTATTTGGGAGCGGGCAGGGGATCGGGACGGGGATCGGGTTCGCGCAGCGTAGCGGGCTGCATAACGGGCTGGGCGGCCGGTTGCACGGATGACTGAACCAGGGGTTTCAGCTCACGGGATGGCGCAAGATGGCGCGTCTGCTGCCAGGTGTAGCGGATGCGGTGGATGACGGTGATGGTGGAGATGAGCGCCAGCACCCAGAGGACGGGAGCCATCACGTCCCAGCGCTCGAAGAGAGCCCCGAGAATGATGAGCACGACGCGTTCGGGGCGCTCCATAAATCCGACCTTGCAACTGCCGATAAGGGCTTCGGCGCGGGCGCGCGTGTAGCTGACCAGCAGCGACGTGACCATGACGAAGGCGGCAAGAAAAACGTAGAAGAGGCGGTTGCCGCGCGCGTAGAAGACGAGCAGGCCGAAGAAGAGAACGACGTCGGAGTAGCGATCGATGACGGAGTCGAAGAAGGCGCCGAAGACGGTTACCTGCTGGGTCTGGCGGGCGACGCGACCATCCACCATGTCGAAGATGCCGGCGCCGATGATGACCAGGCCGGCAAAAAAGAACATGCGGACGTAGTTGTGCTGGTTGCCGAGTCCGAAGAGGACGGCGGCGGCGGTGTTGATGAGCAGTCCGATGAAGGTGAGGACGTTCGGCGAGATGCGCGTGAGCGAGAGTCCATTGACGATGGACTGCAGCAACACGCCGCAGGCACGGCCAAAAGCGCTGGTCCAAGTGGTTGGGTGCTGGGAATCGCGGGCCATCGAGGCCTCTACTTTCCGGCTTCCGTTTCCGCTTCGTCGTGAATCGTGGCCAGCTTGAGAATCTCGAGCTCGCGGCGGCCGTTGGGCGTGACCACGGTGGCCATATCGCCCACCTGTTTGCCGACGATTGCTTTGCCGATGGGAGAAGTAGTCGAGATCAGACCCTTGCTCACGTCGGATTCCTCGCTGGTGACGAGCTTGTACTCGATTTTCTCATCCTTGGCGGTGTCGTAGACGAGGACGGTGGAGCCGAAGGCAGCGCGGTCGCGCGGAATATTGGCCAGGTTGACGAGGGCGAGCTCGGCCATGCGCTTCTTGAGCTGGCCAAGGCGCGCGTTGACGAAGTCCTGGCGCTGCTTGGCCATGTGATACTCGGCGTTCTCGCTGAGGTCGCCCATGGCGACGGCCTTTTTGATTTCGGCAGGCAGTTCATGAGCCAGTTCGTGCTCGAGCCGCCGGATTTCGGCCTGAAGTTTCTGTTTAATATGCTCGGTCATGCGCGTTGATCCATCACGGAGGATTCCCGCTCTCGTCGGTGTGCAAAGCAAAACGACGCTGGCGCTACGCCGGACACCAGCCGGCGCGGCGGGTGAGAAACGGACACCATGAAACAGGGAGCCGGAGGCTGGGGCGCCACCCTCCTTTCCCGATTATACGATGCCGCTGCGGGAGCGCCGGGCGTCAAGAAAACTCTGCAATATCAACACGGCGGCGACCTGGTCGACCACCTGCCGGTGGGCTGAGGGGGTGCGGCCGGCGGCGTCCAGGTGGCGATGGGCCTCGGCGGAGGTGAGGCGCTCATCCCACAGGTGAACGGGAAGCTCGAAGGCGTCGCGGAGGGATTCGGCAAAGGCCTGGGTGCGGACGGCCTGGGGGCTGACGTCGCCGGAAAGATAGAGGGGATGGCCGAGGACGATCTCGGAGCAGCCGAATTTGCGGAGGAGACGCCCCAGGGATTTAAGGTCCTGCTTCTGATTCCTGCGAACGAGGGTCAGGACGGGCTGCGCGGTGAGGCCAAGCTCGTCGGAGACGGCAACGCCGATGCGGCGGGAGCCGAAATCGAGGCCCAGGAGGCGCGGTTCCACATCTCATCGTAGAGCAAAGCGGGGAAAAGAGCCGCATCTTACAATGAGTTAGGACTTTTAGGGATCAAGGTTATCCAGTCTTGGTGCGACGCTTCTTTTTCCTGCTTTTTCTGGCGATTCTCGTGGCTGCCGGCGCTGCCGCCTGGGCACTGCTGGTCCCGGTTGGGCCGCACACCGATACTTTTGTCGAGATTACGCCGGGAACGCCAACCTCGCAGATCGCCGCAAAGCTGAAAGATCGGGGTCTTATCCGGAGCCGCTACGTCTTTCTGGCTCTCGATGTCTTCAAGGGTGGAACGCTCAAGGCGGGGGAATACCGCTTCAACCATCCGGCGCGGATGGAAGAGGTGTGGAGGCGGCTGCATCTCGGCGACGTGTACACCGTCACGCTGACGATTCCCGAGGGGTCGAACATCTTCGACATCGGGGCGCGCGTGGAGGCGGCAGGGCTGGGCTCGAAAGACGCGTTTGTCGCGGCGGCCAAACAGGACACGGCGCTGGTGGCAGAGCTGGATCCGACGGCACCCAGCCTGGAGGGGTATTTGTTCCCCGACACCTATCACTTCGATCCCCGTGCGACGCCGCAGGAGATGATGGCGGTGATGGTGCGGCAGTTCCGCGAGTCGACGCGCACGATCGGCCTGACCGCGGACTATCACCGGGTCGTGACGCTGGCCTCGCTGGTGGAGAAGGAGACGCCCATCGACGCGGAGCGCCCGCTGGTAGCGAGCGTGTTCGTGAACCGGATGGCGAAGGATATGCCGCTGATGACAGATCCCTCGGTAATTTACGCGGCGTTGCTCCAGGGGAACTATCGGGGCGCAATTTACGAATCCGATCTGCAGTCGCCGTCGTCTTATAACACGTATCAACATACAGGGTTACCGCCGGGACCCATTTGCAATCCGGGGCTGAAGTCGCTCGAGGCGGCGATGCACCCAGCCCAGACCGATTATCTGTACTTTGTTGCAGCCAGCGCGGATCCCTCCGGGAAGTCGGTATTTTCCTCGACGCTGCAAGAGCACGCGAAAGACGTGCAGGCTTACCGACGCGCGTTGCGGCAGCCGGCGCCGCAATGACGGCATCGCGCAGCCTGGAGCCGGAGAAGGTTGTCAATCAGGTTCGTGTCACTCGCCAGGTGGACGTATTGAGGGGAATACAGCGAATCCGAAAAGGGATTTCTCTTGCGCTGTTGCTGGCTCTGCCGGCGCTGAGCGGGTGTCTCTGGCATACGCGGCGGGTGCCGAAGGCAAAAATGCCGGTGAACGTACTGGGGGCCACACCGGAACAGCTGGCGGATATTATCAACCGGCAGTACGACGCGGTGAACTCCATGTTCGCGACGGTTACGTTTACTGCCACGGAAGGCGGATCGCTGAAAGGCAGCGTGAAGACGATTACGCCCTTCAGCGGGTACATCCTCATTCGCAAGCCGGAGTCGCTGCGGGTGATCGGCTATCTGCCCGTGGTCCACTCGCAGGCCTTCGATATGGCGAGCAACGGGTCCACCTTTGAATTGTGGATTCCGCCGAAGAACGAGGCGTTCGAGGGCAGCAACACGGTGACGCAGGAGTCGGCGAATGCCTTCGAGAATATGCGGCCCTACATGTTTGTCGACTCGCTGCTGATTCCCAGAATCGGCTCCGACGATCTGATGACGGTGACGGGAGACAGCAACACGGTGGTCGATCCGAAGACGAAAAAGCTGGAGATCGAGCCTGAGTATCTGCTGACGGTGGAGAGCAGGCAGGATAACAGCCATCTGCTGCTGGTTCACCGGGTGGTGCACTTCAGCCGAATCGATCTGCGCCCCTCAGAGGAAGATATCTACGACCAGAACGGCCAGATTCAGACGCAGGCGCTGTACGGGGCGCTGCAGACCTACGGGACCGAGCAGTTCCCGGGAACGATTACGCTTCGATGGCCGTTGCAGCAACAGCAGATTCTGATTACCATCCAGAAACTGAAAGTGAATCAGCCGGTCAATGCCGATGAATTCGAGGAAAAAATCCCGCCCGGCGCAAAAGTACAGCAATTGCACTAGAAAGACAGTAAAGATATTGCCGCTATTACATCGGTGTTATGGGAACCGATAAGAATGGCAGATATCTGTTTACGAGGGTGTGCCGGGACGATTAGTTTGTTAAAGGCGTGATCGACTGGAGCATATTGCCGGATCTGGTAGCGGTGGCGCTGCTGACCCTCGCGTTTGGGTCGGTGGCGCGGCGCGGGCACACTCCTGTCTCGCGGCTGTGGCT
>JASIAO010000301.1 GCA_030041955.1 Acidobacteriaceae bacterium | reverse complement strand
TGGAGAATCAGCTGCACGCGATCTTCGTGTACTCGCTGACGACGCACAAATCCACGCAAATTACGGACGGGATGAGCGACGCGGGGCATCCGGTGTTCGATCCGAACGGGAAGTACCTGTATTTCACGGCGTCGACCAACGATGGACCGTCGAGCGCAGGCATAGATCTTTCGTCGCTGGATCGCGCGACCTCCTCGAGTGCGTACGTTGTGGTGTTAAAGCAGTATGGGGCGTCGCCGATTCCGCCGCAGAGCGATGACGAGAAGGCGGCGAGCGAGCCCGCAAAGCCCGGGCCGGAGTCGGGACAGAGCACGCCGACGGTATCGGACCAGAAACCGGCGCAGAAGGACGAGACAGCAAAGAAAGGCAGCGAGAAGCCGGAGCCAACGGTGATCGATCTGGACGGCATCGGCAACCGCATCCTGGCACTGCCGATTCCGGCGCGGAACTATATTGGGTTCGCGGTGGGGAAGACGGGCGTGCTGTATCTGGCTGAGGGAAGTCCGATCGGACGGCCATCAGAGGGGGAGGGCGCACCGATCCGCGCAATCTGGCGGTTTACGACGGAGACGCGGAAGACCGAGGACGTGCTGGATAATCTAACGGACTTCGATGTGTCGTTCAACGGCGAGAAGGCGTACTACGCGCAGGGCGAAGGCTGGTTCATCATTCCCACGTCCGACATGAAGCCGGGAGGGTCGCAGGGCAAGCCGGTGGACAACCATGCGATGTTTGCGACCATCGATCCGCGGGCGGAGTATGCGCAGATGTATCGCGAGACGTGGAGGATCGAGCGCGATTTCTTCTACGATCCGCACCTGCACGGGCTGGATCTGACGAAGATCGAGGCGAAGTATCAGCCGTACGTGGGGGGTCTGGCATCGCGCGAAGAGTTCACTTATCTCTGCGAGGAGATGCTGGGCGAGATCGAAGTGGGCCACATGTTCATACGCGGGCCGCGCGAGCCTTCGGACGCGCCGAAACCGGGCCTGTTGGGCGCGGATTACACGGTGGAGAACAACCGCTACAAATTCGCGAAGATCTACAACGGCCAGAACTGGACGCCGGGGCTGAAGGCGCCGCTGACATTGCCGGGGATCAACGTGCAGGTCGGAGAGTATCTGCTGGCGGTGAATGGGCGGCAGCTCTACGCGACGGACAATCTCTACAGCTTCTTCGACGGGACGGCTGGTCAGCAGACCGTGATCACGGTGGGGCACAAGGCGGATGGTTCCGATGGGCGCGACGTGACGGTGATCCCGGTGGAATCGGAACACGGGCTGCGGAACATCGACTGGATCGAGTCGAACCGGCGGCTGGTGGACAAGCTGTCCGACGGGAAAGTGGCATACATCTACATGCCGAACACGGCAGGCGCGGGGTACGACAACTTCAACCGGTATTTCTACGCGCAGGTGGACAAGCAGGGCGTGGTGCTGGACGAGCGTTACAACGAGGGCGGGTTCATTGCGGATTACATCGTGAACGTGCTCGGGCAGAAAATGCTCTCGGGCGCGATTGAGCGCGACGGCGAACCGGTGCACGATCCGGAAGGCGCGATCTTCGGGCCGAAGGCGATGATCATCAACCAGTCGGCGGGGTCGGGCGGCGATGCAATGCCGTGGTATTTCCGCAAGGCGCACCTGGGCACGCTGGTGGGCGTGCGGACGTGGGGCGGACTGGTCGGGATCGGCGGGTATCCGACGCTGATCGATGGCGGATCGGTGACCGCGCCGCGCTACGCGATTTACGGGCTGCACGGCGAATGGGAAGTGGAAGGACACGGCATTCCTCCGGACGTGGAAGTGGAAGAGCTGCCCAAGGATGTGGCCGAAGGGCATGACATGCAACTGGAGCGCGCGGTGGCGGTGGTGATGGAGCAACTGAAGGAGCATCCGGTGACCATGCCGCCGATCCCGCCGTATCCGAACTACCACCAGCATGATGGACTGGGGACGGACTGAAGGACAGCGTTCAGCGTGCAGGAAAACCCGGGGGTCCCCGCACTGTGCGGGGACTCCTCCCGCTTCGGATGTCCGCTTCCGAACAGGCGCATTCGCCGGCGGACAACGCATCGCGTTGACTGCGACGATAACTCCTTTTGTCCGAGCCTCGAGCGCGCCGGAGCTGTGGCGTTCCGCTTGCAGGGAATCTTCCTGTCGATCTGCGAAAGGCAGGAGGGGAGATGCTGGCTGATCTGAGGTTTGCGCTGCGGCAGTTGCGGAGGTCGCCCGGATTCGCGGTGACGGCGGTGCTGACGCTGGCGCTGGGGATTGGGGCCAACGCGGCCATTTTCACCTTGGTGGACTCGATCCTGTTGCAGCCATTGCCGTTTCCCAATCAAGGCCGGCTGATGTTGATCGGAGCAGAGAGCGCGGGCGGGGCGGATAGCTATCCGAAGGGGTGGATCCGCGCGCTCGCGGAGCACTCGGCTGCGTTTGCGTCGATCAGCGGCTTCGGCGCGGATGCCGAGTCGAACGTGGGGGACGAAGGGTCGTCGGACCGCGTGTTTGGCGCGGAAGTGATGGTGAACGCGTTCGAGACGCTTGGAGTTCAGCCGGCGCTGGGCCGCTTTTTCTCTGCGGACGACGCAATTGCGGGGCGCGAGCCGGTGGTGGTGCTTGGCAACGGCTACTGGCGGCAGCATTTCGCGGGCAGCGCCGCGGTAATCGGCGAGACGATCCGCATCGACGGCGTGTCGCGGCGGGTTATCGGCGTGATGCCGGCAGGCGTGCGGTTCCCGTATGCGGAGACGCAGTTCGTGACGCCGGTGACGTTCAAAGGCGGCGACGCGAACGACGCGTGGTCGACCTTCGATCTGCGGGCGTTCGGGCGATTGAAGCCGGGCGTGACACCGCTGCAGGCGCAGGCCGACTTGCGGCGTCTGCACGGGACGTTGCTGCCGCTGTTTCC
>JASIAO010000300.1 GCA_030041955.1 Acidobacteriaceae bacterium | reverse complement strand
CCAGAAACAGATCCGGCGCCCATTCCTGCGCCGTCTCAATCGCCTTCGCGCCGCTGTACACCGCGGTCACTTCATATCCGTTTTGCGTCAGGATCATCTGCAGCGTATCCGCGATCAGGCGCTCGTCATCGGCGACGAGCACCCGCGGAGCTGCCGAATCTGGAAAAGACGATGTCATGGACCCGTTTCGTGTACTGTCTGCGATTAGTCCTGTCAGTGTAGACGCACCTCCCCGGCTCGGGGCAAGCAATTTCTGTAAGCTATCCGCGACCTTTTCTGAGATTCCCGCTTCAGAACGCGGCCCCCGCCTACACCCCCTTTTTTGACTTGCCCCAGCGCAGGATTTATAACGAGCTTTCCGGGATCGGCTCGTTCCTCCCGGTCAGTTCCTTCGCGAGCGCCTGCCGGGAATCGCCCCGTCCGCGCGCTCCCGATCCACATCAATCTCTACGGGATGATCGGGAAGGCGGTGAAAATCCGCCACTGCCCCGCAACTGTAAGCGCGTCTTCCTGCGTCAGGTTTGTATTGGCGCGGGATCAGCCAACCATAATGCCACTGGAGTTTAGCTCCGGGAAGGCGGTTCGGCTACGTTCTCAGAACGGCGCGCAAGTCAGGAGACCGGTCCCGTACGCCGGAGCCCGCCTCGCTGCAGGCTCACTCACCGCGTTCCGAGGGGAACGGAGGATTGTTAAGCGTGTTTCAGGATTCGGGTTTTGCCCATCGTCCAGTCCAGGGAACCCTGCTTGTTGCCGGGTCCCACACCTGCCACCACAGGCGTTGTAGCGTTTTTGAAGCACGCTGTATGACGCTCGCTTCGTGGCTTTCGCGCCGCCTTCTCGCCTTACTTCCGATTTCTGCACTGCTCCTTCTGCTCGTGCCCGCCGCCGCGTACGCGGTCAGCGTCTCCGGCACCGTCACCGATCCGCTCGGTCGTCCCATCGCCGGTGCCATCGTCGCTCTCGTCCACGACGGACAGGTCCTCAAAGACGTCCGCACCGGCGACGACGGCAGCTATCTCATCGTGAGCGCCCACTCCGGACGCTTCTACGTCCTCGCCTCCGGTCATTCCTTCCGCCAGCTCGCCACGCAAAGCTTCTACGCCGGAACCCTCGACAACGTTCAGCAGAACATCGTCCTCGAGCCGGAATGGGTTCGCCAGGCCGTCGTCGTCACTGCCACCGGAGCGCCCGAGCCGCAGGCGCAGGCTCCCGGCTCCGTCACCGGCATCGGCGCCACGCAGTTTCAGAACCGCTCCACCCTCATCGATACCCTCCGCCAGGTTCCCGGCCTCGAAATCGTTCAAACCGGCGAACGCGGCGGAGAAACTTCGCTCTTCATCCTCGGCGGCAACTCCACCGCCAACCGCGTCGTCCTCGACGGCGTGCCCATCGAAGACGTCGGCGGACGCTTCGACTTCGCCAACCTCGCCACCACCGGTCTCTCCGACGTCGAGGTCTACCGCGGCGCCAACTCTGTTCTCTACGGCTCCGACGCCGCCGCCGGCGTCGTCTCCCTCACCACCCCGCGCGGCTCCACCCAGTTTCCCTCGCTTCTCTACGAGGGCAGCGCCGGCAATTACGACACCTACAACAATCAGGTCCAGCTCGGCGGCATGATGAACAAGCTCGACTACTACGGCGGCTTCTCATCCCTCAATACCCAGAACTCCATCCCCAATGACGGCTACCACGATGTCACTTCCGTCGCCAACGTCGGCTGGAGCCTGTCCGCCCGCACCGAAGTCCGCATCACCGCGCACAACAGCGACTCCGCCACCGGCGTCCCCTCCGGCAATTCCGGCTACTCGTTCTACGGCATCGCCAACGACGGCAAGCAGCTCGATCAGGACAGCTATGGCACCGGCGCCATCACCCACACCCTTACCGACAAGCTTCACGGCGTCGTTCGCTACGGCCTCGTCCGCAAGCGCGAAGAATCCGAGCAGTGGTATCCGGCCGGCAATCTCATCGCCGGAAACTACTACGGCAACCCCGTCACCGTTACCGGAGCCAACGGTTATTCCGTCACCGGACAAGCGCTGCTCAACTACGGCACCTCCTCCGGCACCGTTTATCCCTGGCAGCTCGCTCTCGACTCCAACCGCGACGACCTCTTCGCTCAGATGGACTATCTGCACGGCCCCCATCTCGACGTCATCGCCGGCTTCCGCTACGACAACGAGCGCGGCGTCGAAAAGGAGCCCGTCTACACCTTCCGCGAAGGCCTCGCACGCGGCAATTACGATTACCAGGCGCAGCTCGGCGGCGAATTCAAATCCCGCTTCTTCTACACCGCCGCCGGCAACGTCGAAAAGAACGGCCTCTTCGGCACCGTCGGCACGCCCCACGCCGGAGCCTCCTGGTATCTGGTGCGTCCTGGCCGCGGCATCCACGGCACCAAAATCGATTTCAATTTCGCGCGCGGCTATCAGGAGCCCACCATCGACCAGCAATTCGGCTCCCTCTACGCCTTCCTTGAGTCCAACGGCGGCCAGGCTGCCGTCTCCAAATACGGCGTCACGCCCATCGGCGCCGAGCTCTCCCGCACTTATAACGGCGGCTTTGAGCAGAGCCTCTTCAGCCAGCGTGTTACCCTCCGCGGCACCTACTTCCACAACGAATTCGGCAATCAGATCGAGCCCGTCCCCGCCTCGCTCGTCCCCACGCTGCTGCCCAACCTCACCTCCGCCCAGCAACAGCAGCTCCTCAGCTTCCTCAACAACAACTACGCCTACGAACTCGACCTCAACTCCATGTCCTGGCGCGCCCAGGGCATCGAATCGCAGGTCGACTACGGCCTCGGCCGCAACGTCTATCTCCGCGCCGGCTACACCTGGCTCCAGGCTGCTGTCGAGCACTCGTTTGAGTCAACCGAGTGCACCGTGACCGGAACAACCAGGCCCTGCACCAATCCCAACTTCCCCGGCATCCCCATCGGCAACTACGCCCCGCTCGTCGGCGCGCGTCCCTTTCGCCGCCCACCCCATACCGCCTTCGCCAGCGCCATTTACACCGGCAAACGCTGGTCCGGCGTTCTCGACACCGCCTATGCCAGCCGCGCCGACGACTCGACCTATCTCGGCGGCGACGACGTCACCGGCGGCAACACCCTCCTGCTTCCCAACCGCAACCTCGATTACAGCTACACCAAGCTCGACCTCGGCGTCACGTACCAGCTCAAGCCGTCGATGTCCTTCTATACCCAGCTCGACAATCTCACCAGCAACCAGCACATCAGCCCCATCGGATACCCATCGCTGCCGTTCAATTTCCAGACCGGCATGCGCATCACCATCCGCGTCCACAAATAGGGAACTTCCCCATCCCCTCGCGCGTACACGTCAGCACAGCCGTGTGCGCGCATCGCGGCAGCGATTCTCGCAATTAGGGCTTATCATTCCAGCCACGGCACCCTCAGGAGGTTCTCCCTATGCGTAGATTTCTCCCGGCGCTCTGCGCCATCGCCGCTCTCGCCGTTCTCGCCCCCGCCGCGGCGCGCGCCGCCGACGGCACCTTCGACCGCACCCTCCACGTCAGCGGCTCCGTCATGCTCTCCGTGCACACCGGCTCCGGCTACATCCATGTCAACCCCGGCCCCGCCGGCCAGATCCACATCGTTGGCCATGTCCACGCCGGCAACTGGAGCATGGGCGGATCAGCCGAAGACCGCGTCCAGCGCGTCGTCAACAATCCTCCCATCGAGCAGTCCGGCAACGATGTCACCATCGGCGCCCATCACGAAGACTGGATGAACAACATCTCCATCGATTACGAAATCACCGCTCCGACCGGCACCCAGCTTGAGGCCGCCTCCGGCTCCGGCGATCTCCGTCTTGCTGATCTCGGCGGTCCCCTCCAGGCCAGCACCGGCTCCGGCGACATTCAGGCCACCGGATTCACCGGCCACGTCGTCCTCGATTCCGGTTCGGGCACCATCCACGCCGATCTCAACTCCGCCAACGACGTCAGGGCCCGCTCCGGCAGCGGAGACATCGAGGTTCGCGGCGTGAACGGCGCGCTCTTCGCCGAAACCGGCTCCGGCAGCATCGAGATCGGCGGCCGTCCCGCCTCCGACTGGCAACTGCGCAGCGGCTCCGGCGATATCACCCTCAACGTTGGCCACGCGAGCTTCTCGCTCGACGCCAGCACCGGCTCCGGCGAAGTGCGCAGCGACCCGCCCATTACCACCCACGGCAGCCTCGAGCGCCACCACATCTCCGGCGACGTCAACGGCGGAGGCCCGATCGTCCGCGTCGAAACCGGCTCCGGCGATATCCGTATTCACTAACTAACGCGACACGTAGTTGAACGGCAGCAATTCGCTGCCGTTCAGTCTCTTTGGATTTCTTTCTTGACCGGTTGACGGGGCGCGAGTTAAATGAATCTCTCCCCCCAAACTGGTACGGGAAAGATACGCAATGAGAAAGTCCGCCCTCGCTGCTCTCTTGCTTGGGATTGTATCGTCCGCGATAGGCGCAGCCGCTCAGAACGCCGGCGACAATGCTTCTGCCGCGGCTGGCTGCGCCGCATGCAGCACCATCCTTATGATTCCCGTCGTACTCGTGGTGCTTGACATCGCACTGCTGGTTTGGGTGGCGCGCGACGCCAAGGCCCGGGGCATGGACAGTGCGGTCCTCTGGATGCTTCTGGTCTTTTTCACCAGCTTCATCGGGCTCGTGATTTACCTGTTATCACGACCCCAGGGGAACGTAATTCCTTGCGCCAATTGTGGCAATAAGCGCCTTCAGGCGAGTGTGAAATGTCCGCATTGCGGAATCGCTACTTAACCAGGCCGGGAATTTGGCTGGGGTTGCTGGGCCTGGCATGCGCACTTTGTAGCGCCGATGCTTTGCGCCCGCCGTCGCAACAGGTGAGTGTGCGCCTGTTCATTTGCACAATCGGCGTTTACCATCACTACCTCCATCCAATTACAGAAAAAGTTATTCGCTGCCGCTACCGGCCAACCTGCTCGGAGTACGCTCGAGAGGCTGTGCGCAAGTACGGAATTGCGAAAGGTCTGTGGATCAGTTTCCGACGCATACGGTCGTGCACGCGGGCAGTACCAATGGGGACTCGCGACCCTATTCCCTGAAATCGCCCCCTTCTGTGAATAACCATTCCGCCGGCCCCGCGCGACTTTTCCCCCCTCTGCTCCGTCTCCCGTTCCGGGATTCAGGTCTCCCCGGAAAGCAGGTCCCATGAACGTCTTCCGCCGGTTGTCTCCTCTCGCCCTCTTGCTTTTCGCCGCATCTCTCGGCGCGCAACAGTCCGCAACCGTCACAGCCGGGCCCATTCCCGCGCCCATCTTCTCCGCGCAAAAGGTCTTCATCGTCAACGCCGGCATGGATGCCAGTCTCGCCGAAGGCTTCCAGTCCCTTGACCTGAGCGTCACCGAGCCGTACGACTCCTTCTACTCCGCCATGCAGTCCTGGGGACGCTATCAGCTCGTCTCCAGTCCCGCGGCCGCTGACCTGGTCTTCGAGATCCACGTAGCCGCCCCCGGCTGCAATACGGCCGGACAGCTCCAGAACGTCGTCACCATCTACGATGCCCATACCCATTTCCTGCTCTGGACCGTCAACCAACCCGTGAAAGCAGCGGCCCGCAAAGTCACCTGGCGCAAGAACATCGCCGCCTCCAACGCCGCCCTCATCGCCCAGCTCAAATCCCTCGTCGGAGCCGGACCTCACTGAACCATCCGTCGCGGGTTCTCCGCCGGCCGCCTCTTGACCAGCCGGTCCTCCCCAGACCGGCTTTTCCCCCGGCGCTGCTCCGCTTCCCTCATTGACTCCGACCCCGAATTCCCGTATTCTGAAGTCCTTGCGCAGTGTGCGTCCTTCCGTCCGTGCGTAGGTATGCCGGGCAGCCAGGACGCGCAAACCCGGAAAATCTGAGCAATTTCCAGGACCAGGGTTCATAACGTCTGCGCCAACTCACGCGACCGAGCCTCCGTCACCTGCGGATGCATCCGCAGCATGGGCTTTGCGTGGGCGATTTTTCGCGTCAGTCGCGCGCCGGATCGTTTTCCGCTGCGCGGTGCAGGGAAGAGCAACACCGGAGAAAAGGAAAGCCGATGTCTACATATATTCCGAGCGCGCATGAGATTTCCCGCAAGTGGTTCGTCGTCGACGCCAGCGGCAAGACCCTGGGTCGGCTCGCCACTGAAGCGGCCAGCGTGCTGGCGGGCAAGCGCAACCCCAAATACACCCCCTTTCTCGACATGGGCGATCACGTCATCGTGATCAACGCCGCCAGAGTTCGCCTCACCGGTCTCAAGAGCCAGTCGAAGACCTATCGCCGCTACACCGGCTTCCCCGGCGGCCTGCGCGAGGAGTCGTTCACCCGCCTCCTCGAGCGCCGTCCCGAGAAGATTGTCGAAGAGGCGATCAAGGGCATGCTGCCCAAAACCAAACTGGGCCGAAAAATGGCCACCAAGCTCAACGTTTATCGCGACGACAAGCATCCGCATGCGGCGCAGAAACCCGAGCCGCTCGAACTCACGGCGTAAACCGCAGTTGTTTTGAAAGGGCACGGCTTCAGCCGTGCCGAACGAAGTTCGAAGTTTGGAAGTTTTGAAAAGGCACGGCTTCATTCGTGCCGGAAGGTAGAAGCCCCGGGCTTGAGCCCGGGGGAGAAGGGCACCAACCGACGGGGCTTCAGCCCCGGGGCAGTTTTGAAAGGGCACGGCTTCAGCCGTGCCGAACGAGGTTCGAAGGTTTTGTATCAGGGCACGGCTTCAGCCGT
>JASIAO010000299.1 GCA_030041955.1 Acidobacteriaceae bacterium | reverse complement strand
GAAGAGGCGACGGTGATGAGGGGCTGGCGCTGGTCGCGCGCGCGGTCGATGGCGCGGGCGATGGTTTCGCCGACCACCGCGCCCATGCTGCCGCCGATGAAGCTGTATTCCATGACGCTGAGCACCACGCGGTGCGGGCCGAGCAGGCCCTGGGCGTTGATGATGGCGTCGCTGAGGCCGGTTTCGGCCTGCGCTTTCTTGAGGCGCGATTTGTAGGGCTTGAGGTCGGTGAACTGGAGCGGGTCAGTGGAGGTTAGGCCGGCGTCGACGACCTCGAAGCCGGGTTCGAGCAGGCTCTCAATGCGGGCGCGCGCGCCGATGCGGTTGTGGCGGCCGCATTTGGGGCATACCTGGAGGTTGGCTTCGAGGTCGGCCTTCCAGATGACCTGGCTGCAGCCGTCGCAGCGGCTCCAAAGGCCCTCGGTGCGGACGCGGTTGACTCCCGACTCGATCCTGTTGTCTTCCCGCCTGAACCAGGACATGCGTTTTCAGCCTCGGTGACCAGCTTAACAGCCGAGGGGCGGAAGCCGGTAGCTGGTAGCTGGCAGCCGTAGCCGGTTCCGGTATGAGCCGTCGGCTACCAGCTAATCGTTGTCCGGAACCGGACGGCGTCCGCGTGCGTACTACCGGTTAGTCCGGAGGTGCGAGCCATGTATTGCAGTGCGTGCGGCCAGGCCATCGATCCGTATCAACCGTATTGCACCCGGTGCGGGCGCCAGGTGACGCCGATTGCGACGCCGACGCCGCCGCCGTGGACGTGGAGCCGGGTGAGCCGGCATGTGCACACCCTGGGAATCCTGTGGATTGCCTACGCGGGTTACATGATGCTGCGCTGGCTGATGGTGCTGCCGTTTCTGGCGGGGATCTTCCATGGGTGGAGCTTCCCTGGGGGCGGCGGATTCGATCTCTTCTTCGGCCCGTGGTTTATGCGGACGCCGTGGTTCATCCCGCTGGTGACGGCGATTCTGACGGCGCGGGCGATTCTGTGCGTGGTCACCGGCATCGCGCTGCTGCGCAGGGCGCGGTGGGCGCGGCCGCTGGCCATTGTGACGGCGTTTCTGACGCTGATTCGGCCCCTCACCGGAACGCTGCTGGCGATTTACACCCTGTGGGTGTTGCTGCCGAGCGCGTCGGGGCAGGAGTACGAGGGGATTGCGACCAGCTGAGATCCGGCCGGCGGTGAAACGGCCAGCATGGCCGGCGTGACGCTGGCCGCTTTTTGGCTGGTTCTACAATGACGTCATGGAATTTCCTGTTACGCGGATGCGCCGGATGCGGCGGACAGAACCGCTGCGCGCGCTGGCGCGTGAGACGCATCTCGAGCCTGGCGCGCTGATTCTGCCGCTGTTTTTGTGCCCCGGCGAGGGCGTGCGGCGCGAGATTGGCTCGATGCCGGGCGTCTTCAACCTTTCAGTCGATGAGGCGGTGAAAGAGGCCGAAGCCGCGGCATCGCTGGGGATCGGCGGGCTGTTGCTGTTTGGATTGCCCGAGACGAAGGACGAGCGGGCGACGGGCGCGTGGGATGAGCAGGGCATTGTGCAGCGCGGGCTGAGGGCAATGAAACAATCCGGCGCGGGGCGGAAACTCGTTGTGATGGCGGACGTTTGCCTCTGTGAGTACACCTCGCATGGGCACTGCGGGATTGTGAAGCAGGACGGCGAGGAGTACGAGATCGAGAACGACTCGTCGCTGGGGCTGCTGGCAAAGACGGCGGTTTCGCTGGCGCGCGCCGGAGCCGATGTGGTGGCGCCGAGCGACATGATGGATGGGCGCGTGGCGGCGATTCGCGACGCGCTCGATGAAGAGGGCCTGGAGCAGACGCCGATCTTGTCGTACGCGGCGAAGTTTGCCTCGGCGTTTTATGGGCCGTTCCGCGAGGCGGCCGATTCGGCTCCGCAGTTCGGCGACCGCAGGAGCTATCAGATGGACGGGGCGAACGTGCGCGAGGCGATGCGGGAGATCGATCTGGATCTGGCCGAGGGCGCGGACATGATCCTGATGAAGCCGGCCATGCCGTATCTGGACGTGATTCGCGCGGTGCGGGAGCGGTTCGAAGTGCCGATTGGGGCGTACCAGGTGAGCGGGGAGTATTCGATGCTGCACGCGGCGTTTGCGCGAGGGTGGCTGGAGCCGCAGCGGGCGATGATGGAGTCGCTGGTGTCGATCCGGAGGGCGGGCGCGGGATTCATCGTGACGTATTTCGCGACGGAAGCGGCGAAAGTGCTCGCCGCACGGGCATAGTCGCCTGACGGCGGTGCTGGCCGAATGGGCGGAGACCTCAGGGGCTGAAGCCCGGTCGATTTTGTGGCTCTAATGGCACGGCTGAAGCCGTGCCCCGATACAAAGCGTGGCCAGCGCAGTGGGCCGATCTCCTGCTCTCCCACATCTGCGAGCACCGCGCAGATGTGGGGCACCCGATTAGCATGCCCGTTTACGTCGGATCGGGCGCGGCTGGCGAGAGAAATTGCAGCCGGTTTGAACCCAGCGTCGCCGTTGCCGCATCTCCCACTGCGGAGCGCCTGCGTACAATAGAGAGTTTGGGGCGAGCACACCTCCGCGGCCCCCTGAGCTGCACTCATTTCCCTGATCGGAGTTTCCTTTGGCAGAGACGATTTACGACGTAGCCATCCTCGGCGGCGGACCCGCCGGATACACCGCGGCGATTCGCGCCGGGCAGTACGGCCTGAAGGTCGCGCTGATCGAAAAAGAGCCGAAACTGGGCGGAACGTGCCTGCACGTGGGCTGCATCCCGACGAAGTCGCTGCTCTTCAACGCCGAGATCTACGACTATCTGAAGGCGGCGAAGGAATACGGCATCGAAGGCCTGGGCGAGGGCAAGGTGAACTGGCAGGCGGTGCTGGACCGCAAGAACGGGATCATCGCGAAGCACGTGAAGGGCCTCGACTTCCTGATGCGGAAGAACAAAGTCACGGTGGTGCAGGGGTGGGGCAAGCTCACCGGCCCGGCGAAGAACGGCGTGCTGACGATTGCGGTCGAAGGCGGCAAAGGCGCGTCGACAGTGCAGGCGAAGAACATCATGCTGGCGACGGGCTCGGATGCAAAGCTGCTGCCGGGGCTGAAGGCCGACGAGACGATCCTGACCAACGTGGAGATCCTGTCGCTGAAGGAGATTCCGAAATCGCTGGCGATCATCGGCGCGGGCGCGGTGGGCGTGGAGTTCGGGTCGATCTACCGCACGTTTGGGTCGGAGGTGAGCATCATCGAGTTCCTGCCGCGCGTGGTGCCGAATGAAGACGAGGACGTGAGCAAGGAGCTGACGCGGACGTTCAAGAAGCGCGGCATCGACATCAACGTGGGCGCGAAGGTCGAGAAGGTGGAGAAGACGAAGACCGGCGCGAAGGTCACGTTTACCGCCTCGGACGGCAAGACGGTGGTGAAGGAAGCGGAAAAGGTGCTGGTGGCGGTGGGGCGCGCGCCGCGGACGGAGAACATCGGACTGGAGACGACGAAGATCAAGCCGGAGCGCGGGTTCATCAAAGTGAACGAGTGGATGCAGACCGAAGAGCCGGGCATCTACGCCATCGGCGACATCGTGGCGGGGCTGCCGCAGCTGGCGCACTCGGGCGCGATGGCAGGGATGGTGGTTGCGGCGAAGATCGCGGGCAAATACGCGCGGCCGATTAAGCGCGAGCGCGTGCCGGCCTGTACCTACACCGAGCCGCAGATCGGCAGCGTGGGGCTGACCGAGGCCGCGGCCAAAGAGAGGGGATACACGGTGAAGGTGGGCAAGTTCCCGTTCTCGGCGAACTCGAAGGCTTCGATCGTCAACTCGCATGAGGGCTTCATCAAGGTGGTCGCCGATGCGAAGTATGGTGAGATTCTGGGCGTGCACATCATCGGGCCGCAGGCGACGGAGCTGATTGCCGAAGCGGTGACGGCGCTGGAACTGGAGGCCACCGTCGAGGAGATGATGTTCACCATCCACGCGCACCCGACGCTCTCTGAAGCGATGCTGGACGGGTTTGGCGCGGTGGAGGGGATGGCGATCAATGTGTAAAGGCGGCGGAGAAGCGAGCGCGTGGCGGCGACAGGTGCGCTCATCGCGGAGGAACCATGAAATACAAAGTCGAGTTGATCCAGTCAGAGGAAGGATTTGCCGTGGGCTGCCCGGATTTGCCCGGTTGCTGGTCGCAGGGGGCCACCGAGGAGGAAGCCCTGGCCAATATCAAATCTGCGATTGAAGACTATCTGGCGGTTCAGGACGAACTCAGTCGGCGCAAGCAGACTCGCTACGTTGAGGTGGTTGTGTCCTGATGGGAAAGCTGCCCGGCATCAACCATCTTCAGGCCGTCAAGGCGCTGCAGCGAGCTGGGTTCGAGGTGATACGGCAGAGCGGCCACATCGTCATGTCTGACGGGCGCAGAATCATTACGATTCCTCGACACAACCCGGTGAACGCCTTCACCATGTTCGCCATCGTTCGCGACGCGGGGCTGACCATCGAACAGTTCCGAGAACTTCTCTGACATGATCCTCAACCTCCTCCAGCTCGGGCGGGTTCCTTATTCCGAGGGGCTCGACCTGCAGCGACGTCTCGTGGAGGCGCGGCATGAAGAGCGCATTGGCAATACGCTCGTCCTGCTCGAACATCCGCCGGTGCTGACGCTGGGGCGCAATGCCAGCCGGGCAAATATCGTGGCCAGCGACGAGTTTCTGGCGGCTCGGGGCGTGGAGATTCACGAGATCAACCGCGGCGGCGATGTGACGTATCACGGGCCGGGGCAGCTCGTCGGTTATCCCATCTTCGACCTGCGCAGTTTCACGCCGAGGCTGGGTGCGGTGGACTTTGTGCGGCGGATCGAAGAGGCGCTGATCCGGGCTTGTGGCGACTTTGGCGTGTTCTGCACACGGGTAGCGGGTCGAACCGGGGTTTGGACCCCTGCCGGGGGCAGCGTTTTGGAAAAGAAGATTGCCGCCATTGGGGTCCACATCGCGCGCGGCATCACCTCGCATGGCTTTGCGCTGAATGTGACGGCCGACCTGCGCGACTTCGAGCTGATCGTGCCCTGTGGCATCGCCGATCGGGAGGTGACGAGCCTGGAGCGCGAGGCCGATCCGCCGCCGGCGATGGAAGCGGTGCGGAATGCCGTGGCACGGCAGTTCGGGCGCGTCTTCGAGCATCAGGTGTTATGGGTCGAGTCGCTGGGCGACCTGCTGCCGGAAGCGGCGACGCACGCGACAGGATGACAGCAATTTATAATCAGCTTTTGCGCCGAAATTTCCTGATCCCCCTTCAACCTGCGCACTCCGGAGAGCAAATCCCATGCCAACTGACGTCCTGATGCCCCAGATGGGCGAGTCGATTTTCGAGGGCACCATTACGAAATGGCTGAAGAAGCCGGGCGACACCGTCGAGCGCGACGAGCCGCTGTTTGAGATTTCGACCGATAAGGTGGACGCGGAGATTCCGTCGCCCGCGGCGGGCGTGTTGCAGGAGATCAAAGCCGCCGAAGGATCGACGGTGCAGGTGAACTCGGTGGTGGCCGTGATCGGCGATGGCGGCGGCACTGCTGCTCCGGCGCCTGCGAAGGCTGAGCCTGCGCCGGCGAAGGCGGAAGAGGCGAAGGCGGCGGCTCCGCCCGCGGAACAGGCCCAGTCGGCCGTTCCCGCAGAGGCGCAGCCGGACCGTGGCGGGGCGCGGCAGGACGTGATCATGCCGCAGATGGGCGAGTCGATTTTCGAAGGCACGATTACGAAGTGGCTCAAAAACGTTGGCGACACGGTCGAGCGCGATGAGCCGCTGTTTGAGATCTCGACCGACAAAGTGGACGCGGAGATCCCGTCGCCCGCAGCCGGCGTGCTGAGCGAGATTAAAGTGCAGGCCGGGCAGACGGTGCAGATCAACACCGTGGTCGCGGTCATCGGTGGAACGGCGGGAGCGCCCGCAGCGAAGCCGGCTGCGGCTGCGCCTGCTCCGGCAGCCGCGACTCCAGCGCCTGCGGCAGTGGGCGCACCTGAGCCGGTTTCAGCAGAAGCGGAGCATGTGCGTTCGTCGCCGCTGGTGCGGAAGATTGCGCGCGAGAACAACGTGAACCTGAGCGCGGTTGCGGGTTCGGGCGCGGGCGGACGCGTCACGAAAGAAGACATTCTGGGCTACCTGGAAAAGCGCGGCACGGGTGCGGCGCCGGCAGCTCCTGCTGCGGCAGCACCGGCCGCCGCAAGGCCGACTGCTCCTGCTCCCGCTCCGGCGGCTGCGCCGATTCCGGGTGAGCTGGTGCCTTTGTCGCGGATGCGGTCGATCATCGCGCAGCGCATGGTCGAGTCCAAGCACACGTCGCCGCACGTGCACACGGTTTTCAAGATCGACTTCACGCGCATCGTGAAGCTGCGCGAGAAAGAGAAGAACAAATACGAGCAGCGCAACGGCGTGAAGCTGACCTACATGCCGTTCATCTCGCGCGCCGTGGTGCACACGCTGCGCAAGATGCCGATCGTGAACGCGTCAATGGAAGGCGATGCGATCCGCTACCACCAGAACATCAACCTCGGCATCGCCGTGGCGCTGGAGTGGGGGCTGATCGTGCCGGTAATCAAGCAGGCCGAGGAGAAGAACTTCCTCGGCATCGCGCGGGCCATCGCCGACCTGGCGGAGCGCGCGCGCGGCAAGAAGCTGAAGCCGGACGAAGTCGCTTCCGGCACCTTCACCATCACCAACCCCGGCATCTTTGGCGAGCAATTCGGCACGCCGATCATCAACCAGCCGGAGAGCGCGATCCTCGGGGTGGGCGGCCTGTTCAAGGAGCCAGCCGTGGTGACGAGCGAGGACGGCACGGATTCGGTCGCGATCCGGTACTTCCTGCACCTGACGCTGGGCTTCGATCACCGCATCATCGACGGAGCCGACGCGGGCCGCTTCATGGCCGAGGTGAAGAAGTACCTGGAGAACTGGAACGAGGAGATTGGCTGAGGACTGGCCGTCCAGGCGGTCGCGCTTCGAGCACGCGGGCGACGGCTTGGCGAACCACCATGGGAGTGGCCTCCGGCTTCTCTCCATCCAATCTTCTCGAGGGCGCGGAAAACTCAACGGGCCTGCGTGCCGGGCCATTGGCTCACGCCACAAACTCGACGCGATCGGCCCTGGTTCCCTGGTTTTCAATCCGATCAGCGATGACCTTGAGAGCCAACGCTTCCACTTTGCTTTGAGCCTCGTCCCTCGTCGCACCGTAGACCATCACGCCGGGCAGATCCGGGATCTCCGCTATCCAGCGGCCGTCTTCTTCCCGCTCGAACTCAATGTTGAAGCGCATGATCCCTCCGCCGCCCGATTCACTTGAGGCCAAGGCTACCACATCGTCACAGCAGCCGCTGCGCCTCCAGCACGCGGGCGACGGCCTCTTCCGGCGTCGCGCCGACGGCGGAGAGATGGCCCATCTTGCGGGCTTTGCGGGGCTGGTGTTTTTCGTACAAGTGCACGCGGACGCCGGGCACGGCTAATGCCCGATCGAAATGAGGCGCGTGGTCGAGCCAGAGGTCGCCGAGCATGTTGACGATGGCGGCGGGCTGGACGACGGAGACGTCGCCGAGGGGCAGGTCGCAGACGGCGCGGACGCACTGCTCGAACTGGCTGGTGACGCAGGCGCGCTCGCTGGCGTGGTAGCTGTTGTGCGGGCGCGGGGCGAGCTCGTTGACGAGCAGGT
>JASIAO010000298.1 GCA_030041955.1 Acidobacteriaceae bacterium | reverse complement strand
GGGCGGGATTTGAACCCGCGTTTGGCCAGATCATGAGTCTGGGCTGGTACCGAACTCCAGTCACCCCGCAGTGACCCCAGGCGGTTCCGACCCGCCTTCTCCTGCTTGAAAGGCAAGCGGCCTAGCCATTGGCCGATGGGGCCTTAAGTGCTCCGTGCGGGGCTTGAACCCGCAATTTCCTGCTTGAGGGGCAGGCGAGTTGTCCGTTTCCTCCAACGGAGCATGGGCGCGCCACCGGGGAGTCGAACCCCGACCGTCCGCTTAGAAGGCGGACGCGCTTTCCGTTACGCCAGTAGCGCTTAAGTAGGCCGCCCCGGGCTCGAACCGGGAACCGTGAGATTAAAAGTCTCCCGCTCTGCCATTGAGCTAGCGGCCCCTGCTACCTGAGCAGGGACTGTTTTCTCGGCATTACGTTTCCCTTTCTTTTGTAGGGCGGGCAGGGCTTGAACCTGCATATCTTCCGCGTATAAGGCGGACGCCTTCACCATTTGGCTACCGCCCCCGTAGTAGCGAGAATCAGCATCGAACTGATGACCTGCGGCTTATGGGGCCGCCGCTCTTACCGACTGAGCTATCTCGCCTTTCGCCCGTCTCGCGTGACGGGCGTGTCGAATCACTAGTTTGTCACACCCCGCCGATAAACTTTAACTTATGTACCGCGACATGACATGGCAAGAGGTGTTCGCGGAAACGGATACCCTGCGTGATCTGATAACGAGAGTTGGCGAGGGCGGCTTTGCGGCCGTTCTCCGCGAACTCGGCGTGCGACCGCACGTCCATTACTATGACAGGCTCAGGGCGGCATGTCTGGCCGGCGGGATCCCCGTACCGAAGTACAAGCCGCCGCGAGCACCCAAAGCACCCGCCCGGCCCCGGCAAAGCGCGTTCGCCGACCCGCGTCGCGTCCAGCTTGCCGCCAGTTGCGGCACGATGGCCGCCGCCCTGCGGCACCTCGGCGTCGCCACCTGCGGCAGTAACTACAAGCGGCTTCGGGATGCCTGCGCGAGGTACGGGATTCCCGAACCAGAAGATGGGCGGCGGGCGCATGCGCGCCCTCCGCGTCGGCAACCACTACGGCGATCTACCCAGACTCAACCTCGGTCACCGGCGTTCGTAATCGACCCGGCAGCGGTCATAGCAGCCGCCCAGGCGGGCCTGACCATCCGGGAAGCGTGCGAGCAGATCCGTCTCCCTGTTACGCGAACTTATCGGGAGCGCCTTTCGCGCATTGCGCGACAAGGGGGATGCGAGTTTAAACGCGAACCACGTCAGGACCGTGGCTCGGTACGACCACTGGTGCCAATCCTGGAGCTTCTCGAGCGAGGCGATCCGATTAACCAATCTCGGCTCAGGTACCGCCTAATCGTAGAGGGCATCCTAGAGTACCGTTGCGGCACACCGGATTGTCCGGTAGTCGATGAATGGCTAGGCGTTCCGATCACGTTGCAACTAGACCACGTGAACGGGAATCCTACCGATAACCGGCTAGAGAACCTGCGCTTCCTTTGCCCGAACTGCCACGCCCAGACGCCAACGTACGGCAGGGGCGGGAAGGGTCGCCCCTGGCGCCGGCTCGCTGCGGCTGCGTAACGATAGTGGGTCAGGGTAGAATAGGGAAACCCGGGGCGGTCCTGCCGACTGAGCTATCTCGCCATGGTTGGCCACCTGGGAGTCGGACCCAGCAACTACCGTCTTATCAGGACGGCCTCTTCACCGGTTGAGTAATGGCCAGCGGCAGGAGCGGGATTCGGACCGCGACGGGTTAATCCGTACTCGTTTTCAGGACGAGCGCCCTAGGCCTCTAGGCGACCCTGCCATATCATCGCGGCGGATGCAGGATTCGAACCTGCGGGGGTTTTCGGGCCCCTGCTGTTTTCGGGACAGCTGCCATAAGCCACTAGGCGAATCCGCCAGGAGCGGAGAGTGAGAGATTCGAACTCCCGAAGGTGTTATCCTTCCTGCTTTCCGGGCAGGTGCCATGACCGCTAGGCGAACTCTCCATCGAGGAGCGAGCGGGATTCGGACCCGCGGACGCCTCGCGACGTCATCCGGTTAGCAACCGGCCCCTGTACGACCACTCCAGGCCACCGCTCCAGGTAGTACCTTTGTGCGCCGGGAGGGAGTCGAACCCTCACGTCACGATGGACACACGGGTCTGGGCCGTGCGTGGCTACCAGTTACACCACCAGCGCATCGAACTGAGAGTGACCGGCCGGATTCGAACCGGCCCTGTGACCTTGGCGAAGTCACGTGCTAACCGCTGACACTACGGTCACATGGAGCCTCCGGTCCGATTCGAACGGACGACCTTCTCCCTACCGAGGAGACGCTCTAACCGCTAGAGCTACGAAGGCATGAGCTGGGTGCCCAGGATTCGAACCTGGAAGGTCACAGCGTCAAGGGCTGCCGGGTCTGCCGATTCCCCCACCACCCACCGGAGCCGCGTGCAGGTGTCGAACCTGCCGATCGAAGGTACAAGCTTCGCGCTCTGGCCAGCTGAGCTAACGCGGCACGAGCGCATGGAGCCTCTGGACCGACTCGAACGGTCTCCTCCGGGTTACGACGCCGGTACTCTGCCGGGTGAGTTACAGAGGCACGAGCTGCCCATCGTGGACTCGAACCACGAACCTTCCGGTCCAGGGCCGGACGCTGCTGCCAAGTTGAGCTAATGGGCATCGGGTGCGGAAGGCGCGAGTCGAACGCGCGGGCCGCGAGGTTTGAGCTCGCGAGGTATTCCAGTTCCCTTTCACTTCCGCTCGGTGCGCCGCGAGAGGATCGAACTCCCGACGACCCGGGTTAAGAGCCCGGCGCTCTACCGCTGAGCTAGCGGCGCAATGGAGCCCCACCGGAGAATTGAACTCCGCTCCTCACCTTGGAAGGGTGGTACATCGCCACAATGCTTGCAGGGCTTGGTGGCCACTCCCGGAGCCGAACCGGGGTCCTCCTGTTTTTCAGACAGGCGCTCATCCCAACTGAGCTAAGCAGCCATATGGTCGGGAACCTCGGAGTCGAACCGAGTTTGCCCCGGTCCCAGGCCGGGTGGATTACCGTCTTCCTCGCTCCCGAAAGTGGACCACCGGGGACTCGAACCCCGCGCCTCCTGTTTGCAGGACAGGTGCTCTACCGGATGAGCTAGCAGCCCACGGCCGCCACGGCGCAGCCGCGACGGCACGTTCGGCAGGAATGGCGTCCTGCCGTTAATGGTGCTCACGCTATGGAGGTGTCAATAAACAAGCACGTTCACCTTTGTGGTGGTGCTCCGCAGGGATGGCAGGAGTTGAACCCGCATTTGCCCGGATTTGGAGACCGGGCGCCTATCCGCTGGCTCATCCCCAGGGAAAAGAAAACCGCCCTCAGGTTCAGTCCCCGGGGCGGTTGCCTGGTTGCGGCTAAGTGGCCTACGTGGCAACCGTCCTGATGCTCAGGGCAGCGCGGGACTGCAAGCACGGCATATTCCCGGCTTGCTTCTCGGCTGTCCAGAACGTCATAAGTCCATGGTAGGAGTAAGGCACAAAGGGGGCAACATAATTTTCTCGCCGTCTGTTCCCGGGCCTCCGGCGGTCTCGAGGACTGCGTCCGGCGGCGGGTCAGCGCCACGCCGGCGAGGACCAGGGCGATGCCGGCCAGCGAGGTTGCGGTGATGGCCTCGCTGAGGACCAGGACGCCGAGCACGATCGCGACCATGGGCAGCAGGTAGGTGACGGTCGAGGCCCGAGGCCACGTCGGGCCAGGAAGCGATCCATGTAGATGTAGCTGACGGCGTAGCTCGCCGACGCGGCCAGGCACTCCAGGCTCCCCGAGAGCAGCCCCGATGCCGCGTGCCAGGGCGTGAAGATCAGCACTGCCCCGGCAAACCCGACGAACAAGCCGGCCGCCTGTCGCAGCGACACCGTCTTCTGGTGCCGGGTGGCCAGGGCGAAGGTCATGGTCCACAGCGGCGTGGTCGCGTTGATGATTCCGGCTGTGGAGGAGTTCACGGTCTGTTCGGCCACCGCGAATAGCAGGTAGGGCAGCGCGTTGGCGAGCAAGGCCGCCACCGCGATGTGCAGCCACAGCCGCGCCGAGCGCGGAATCTTCTCGCGGCGCACGAGCATGACGGGGAACAGCACCGCGGCGCCCAGGGTCAGGCGGGCAAAGGTCACCTCCACCGCGGAGAAGCCGCGGTCGGCGAGCTTGATCCACAAGAAGGCCGATCCCCAGATCAGCGCCAGCAGGCCGATGCGGGGCAGCGCCGAACGGGTCACCGCGCCTGCGATGGGATGTCCGACGGCGGCCCGGTCAGGTCGTCGCGCATCTGTCCATCATGCTGTGTCCGCGACGCCTCGGTCCGGCGCTGACCTGGGTTCGCCTGGCCGGCTAGCTCACCGGGTCCTGGACGAGGCCGAGGACGTTGCCGTCGGGGTCGGTGAAGGTGGCCACGAGGCGCCCGGCACCCACGTCGCGCGGGGAGTCTTTCACTGTGCCGCCCGCGGCGGTTACCTCGGCCAGCTTTGCCTCGATGTCCGCGACCTGCCAGTAGGCCACCGGCGAGGTCATGCCCTGCGCCGCACCTCCCGGGACCAGCCCGATCTGCTGACCCTCGGCCTCGTAGCCGACGTAGTAGGGCGAGTCGGCCTGCGGCTGCATGCCGAGCAGGGCGGTGTACACCTCCTTGGCCTTCTCCAGGTCCGAAACGGGATGCAGCACGATCTTGATTCCCTGGGTGGTCATGATCGCTCCTGAAGTCGTCGGT
>JASIAO010000297.1 GCA_030041955.1 Acidobacteriaceae bacterium | reverse complement strand
TATTTCGCGCGGCGAGCTTCGTCGGAGAATTCGGGATCGGGAGCGTAGAGCAGGACTGGCTCGGAGACTCCGCCGCCGGGGTGCATAACGCCGCCGCCGTAGCCGCCGCCTTCGCCGGGTCCGATGCCGTTACCGTTGCCGGAGCCGATGCCGCCGCCATTGCCACTGCCGAAGCCGCTGCCTCCGCCGGAGCCCTGAGAGGCCAGCGCGACCTGCGGCGACTGCGGAATGCCGAGGTTGGGCATGTTCGGATCATCAGGCAGCTTGATCTGCTGCGGCATCACGACCGTTGGCTCAACGGGGAGCTTGGGGTGGTCGATGCGGAGGATCTGCGGCGGGGTGATCTGCGTCTTGGCCATCTTGGGCAGCTTGCCCTTGGAGGCCTCGACGATCTCATGATTGCCGCCTCCACCGCCTCCGCCCATGGTTTCCTTCATGGGAGCTGCGGGGATGAAGGGCGTGAGATCCACCACGGCGGTGTTCTTCTTCTGAACCTCGCGGATGTGCCACTGCTCGATGGCGAAGAGCAGGATGAGCCCAAGGATGACGGCGTGGGTGACGAAGGAAATCGCGCTGGACGCGGGGCTGCGCTTGACGGCCATCCGGTCGGGGACGGCGATGGGCGCGGAAGTCAGCACCAGCGGGGGAAGCTTCTTCGGGAAGAAGAGATCGTGGACGCTGTTCCAGAGGGTTTTCCAGATTGGCTCTTCGTCGATGACGTTGAGGGTGGTGTTTGCGACTGGCTGAGAGCTTAACTGCAGCGGTGGCTGCCTGGGAGGCATCAGGGCGTCGCGCAGGTTGGTCCAGAGCGACGACCACATGGAACCGTCGGCCTCAATGAGAAGATCGGTGTGATCTTCCGCGGGCCGAGTCTCTTCTGGTCCCATTTCGGGTTTGGACAAAACGGTGTTCCCCATGATGACTCACCGGGTGGGAACCCGGCTTCTCCTGATTATCCACTGCGCCCGCCCCTCTTGTCTCGGCGGACGGAATAGTTTCGTGAGATGCCGGAGCACAAGAAACGATAAGGCCGGATCAGGATATCTTTTTGCTTCTCGACCTGAGGCCGATGCCCTCAGGTCATCCGTACGCCCTGGTTCTGCTGGTCCCACCGGAATCCTTCATGGATAGACGTACGGCGGAGCCGGAAGTTACGGGGATCACCGCGGATACAATGGACTTTTATCCATAAAAAGGAACCTGGAGAGACGATGTCCTCAGCGCTGCCGCCGGAGGGTCAGAAGACCGGCGCGTATCCCCCGTTAAAAGAGACGCTTTCGCTGCCGCGGACGGATTTTCCGATGAAGGCCAATCTGCCGCAGAATGAGCCGGCGCGCCTGAAGGCGTGGCAGGAAATGGCGCTGTACGAGCGCATCCGGGAGGCGCGTCAGGGCGGGCCGCGGTACGTGCTGCACGATGGGCCGCCCTACGCCAACGGGCCGCTGCACCTGGGGCATGCGCTGAACAAGTGCCTGAAGGATTTCATCGTTAAGTGCCGTACGATGGCGGGTTTCGACGCGCCGTATGTGCCGGGATTCGACTGCCACGGGCTGCCGATTGAGATCAAGGTGGATGAGCAGCTGGGGCGGAAGAAGCTGGAGATGCCGGCAGGGGAGTTCCTGCGGCACTGCCGGGAGTACGCGCAGAAGTACGTGGACCTGCAAACCAGCCAGTTTGTGCGGCTGGGGGTGTTTGGGCGGTGGGAGAAGCCGTACCTGACGATGTCGCGCGAGTATGAGGCGCGGACGCTGGAGACGTTTTACCGGTTCCTCGAGGGAGGGTTCGTTTACCGCGGGCTGAAGCCGGTGTACTGGTGCATCCACGACCGGACGGCGCTGGCGGATGCGGAGATCGAGTACGAGATGCACTCGAGCCCGAGCGTGTATGTGCGCTACGACCTGACCAGCGATCCGGGCGCGATCGATCCCGCGCTGGCGGGGAAAAAGGTGGCGACGCTCATCTGGACGACCACACCGTGGACGCTGCCGGCATCGCTGGCGGTGGCGTTTCATCCGGAGTTTGAGTACGTCGCACTGGAGCAGGGCGGCCAGGTGTATATCGTGGCGGAGGCGCTGGCCGCAGCGGTGCGCGAGAACTGCAAGCTGGAAGCCGCGGTTCCGGTGGCGAAATTCAAGGGCGCGCGGATGGAACGGGCGACGTTCCGGCATCCGTTCCTGGAGCGCTCGGTCCTGGGCGTGGTTGCGGATTACGTCACTGCCGACACCGGCACGGGCGCGGTCCACACGGCTCCGGCGCACGGCGCGGACGATTTTTATACGGGCGCGCGCTATGGGCTGGACCAAGCCTGCAACGTGGACAACGCAGGGCGGCTGCGTAACGGGCTGCCGGAGTACGAGGGGAAGACGGTTTTCCAGGCGAATGAGCCGATCATTGAACTGCTGAAACGGCGCGGTGTGCTGCTGGGGCGGTCGGATATTTATCACAGCTATCCGCACTGCTGGCGCTGCCATAAGCCGGTGATCTTCAGGGCGACGGAGCAGTGGTTCATCGCGATCGACACGCCGATGACGAACTCAGATGGAACGGCAACGACGTTCCGGCAGCGGGCGCTGGATGAGATCCGGAACAGCGTGAAGTGGGACCCGGCGTGGGGCGAGGAGCGGATCGCGAACATGATCGCCACGCGGCCGGACTGGTGCATCTCGCGGCAGCGGGTGTGGGGGGTGCCGATTGCGGTGTTCCTGTGCACGAAATGCCACCAGCCGCTGAATGACTGCGTGCTGAATGAGCGCGTGGTAGAGCTGTTCGCGCGCGAGGGCGCGGAGGCGTGGCACACGGAGGCGGCGGATTCGCTGCTGCCGAAGGGCGCGCACTGCGCCAGGTGCGGAGGGTCGGAGTTCA
>JASIAO010000296.1 GCA_030041955.1 Acidobacteriaceae bacterium | reverse complement strand
CGGCGGGATTTGCGCAGGCGAAATCGCAGCCGGCGACGGTGGGGGTGGGGCAGACGGCGACAGTGAACTTTACGCTGTATCCGGCGCGATCGGCGGAGATGGTGCAGGTGACGACGCAGTCGCCGCTGATGGCGCTGGAAAATCCGAACACCACGACAACGCTGGCGGCGAAGGCGATCGGCAATGTGCCGAATCCGGGACAGGATCTGACGTATCTGGCGCAGTTTGCGCAGGGCGCGCTGATGAACACGGCGGGCTCGTCGAATGACGCGAAGGCCGCGGGCGGGTACGGGAACGTGGAGTTCAACGGGCTGCCGGCCACGTCGAATGGGTACATTCTGGACGGCTATGACACGAACGATCCGTTTCTGGGGCTGAATATCGGGCTGTCGACGAATCTGGTGATCGGGCTGGACGCGGTCGAGGAAGCGACGGTGAATACCAACTCCTATGCGGTGGATCAGGGGCGGTATGGGGCGGCGCAGGTGAATTACTTCACGAAATCGGGGACGAATCGTTTCCACGGAGACGCGTACGAGATCTGGAACGGGTCGGCGATGAACGCCGAGGATTATTTTCTGCACGCGAACGACACGCCCGGGAATGTGGCGGAGAAACCGCATTCGAATGTGAACGAGTTTGGGGTGAGCGTGGGCGGGCCGATCCGGCGGAATCGGCTGTTTTTCTTTGGGCATTACGAGGGCATACGGATTGCGCTGCCGCTGGTGTCGCGGATTGTGGTGCCGTCGCCGGCGTATCAGCAATATGTGCTGACGCAGTTGCCGCTGGGCGGGACGGATTCGATTACGGGAGCGGCGCTGCCGCCGGAGCCGCAGGAGGTGAGCTTCTACCGGAAGATGTTCGGGCTGTACGGGAACACGGCGGGGACGCCGGTGCCGGTGCTGGGATGTCCGCTGGGAAGCGATGACAGCGGGTGCGCAAACATGCGGACGCAGCCGATGAACAACAGCGACAGCGAGAACCTGCTGGTGCTGAAGATCGATCACACGATCGATGCGAAGAACAGCGTGTGGTACCGCTTCCAGCAGGACACGGGGTTGCAGGCGGCGTATACCGACCCGATCAACACGATGTTCGATTCGTACTCGCCGCAGCCGCAGCGGACGCTGGTAGCGGGGTACACGCACGTGTTTACGCCGAACCTGGTGAACCAGTTCAATCCGGGGGCGAGCTGGTATTCGAGCATCTTTGAGCCGAACAACTTTGCGCAGGTGGTGAGCGCATTTCCGATTGTGCTGGCAGCGGGCAGCTCGAATGCGCCGTTTGCGACGGTGGGCGGGAACGACCAGACGTATCCGCAGGGCCGCAAGGTGACGCAGTGGCAGATCAACGACAACGTGGTGTGGACGCGCGGGCGGAACACGTGGAAGTTCGGCGAGAATTCGCGGCGGCTGGACGTGAGCGATTACGACCTGGGCGAGGGGATTGTGCCGCTGGTGGCGTACGACGATTTGCCGCAGTTTACGTATGGCGCGGCGTGGACGGCCACGGCGTCGTTTCCGGTGTCGCTGAAAGAGCGGATTGCACTTGGAAATCTGGATGCATACGGGATGGACACCTTCCGGCCAAATCAGAGGATGACCATCACGGCGGGCGTGCGGGCGACGTGGAACACGGACCCGGTGAATCAGCAGGGATTGTTTGCGCGGCCGGCGGGATCGTTCCTGAACATGCCGCACGATGCGGATGAGCCGCTGAACCAGGCGGTGCTGACCGACGTGCACAAGCTGTTTGCGGCGACTCCGCTGGAAGTGTGGCAGCCGAGGGCGTCGGTGGCGTATCGATTGTCGGACACGTCGGACATTCATGTGGGCGCGGGGGTGTTCAACGACATTATTCCGGCGGAAGTGGCGGACCTGGGCGCGATGAATCCGCCGTACGCGCCGGTGTTTGTGGGCGGGATGAACGGACAGGTGGGCGGAGTGGGCGTGGCTCCGGGCGTGGCGGACAGCGCGGTGGATGCGACCAGCGAGGCGAATGCGGCGTTCCAGAATGTATTTCGGTCGGGAGGGTCGCCATGCGCGGCGGCTGCGCCGGGAGCGGCGGTGTGTCCGCTGGCGGTGAATTTGAATACGTTCCCCAGCGGCACGCTGAAGACGCCGTACTTTTTGCAATGGAGCCTGGGGATGGAGCAGGAAGTGAGCCGGCATGGCACGCTGCGCGCGGACTACGTGGGGACGCGTGCGGTCGACGAGCCGTACCAGGTGGAGCTGAACGGGTACCAGACGGTGTGCGCGGGGTGCTTTGCGCCGTACGCGTACGGGCAGGCGCCGGACCGGCGCTTCGGGAGCGTGAACGAGTTCCGCACCGGAGCGGGGAGCCACTACAACGGGCTGCAGACGAGCGTGGCGGAGCGGCTGGGGACGGTGACGCTGCATGCGAATTACACATGGAGCCACTGTTTGGATGAGATTTCAAACGGAGGGCTGCTGCCGTTCTCGACGCTGGGGATTCTTTCGCCGCTGCCGGGCAGCCTGCGGCGCGAATACGGGAACTGCGATTACGACGTGCGGCACAATTTGTCGGCGTTTGGGGTGTGGGCGGTGCCGTTCCGATCGCACAGCGCGGCGCTGCGGGGCATTTTCGGCGGATGGCAGTATTCGCAGACGCTGTTTCTGCACAGCGGGCTGCCGTTCAGCGTGCTGAGCGCGCCGTATACGGCGAACGGCAAGGGGATTTTCCAGGCGAGCGGACCGCAGTTTGCGAATCGCGTGCGGGGCGTGCCGCTCTACCGCAAATCGGCGGTGGGAGGCGTGACGGTGCCGGGCACGCTGCAGTGGCTGAATCCGGATGCGTTCGCATCGGCGGTCGATGCGTCGACGGGAGCGTGCGTGGGCGGGGATTCGGTGGCGGATTGCCAGTTCGGCGACTCGGGGCGGAATCAGTTGCGGGGGCCGCACTTCACGTATTCGGAGATGTACCTGACGAAGAGGATTCCGCTGAAGGAGGGCGTGACGTTGCGGTTCGACGCGCAGTTGTTCAACGCGTTCAACCATCCGAACTTCGCGCTGCCGACGGACGTGCAGGCGGGGACTCCGGGCGAGGCGGCGACGCAAACGGGATTTGGAGCGCTGACGACGACGATTTCGCCGCCGACGGGGCTGCTGGGCGTGGGACTGGGCGGGGACAGCGCGCCGCGGATGATCGCGTTCCAGGGACGGATTGAGTTCTGAGCGAGTCGTCGCCGCGCGAATGCCGGTGAGAGTACAACCGGGCCTGGCGGGGAGCCATCTGCCCTAAAGGGGGTCGATACACCCTCAAGGGAGCCGGAAATCCCAAGCGATGCAGGCAGTATCCAGTTCCGTCCGAAAGCGGCGGATTCGCACAACCACGTGGATCGCATTTGCGGTGCTGGCGCTCGCGCTGACGGGCGTGGACCTGATGTTTTACTTCTGGCCGTTCCGGTACCGCGAGGTGCATCCGCTGCTGGAGAAGACTTTTCAGAGCCGCGTGGATGTGACGCGGTATCACCGCACCTATTTTCCGCACCCCGGTTTTGTGGCGGACGGCGTGACGCTGTACCGGCACGGGGACACGCGGATTCCGCCGCTGGCGACGATGGAGCGGATGGAGGTGGTGGGGACGTGGACGAATCTGCTGTTTCATCCGCATGAGCTGTACGAGATCCGACTGCAGGGGCTGCACGTGCGGATTCCGCCGAAGGGAACGGCGGCGCGGGGGATGGATTTCAACGGCGGCATGAATCCGAAGTCGCAGCAGAAGATGGTGATCGAGACGATTGTGGCGAATTGCAGCACGGTCGACCTGCTGCGGCCAGGGCGACCACCGCTGCGATTCGGGATCGAGACACTGCAGATTCACAATGTGCGGAAGAATGAGCCGTTCCAGTTTTTCGCGAAGGTGGCGATACCGGGGCCGCAGGGGATAGTGGAAGCGAATGGGTCGATTGGTCCGCTGAAGTCCGGAGATTATGGAGCGACGCCGCTCAATGGCACGTATTCGCTGGCGAATGCGAATTTGAGTCTGGTGGATGGGGTGGCGGGGCACGCGGCGGCGAGCGGGCACTACAACGGGACATTGGCGGCGCTGAATGTGGCGGGGAGGGTGTCGATTCCGGATTTTCGCGCGGGACAGGCGCATACGGTGCGGATCGATGGCGTGTATCAGGTGACGGTGAACGGGAAGACGCGCGATGTGCAGATTCACCAGGCGATGGTGAAGACGGCGGGGAACACGATTACAGCGAGCGGGAGCGTGGCGGGATCGCCGAAGACGGTGGACGTGACGTTTAGCGGGCAAAATTGCCGCGTAGCGCCGCTGCTGGACATGGTGGAAGAGAGTACGCCGGCGGTGGATGGGTTGGTGAGCTTTGCGGCGCGGGCGCAGTTCCGGCAGGGGAAGGCGCGATTTTTGCAGCGGCTGCGGCTGGAGGGAGACGCGTCGGTCGAGGAACTGCGGTTCGCGCAGGGCGGGACGCAGGGGAAGGTGGACGCGTTCAGCGCACGGGTGAGGAAGAGCGGCGAGGACGATCCGCCTGGGGACGCGGTGACGGTTTCGGCGCAGTCGGATACGCGATTTGCGGATGGGGTGGCTTATTTTCCGGATATTGCTGTGGCGCTGCCGGGAGCGCGGGTGCAGTTACACGGGACGTTCAATCTGCTGAACACGCGAATTGACCTGACGGGGAAAGCGGAACTCGACAAGACGGTGTCGCACGCGGTGACGGGGTGGAAATCGGTGTTGCTGATGCCGCTGGATCCGTTTTTCAAGCACGGCAAGGCGGGCGCGGTGGTGTCAGTCGCGGTGACGGGGACGGCGGCGCACCCGAAGGTGGGGCAGGATGTGATGCATGACAAATAGGGTTTACGGTTTACGGTTTACGGGTTAGGGAGCGGTTAGCAAGTTAGCTGGTGAGCGAGTCAGCGAGTTAGAAATGCGAGGCTATCCCGCTCAAGCCAACAGAAGGCTTGAATGGACCAACCGAAATTTCCTATACGAAGGCCTGGTTGATGTTGTCGATGGCTTCGTCGATCTCCGCGTTGTTTTTATAGCCGACGGTGACGGCGTCAACGCGAGCGGTGCGGAAGGCGAAGCGCATGGCGCGGCGGCGATCGTCGCGGTCGAAGGTGCCTTCGCCGGTAAGCTTCATGCTGACGACGCCCTTGCCGGAGGCGAGGGTCTGATGGATGCGCTGAACGACTTCAGGGACATTGCCGAGGCCGCCGGAGTCGGCGACGGGGGTATCCATGCGGGTGCCGGTGTGGTTGCAGCGGATCATGCCGACCTGCAGCCAGTCGAACGTGGGGACCTGGGCGAGCGCGGGCAGGCCGTGGACGGAGGCGCCGCGGCTGCGGACCGCACCGCGATGCTGGGCTTCGAGGATGGCGTCCTGCCAGGCGGTGGTTTCGTGCGGCCACTGGGCGCCGCGCTGCCAGTGGAGCAGCATGATGTCGAAGTAGCCGGTTTGTGCCTGGCGGCGGAGCTCGTCGATGCGCTGGCGCGGGTCGGCGCCATCGAAGGTAGTGACCTTGGTCATGAGAGCGTAGCTGTCGCGCGGGATGCCTTTGAGGGCGATGCCGAGCATGCGGTGCATGTCGTAGTAGGAGTCGGCGGTCTCGAAGAAGCGGATGCCGCGGTCGTACGCGTAGCGGACGAGACGGTTGAAGCCCTGCTGGCCGAGGTCGCGCTGGACCGATCCATTGAAGCTGCCGGTGCCGAAGGCGAGGCGGGTGACTTTGACGCCGGAGTTGCCGAGCGGGACCCAGGCGGTGGCGGGCTGGGTTTCGGCTTCGAGGGGGAGAGTTCCGAGGCCGGCGACGGCTCCGGCAGCGGCGGAGGCTTTGAGGAAATCGCGGCGGGAAAAGGATGACATGCGGAGGGGCCTCCGATGCGTACAGGGTACAGGGTGCAGGGTACCAGGGTACAGGGGGGGGCTGGCCGCCTGTGTCGAAGTGATCAGTGATCAGTGATCAGTGTCAGGTCAGCGTTCAGGCAGGAAGGCGACGGTCCACGGGATACGGGATAGAAAGCGCGACTTAGAATGGGGAACTCGCTTCCCACATCTGCCAAAAGCGGGCAGATATGGGGCACCCGCAGGGGTCAGGAACTGGGGTGGTCGCGGGAGACCCACCAGAGGACTTCGCCGAAGATCTTCCACTTGGAGGCGTTGCTGACGTCGAGAGGAAGATATTTCGGGTTGAGGGAGATCATGAGGTCCGATGTGGGGAGGCGCTGGAAGCGGCCAATCTTGAAGCCGAGATCGCGGTGGGAGACGACGGCGAGCTTGTGGTGCAGGTGGTCGCGCTCGGTGACGGCGGTATCGACGAAGAGGATGGATCCGGGCAGCATGACCGGAGCCATGGAGTCGCCGGCGAGGTGCATGGCGATCATGTTTTCGGGGTGGGGGCACCAGGCGAGCGGGGCAATGAGAACTTCTTCGACGACGGACTGAGACAGCGAGACATTTTCTTTGGGCGCGACGCGGTCGCCCCATACCGTGACGTTGAGGAGAGGAATGGCGACGGCGCTGCTCTTGCCGGCGAGCTGCTGGGAGGCTTTGCGGGCGGCGACGAGGGTGAAATCGGTGAGGTTGACCCGCAGGGAGGAAAGACCGCGGTCGAGGCTGGCGCTGGGAAGGCCGGAGCTGTCCATGCCAGCGCGTTCCCAGAAGTAAGTTCCCTCGGGAGGGCCAGCCAGATTGCCAAGAGCCACATAGGTTTGCGCGCTGGGCTCGTGGCGGCCGCTGATCCAGCGGGAAACGGTGGCTGGGGAAACACCAATCCTTTCGGCGAGGCCGGCCTGGGTGAGCCTGAGGTCGCGCATAAGGCTGCGGATGCGTTGCGACCACTCCGGGGAAAGGGGGACCGATTGCACCATGATAACGATTTCTGGATTTCACTGGTGCAATTGCGCCAATGAAATCAATAATTTAGCTCAACTGGCAGGTATGCTAACAGGAACTTTCGCGCATCGTAAAAGAGCAAAGAGAGCGAGGCGGTGCGCGGAGGTCGAAACTCACGGCCGAGACCGCGAAAACGCACAGCAGAAGCAAGGGTGCAGAGTCGCCCGGTGCAGGAAAAGGGCGAGCACCCTTAGCAACAGCGTACGCCCATTTGTACTCCGGGTCAGCGGAGCCTTGGCCGACTGTCCGACGTTACTTCTGGAGGAAGAACGATGCCGGGTGCGGGCAGCAAAATTCTTGTGCTCGATGATGAACCGCATGTGGCCGACACGCTGGCCGCCATTTTCAGGATGCATGGATATGAAGTGCAGGTTGCGTACTCGGCGGAGGAGGCGATCGAGACCATTGCCGTGTGGGAGCCGGACCTGGCGCTCGTGGATGTGATGCTGCCGGGGATGAACGGCGTGGAGTTCGCAATCGTGCTGAAGGAAAACTATCCGGGGTGCCAGTTTCTGCTGCTCTCCGGGCACATCAGCACCGGAGATCTGCTCAATGAGGCGGCGAAGAAGGGACATAAGTTCGAGATTCTCGCCAAGCCGGAACATCCCTTGTATCTGCTGGAACGGGTGAGGGGAATCCTGGGCGGAGGACCGAGGGGAACGGCGTAACAGGCTCTAAGGCTGGATCGGCTCTGCGAGATCGTTCCTCTGCGGCACACCGCCCGCACACGATCCTGAGGAACTGGTGTCTTCCGCATCGGTCACGGTCAGGACGCAGATGTGCTGCTTTTGCCTGATCAACTGGTTGGTTGCAGGGTCGGTGAGACCGGTAGAGACCATGCGGACAATCTGGAACCGTTCTCCCTGCCTGATGCCGGAAACGGTTCCCTTGTTGATGAGAACACTCCCATTCGCGATGCCGGCCACCAGAATGTCGCCGGCGGCGGGCGCCGGCGCCTGAGCCAGCGCGCCGGCTAGATAGTCGGCAAGCTCCTGCGTCAGGGTGTCCGTAGCCTTCGTCCACAGATCGCTCCAGGTGGCCTGCAGGCCCTCGCCGGTAGTCTTCGAGACGGGCCATTTCCTGGTTTCGGATGCGACCGCGTCCTGCTTAAATGTGAAGGAGGGCTGGGCGAGAATCGCGCCAGTCTCCACATCGATGAGCCGCGCATTCACATCGGACTGCACGGTGGCGATGTCCCTGGTGGACGCAGGCGAGGATTCCAGGTGATGGCTCTGAACGCCGCTGGTCACGTTGACCAGCACAATTTGCGCCGCGCCCAGCAATTTGCCGATGTGCGCCGCCGTCTCCGTTGAAGACCGGTCGCTGTTCTCAAAGTTCTGGGTCTTCAGGAGCAGATCGATATCCGTCTGCGCAATCAGGGTGATTCCGGGCATGCCGGCCAGCTTGCCAGTGAGGCTGACGGTCAGGCGATTTTCGCCAATTTTGTAGATTGGCGCCTGTTGCTCGAGGGGGCCGTTTCCGGCGATGACGGCGATGCGCCTGGCAGGCTGGGCAAGGAGAGATGGACAGAGAAGCAAAGCGAGCGCGCAAGATAATTTCGTGGACCGCATGCGTCCTCCGCCGAACCGACCAAGTCTGCGCCCGGGCGAGTGCCTTCTTCCAGTTCT
>JASIAO010000032.1 GCA_030041955.1 Acidobacteriaceae bacterium | reverse complement strand
AGCAGGGTTCGTTTCATGAAGGATTCCAGAATTTACTCTACGCCGGGGACAACACCGGGCTGCTGCATTCAGGTATGCTTATGCTCAATCGGGACCGACTTCACAGCACGGGAGCACGACTATGGCCGCACTGGTGGTAGGCAGCTTTGCAGTGATCTTCATTGGCAGCATCATTTGGGCAACGCGTCACCATGCCGACGAGCATCATTCGTAAGCTGCGGCGCGGATGGCGAAAGCTCTGATGCTGCAAGAAGTTATGATTTTTCATATCTTCCCACTAGTTTTTGGAACGGGTTGCAGCAGGGACACGCTTCCCAGCCCAGGGCCGCAACAGTATCTTCCCCGTTTTCTTGGGGATACCATGGCTGAAAAAAACTGTATCCGCGCGGAAGCGTGGCAGATGATTTGCACCATAGCCACTTGATCGGCGATTCGCGCCTCGGACGATAGCCTGTCGCTCCCCAGCTCACCCGAAGCGAGAAGACCCGCTCGCGCCTCAACCTGCACCATGCAACGATCCTTCCAAACCCGCATTACGGCTGTCCTGCTGGCATTGTTCACCGGAGCGGCGATCGTTTTTGCGGGATTCAACCTGTCCCAGGAAAACCGGTACCAGGAGCCGACGGACGGCGTCTCGTGGATGGACAGCCAGGGTGGGCTGGTGGCGCAGCGGGTGCTCCCCGGCAGCCCCGGTGAACGCGCCGGCGTGAAGGCCGGGGATCTGCTGGAAGGAGCGCGCGCCTCAACCCTGGACAATACCCCGCCGATGACGCGGGTGGCCCAGCTGACGCGCGAGATGTGGCGGGTCGGGTGCTGGAACACGATCCACTACACGCTGATGCGCGACGGGGTGCGCCTGCCCGACGTCCAGGTGGATCTGGTGCCCCAGGATCGCAGCATCAACCAGGGATTCCGGCTGATCGCGCTGATCTACCTGGGAATCGGCCTCTATGTGCTGCTGCGCCGCTGGACCGCCCCGCACGCAACGCATTTCTATCTCTTCTGTCTGGTCTCATTCGTTCTTTACTCATTCTGGTTCACCGGCAAATTCAACGAGTTCGACTGGATCGTCTACTGGAGCGGCATCGCCGCCAATGCGCTGCAGCCCGCGCTGTTTCTCCATTTCGCGCTGGTGTTTTCGAACGGTCGGCGCAGACGGCGTAACAGCGCGCTGGTGGCGCTGACGTATCTGCCGGGCGCCGTTCTTGTCACGCTGCAGATTCTGGCCATTGAGTTGTGGGCGGCCACCGAGCAGCTGGCGCACCGGCTCGATCAGGCTGCAACAGGGTACCAGGCAGCCTTCTACCTGCTTGCGGCGGCGGTCTTCTACATTCACTACCGCCAGGCCGAGGCTCCACTGGAGCGGCAGCAGCTCAAGTGGATCACCCGCGGCACGATTCTCGCGGTTGCGCCGTTCACGCTGCTGGTCGCCATTCCGTACCTGGTCAACGTGCCCCTGCCGGACGGGCTGACCAAGCTGGCCGGCATCTGCATGGTGTTTCTGCCGCTCACGTTCAGCTGGGCGATCGTCCGCTACCGGATGATGGACGTGGACCTCATCTTCAAGCGCGGCGTCACCTACACGTTGGCCACGGCGGCGCTGGTGGGCGTGTATTTCGCGCTGGTGGCGGTGGCGGCGGAAGTGGTGCACACGCGCCTGCCCGGCGCGGGCGTGTGGGGATTGATGGCGGCCATTATCATCACCGCGCTGCTGTTCGATCCGCTGAAGCGCTCCATCCAGAGCCGGGTGGACCGCGTCTTCGACCGCCAGAGCTACGATTACCGGTCCACGCTGATCGACTTCGGGCGCGGGCTGAGCTCGTTCACCAATCTTGAGGCGCTGCTGCACGCGATTGTGGACCGGCTGCCGCGCACGCTGCTGGTGGAGCGGATCGGCGTTTTTCTGTCCGACGCGCCGGGGCGCTACCGGCTGGCCGCGGAACACGGTCTGCCGGCGACGATTAACGCCGTCAACCTCGACCTCGGCTTCCTGGACTTCGATCAGCCCGACGCGCGCACGCACGTGTTCCTTGAGAACCCGCAACTGGCGCTGCACCTGACGCCCTCCCAACAGACTTCGGTCGCCGTGCTCGACATGAATTACTTCCTGCCCTGCCGCGTCGGCGTGCCGGGAGCGCGCGAGTGGCAGGTGCAGGACCGTACCATCGCGGTGATCGGCCTCGGCCGGCGCGCGGGCGGCGAATTCCTTTCGAGCGAGGACATGGAGCTGCTGGAATCGCTGGCGGGGTATATCGGCATCGCGCTGCAGAACGCGCGGCTCTACGCCAGCCTCGAGGAAAAGATCTCCGAGTACGAGCGGCTGAAGGAGTTCAACGAGAATATCGTCGAGTCCATCAACGTGGGCATCCTCGCCGTCGATCCCGAAGAGCGCATCGAGAGCTGGAATTCGCAGATGGAAGTGATGTTCGCGCTGCCGCGCAAGGATGCGCTGCGCCAGCCTCTGGAATCCGTCTTCCCCCGCGATCTGGTGGAGGAGTTCCATCGCGTGAAGGACCAGCCGGGCGTGCATAACTTCTACAAATTCCGGCTGGAGACCGGGCCGGAAGAGGTGCGCATCGCCAACGTCGCCATTGCGCCGCTTATCGCGCGCGATATGCGCATTGTGGGCCGCATCATCCTCATCGACGACATTACCGATCAGACGCAGATGGAAGGACAGCTCGCCCAAGCGGA
>JASIAO010000295.1 GCA_030041955.1 Acidobacteriaceae bacterium | reverse complement strand
GGTCGAGCCGCCCCTACGGGGCGGCGTTGGTTGAGGATGCGTTGTCCCAGGGTTACGCTGCGCTCCACCCTGGGCTATTTTCGGCTCCTCCCTCCGGGAGGAGTGGTGGCCGGGCCGCCCCTGCGGGGCGGCGGTGGTTGAGGATGCGTTGTCCCAGGGTTACGCTGCGCTCCACCCTGGGCTATTTTCGGCTCCTCCCTGCGGGAGGAGTGGTGGTCGGGCCGCCCCTACGGGGCGGCGTTGTTGGGGCATGGTGTCCCAGGGTTACGCTGACGCTCCACCCTGGGCTATTTTCGGCTCCTCCCTGCGGGAGGAGTGGATGGCGCTTCACCCTGGGCTATTTTCGGCTCCTCCCTGCGGGAGGAGTGACAGGCGCTTCACCCTGGGCTATTTTCGATTCCTTCCTCCAGGAGAAGTGACAGTTCCTGGTTTGGTGGCGCCGGCGAGGGGCAGTTAGACAAGTGTGGGATGGCCACGTCGGCGGGAATCTCGCGGTGGGCGAGGATTGAGAGCACGAAGAAGCTCGCTGCAGCCAGGGATGCGTCGGTGAGGAGGCTGGCGAGGGCGGCTCCGCGCCAGGACCAGCGGGGAATCAGAAGAAAATTCAGAAACAGATTGAGAGCGGCGGCGCCGAATTGGGAAGCGGTGCGGTTCCACTGCGAGGCGGACGCGGTGATGGCCGTTCCCCAGGCGTAGTGGAGCGCGCGCAGGATGGGCAGCAGGCAGAGCCAGCGCAGCGCGGCGACTGATCCGCGAAAGGACGGGCCGAAGAGCGCGGGCAGCAGGGGCGCGGCGATCCAGAGCAAAGCGGCAGCGGCAATGGACCAGGGCAGCGTGCGGGCCAGCGTGGTGCGGGCGAAGGCGCGCGCAGGGCGGACGCCGCGAAGTCCTTCGCGGAAGAAGCGGGGCGCAGCGGCGGCGTAGACCGCGTAGATGGGGGCGCTGGCTGCGTCGACGGCGCGATAGGCGGCGGAGTAGATGCCGGCGGAGGCGGTTTGGCCGTACGAGACGAGAAAGGTCTTGTCGATGTCGTTGTAGACGGAGATGGAGGAGCTGGAGAGTGAGAAGCTGAGGCCTTCGCTGAGGTCGGCGCGGGCGATGTGGGCGAAGCGCGGGCGGCCGAGGCGGAAGGTGACGAGAGCGAGCGCGAAGAGAGCGACGGCGAGGGTGGAGAGCCAGTAAATCCGCGCCCAGACGAGCGCGGTGGCGTGGATGCGATGCGCGTGGGCGAAGGCGAAGAGCGCGGCTGCAGCGACGAGGCGCGCGCAGGCGGTGAGGGCGGTGAGGCGCGCGGTCCAGGCGAGACGGCCGGCTCCCTGAAAGGCGCGGGCAGCGAGCTGGGTCATCTTGCCGAGGAGAGCGTCAGAGACGGCGAGGTAAGGAACGAGGGCGCGCAGGTCGGGACGCAACGCGAAGTGCGCGATGAGCAGAGAGACGGCCAGGAGCAGGAAAAATCCGGAGAGGGAAATGAGCAGCGCGTGGCCCCAGGTGCGCGCGAAGGAGCTGCGGTCGCGGCTGAGGTTGCGGACGAGGATCATCTCCATGCCGAGCGAGGAGAATTGCGCGAGGGCGGCGACGAGGGCGACGACGCCGATGAAGGCTCCGTATTCGCGGCTGCCGAGCGCGCGTCCGATGAGGACGAAATAGACGGCCTGGGCGGCGAGCGCGATGCTCTGGCCGGAGATCATCCAGAGCGAGCCGCGGCGCAGCGAGTCTTCGCTCATGGGAGGAGGGACGCGTACAGGTCTTCGAGGCGCGCAGTTTGCGTGGCGAGGTTGAAGTGGGCTTCGGCGCGGCGGCGTCCGGCGGCGCCGAGACGAGCGGCGAGCGCGGGATCGCTGAGGAGGGTGCTGATGGCATCGGCGAGCGCTGCGTGGTCGACTTCGGGAACGAGCAGAGCGGTTTCGCGATCGGCGACGGCTTCTTCGACGCCAGCTGCGCGAAAGCCGACGACGGGGAGGGCCATGGCCTGGGCTTCGCAGACGGCCATATTGAGGGCTTCGGAGATGCCGTCGGGGGTGACGATGCTGGGCGCGGCGAGAAGCGTGGCGCGATGCATGAGATCGCGGACGACAGCGGACGGCTGCGCGCCGAGGAAGGTGATGTGGCGCGCGGCGGCGCGAGCCTGAGCGCGGAGCGGATCGAGCAGAGGACCGTCGCCAACAATGAGGAGCTTTGCGGTGGGGTGATGCTGTTCGATGAGAGAAATGGCGCGGATGAGATGCGCGCAGCCTTTGACTTCGACGAGGCGGCCAACGAAGAGGATGATGGGGTCGCGCGCGCGGGAGTAGAGCGGATCAGGCGCGAAGAGGTCGAGATCGACGCCGGTATGGAGGGTGCGGAGCTTTTCGGCGGGAAAGCCGCGGGCGAGTGCGCGCTGGCGGAGGTGCTCAGAGACGCAGATGAAGAGGCTGGCGCGAGCACGGAGTTCAGGGCGGCGACGGAGAAAGACGCGGCCGGCGGCGGTGCGGCGGAGGACAGCGTCGGGTGAGGTGACGTCGTATCCGTGGAGGGTGACGATGAGGGGCACATCGAGGCTGCGCGCGATGGGCAAAGCCGCGGCGGCGTCGACGGCGAAGTGCGCGTGAATGAGCGCGGGATGGCGACGCTCAAGAGCGCGGAGGAACTCAGGAGCAATGCCAGTTTCGAGGAAGAGGCGGCGGCGGAGTTTGGCGGCGGGGTTGCTGGTGCGGGTGAGGAGCAGGGATTCTTCGGAATCGATGGAGAGGCTGGCGGGGACGGCGCGCAGTCCTGCAAAGAACGGCGAAAAACGGCGCAGGCCGCAGGCTTGCGCGGGGATGAAGGTCTCCGATGGCGGCAGGAGCTCAGAGCGAAAGATGAGGACGGTGGGCTTCATGAGGATTGATGCGGAGCCGCGGTACGATTCGGAGCGAGGGTACGGCGTGAGTTGAGGATGGCATGCGGCGGGGGCGGGGTGTCGTGATGGCGGTCACGGGTTTGCGTGGCGAGTTCGCCCTGAGCGAGGTTTTCGATTTGAGCGAGGGCGGCGACGAAGATCGGCCAGAAGATGCCGTTGGAGAGAAGCAGGGTATTTTCGTCGAGATTGCAGAGCAGAGTGAGGACGAAGATCGCGAGGGGGAAGGCGATGCGGCGGAGATCGCCGCGAAGCAGGAGCGGAGAAAGGCTGCGCGCGGCGCGAAACAGGCTGAGGGCGAAGAGCGCGAGGCCGGCAAAGCCGAGTTCGAGGAGGATTTCGAGGAAGCCGTTATGGGCGTGCTCGACGACGAATTGGAGGGTGGCGTCGATTTGGAGGGACGGGCCGGTCATGCCGCGCCAGAAGGCGTCGTAGCCATAGCCGAAGAACGGGCGGTGGGCGATGGCATGGAGGACCTGGGCCCAGATGGCGGTGCGTCCGGAGAGTGTGGGGTCGCGGCCAAGGCGGAGGGCGATCCATGGGAAAAGCAGGACCACTGCTGCAGCGCAGGCGAGGATGAGGAGCGGCGCGGCGACGACGAGGACGGTGCGGGTGCGAGGGCCGACGCGACGGGCCAGCTGGAGCGCGAGCCAGAGGACGATGAGAGCCAGTGCGGTGAGCCATGCGCTGCGGGAGCCGCTCATGACGAGGACGAAGACGCAGAGCGCGAGCGAGAGGGAGCGGGCGGCGGTGAGACCACCCCGGCAGGAAAACCTGCCGGGAGCCCCGGTGAGGCGTTCGCCAAAGAGAAAGACGGCCAGGCCCAGGACCATCACGCGGCCGCAGGCGTTTTTGTGAGTGAAGACGCCCTGCCAGTCTGCGGAGTGGCCGGAGGAATGGTCGAGGGCAATGGAGGGCGCGAAGACGACTGCGGCAATGGTGGCGAGGACGAGCGCGATGAGAGCGATGCGGAGAATGGCGAGTTGGCGCGGCTGAGAGAAACGCGCAGAGAACCAGAGCCCGAAGAGACCGGCGAGCGCGAAGGGAATGGAGCGGCGAAGGGTGAGCGCGGGCGAGAGAGACCAGGCGGCGGAGGCGATGGCGAGAGTGGCGAGTAGTGCGAGCCAGGGAACGGAGGCGATTCGGTGAAGGAGAAGGCGCGGACGGCGCAGCAGCAGGACGACGATGAGCCCGTTGGCGATCGCCTGGGAGAGGATTCCGCCGTATGCGGTGAGGGAGGTGGGTGCGGAAGCGGTCATCTCGAGAGCCTGAGGGGGCGCGATGCCGGGGATGGATCCCTGGATGGCGAAAAAGGCGAAGAGCGCGGCGCAGGCGAGATCTTCGAGGGGGATCGAGGCGGCACGCCGCAGGGGCCGGAGGCCAGGGCAGGGTTTCAAAGGGAACCGCAGGTCCTTCGGCTCGCGGCCCGAATTCCAATGCCGCGCACCAGCGGCGCGGCGAAATCGGCGCGCTCGCTCAGGATGACAACCGATTTGCGGAGGCATCAGTGCGTGGCGTAGATGAGCGCCGAGCTGGCGGCGGCGGTGATGTTGGCGATACCGAGGGAGATATTTTTGGCGAGGCTGAAGGGAACGTAGAGGATGTCGTTGGCCTCAAGAGCGACGTCAGGCTGGCGGCCGCGCTCCATGTCGCGGAGGGGGAGATCGATGGACTGGGTGATGCCGTCGACGTTGCGGACGAGGCGGATGCGCTTCTCGCTGGCGGTTTTGGAGGCGCCAGCGGCGAGCGCGATGGCCTGGAGGACGGTGAGCTTCGAATCGTTCTGCATGACGTAGCCGCCGGGATGGGCGACGTCGCCGAGGACGTAGACGATGCCGGCTTTGGGGACGAGGACGGTGTCGCCGGGACGGACGAGGAGGTTGGCGTTGAGCGCTTCGTCGGGGCGGTTGGAGAGGAAGGCGTGGATGCGTTCGCCGTCTTTGCCGCCGCGCTGGACGACGATGTTGCGGTCGGCGATGTCAGTGAGGCCGCCGGCGAGGGAGAGGACATCGATGAGCGAGCGCGGGGCGTTGAGGTGAAGGGCGCCGGGATGGGCGACCTGGCCGAGAATTGTAACCGTCTGTGTTGCGTATTCTTCGACGAGGACGGAAACCTCGGGATGGAGGAGAAATTTGCCGTCGCGATAGAGGGCGGCGATGCGTAGGGCGGCCTGCTCGGGGGTGAGACCCGCGACGGAGAGATTGCCGGCGAGGGCGAGGGCGATTTCGCCGGAGTCGAGGACGCGGACGCGCTGATCGAGCTCGGGTTCGCGGAGGACGGTGACGTGGAGGAGGTCGCCGGGGCCGATGAGGAGGGATTCGGGCGCGGTCGAGGTTGCGGTGACGGAGGTGGGCTGCGGGGCCGCCGTGGACGCCGGGGTCGGCGATTGCGCGAATGCGGCGAGGGCGCATGCGAGCAGCGCGGAGCCGGC
>JASIAO010000031.1 GCA_030041955.1 Acidobacteriaceae bacterium | reverse complement strand
CCCTGTGCCCGTACCCTGTGTCCTGTGCGGTGTGTCCTGTGCGGTGTGCTCTGAGCCCTGTGCCCTGATCCCCGTCTCTCCATTACCTCCGTACTCTCACCCTGCCGATTTCCTTTGCACCCATTCCCCGCATTCTCTAAGCTGGAAACAGGAAAGCTCTGTCCGCCTCACGCCGACAGAGCTTTTGCTTTTGAGGGTGCGCATCTTTCCGGACGCTGCACCCTGCACGCTGTCTCACCCGGCCCAGGCCGGATGTCGCCCGCTCTTTGAAATCGCCGAACGCGAAGCCGCATTCCGTCCATGATCCCGGCCACCTTGGCGGATGATCTCACTCGATTCTTTGTTTTCATGCACATGCTGGCGGATGATGGGGATGTTTTGAAAAAGTTATCCAGGCAGGTGGGGTGCCCCAGGCAAGCCTGATTCACGGTCGAGCGAGGACGTCCTGATCACTGATTACTGATCCCTCACCGCTGCAACCCGCACGCTGCTCGCCGCACCCCGCACGCTGTACGCTGCACGCTGTGTTTTCAAGCACATCCCAGGGGATGATGGGGATGTTTTGAAAAAGTCATCCAAGCAGGTGGGGGCAGCCCAGGCAAGCCTGATTCACGGTCGAGCGAGGACGTCCTGATCACTGATCGCTGATCACTCACGGCTGCACCCCGCACGCTGTACGCTGCACGCTGCACGCTGTGTTTTCAAGCACATCCCAGGGGATGATGGGGATGTTTTGAGAAAAATCGTCGGACAGCGGACCGGACAACCGGACAACCTGATCACTGATCACTTTCGCCGATCACTGTTCGCTGATCACTGATCACTGATCACTAATCGCTGTATCCTGTACGCTGCTCCGCGATACTATCGATCCAGATGTCCGATCTCGCGAACCTCCCCACGGAAGCGCGCCATCCAGCCTCTGAGCGGCTGGATCAGCTCTCGACCGCCGATCTGCTCGAAGTCATTCACGCCGCCGACCACGCCGCGGTGGCCGCCGTCGACCCCGAACTGCCGAAGATCGCCGCGGCCGTCGATGCCATCACCGCGCGCATCGACAATGGCGGCCGGCTCTTCTACCAGGGCGCGGGTACCTCCGGGCGGCTGGGCGTGCTCGACGCCTCGGAGTGCCCGCCCACTTACAACATCCCTCCAACGATGGTGCAGGCCATGATCGCGGGAGGCGATGTGGCGTTGCGGCGCTCCATCGAGCGAGCGGAAGACGATCCGGCACAGGGCGCGCAGGACCTGTCGGAGCGCGGCTTCTCCGGCAAGGATGTGCTGGTCGGTATCGCGGCCAGCGGCCGCACGCCCTACGTGCTGGGCGGCCTGGCTTATGCGCGCCGCCAGGGTGCCCTCACCGTCGGCCTGAGCTGCGTGCCCGGTTCGCCGGTGGCCATGGCTGCGGAGATAGCGATAACCCCGGCGACCGGCGCAGAGGTCGTGACCGGCTCGACGCGCATGAAGGCCGGCACAGCGACCAAGCTGGTGCTCAACATGATTTCGACCGGGGTGCTGGTGCGCCTCGGTTACGTCTATGGCAACCTGATGGTCAACGTGCAGCCTACGAACTCCAAACTGGCCGATCGCGCCACGCGTATCGTGGCGGCCATCACCGGGATCGAGAACGGCGCCGCGGCGAAGTTGCTCGAGAAGGCCGGCTCGGTCAAGACCGCCGTTGTGATGCACCGGATGGGCTTTACTCGCGCAGAGGCTGAGGCGCGGCTGGCATCGGCGCACGGACGGCTCAGGGACGCCCTGCGATAGCCCCGGTCCGGCAAATCGCTTCATGATTGTTGGCCGATGGAATTGTTGGCCGATGGATCCAAATCGCTATACCCTATCCCTAAACCCTGCAGTTCCTATGAAAGCCACGCAGTTTGAGTTTCGCTTCCGCGTCTGGATCGCGGTCCTCCTCTACGTGCTCGGATTCTGGGCGCCATGGTTGTCGATCGCGTCCCGCTACAGCAATGTCGCGCCCCCAACCACCGCCTGGCTCGCGCTCTCCACGACTCTGGCTCGCTGGGACTGGCTGCCGCTCTCCCAGGCCACTGTCCTGATCACCTCGCTGGCGATTGCGCTCGTCTTCCTGGGATCGGCGCTGCGGATCTGGGGCACGGCGTACCTGGGCAGCTCGGTCGTGCATTCGGGCGCCATGCATGCAGACGAGGTGATGGCATCGGGTCCGTATCGCTTCACGCGCAACCCACTCTATGTGGGCACGTGGCTTTTCTCGATCGGGATCTCGATCCTGATGCCGCCCAGCGGGGCGGTTTTCTTCCTGCTGGCCACGTTCCTGTTCTATTACCGGCTGATCCTGGGTGAGGAAGACCACCTCACCAGGCAGCAGGGCGCGGCGTACCTCGAATACAAGCAGCGCGTGCCGCGGATTGTACCCAGCCTGCGGCCGCGTCTTGCGGCCTCCGGAGCCAAACCCCACTGGCTCGAGAGCGTGCTCGCTGAAAGCTACACGTTCGCCTTTGCCTGCTGCTTCGCAGCTCTCGCATGGCGCTACGAAGCGGAACTGCTCATCCGCTGCATCCTGATCTGCTTCGGAGTCTCGCTTATCACCCGCGCGTTCCTGCCCGGAAAACGGCTGGCCGCGGGCTGAGTCAGGCTGACGAAGCCGGAATTGCCTATGTTGGCTCGTCCATCGCCTGCAGATCCTGTTCTTCGGAATCGTGGGCGCCGGTGGCGCCATGCGTTGCCCACAGAATGGACGCGAGGAAGACCACCACGAAAAGCAAAATGAGGCCGATTGTGTTCGGAGTTCCCGCCATCTCGTTTCTCCCCTATGGAGAGAACGCCGAAATCCAGCTTTCCGTTGCCTGAATCGGCAGCGGTCCAGCCCAGGACTTAGTGGTCCTTCGCCACCACAGAAAGATCCTCGTTGTCTGCATCTGAAGGATGACCGTGGGTGGCCCATACAACGCAGCCCAGAAAAGTGCCCAGGAACAGCAGGATCGCGCCTAAGGTTTCGCCAAAGTCGCCCATATCCTTGCCTCCGAGTGCATTCTGCGCCGAACGGTAAGGGACGGCGTTGGATTTTGATACCACGCACAACTCCGAGGTAACATCCGGCGGATTCCGCGCATCGAAGGGCGTGTTCCCATCGCGCTGGATGCTCGCTCGAGGGGCGGGAGAGACACGTTGTGAAACGCTGCTTTGTCTGGCTCGCACTGGCTTTGCTGTCTGGCTTTTCCCTCCAACCGGCCCGCGCGCAAGTGCTGGACGCGGCCCATAGCTCGGATCCCGGCATTTTCGCAGAGTTCACCGGCGCCCGCACCGGCCAGGGCATCGGCACCCTTTGGGGAGGCAGCGCCGGAGCCTACATCCAGGGGCACGTGCTGGGGCTGGTGGTTCGCGGCACAGCCGCGCCCACCAACGCCAGCGCGCGGCTTTACGAGGCTATGCTGGGACCTCGCCTAGCGCTCAATCTGCCCATCCTGCGCGTTTATGTAGAAGCAGGCGGTGGTGTGGGTTATAACGGCTACGAGAGCCAGTACGGAACATTTGCCTCGGGCTGGGGACCGTCCTGGCAGGCCGACCTGGGCGTCTCGCACAGCCTTTTGCCGCATCTGGACTGGCGGATTCTGGAGATAGCCTGCAGCCACATCTATGTCGGTCCCGGAGTTACTCCGGTAATCGCCAGCACGGGGTTGTCGCTGCACTTCTGGTAGCCGACCGCCAAGGGAAGGTCAGCCCGCTCTCGCCAGCGCGCCGCGCGCTGCGCTCACCGTTTGCCGGACGTCCTCGTCGGTGTGTGCCACGCTCACAAACGCCGCCTCGAATTGCGACGGCGGCAGCCAGACGCCGGCCTCCAGCATGGCCCGGTGGAATGTCGCGAAACGTCGCGTGTCGGAGCGCGCCGCACCGGCAAAATCCGTGACCGGCTCGCTCGTGAAGAACCAGGTGTACATCGCGCCCACGCGGTTGGTTGTGAGTGGCACGCCGCAGCCTGCCGCAACTTCGGCAACACCGTCAGCCACGCCCGCGCTGACCCGCTCCAGGCGCGCATACACCTCGGCGCGATGCTCGCGCAGATAGCTCACCGTGGCCACGCCCGCCGCCATCGCCAGCGGATTCCCGCTCAGCGTTCCTGCCTGGTAAACTGGCCCCAGTGGCGCCAGCTGATCCATAATCTCCCCGCGCCCTCCAAAAGCTCCGCACGGCAGCCCCCCGCCGAGGATCTTGCCAAGGGTGGTCAGATCCGGCCGGATGCCGTACCGCTCCTGCGCGCCACCAGGAGCTACGCGGAAGCCGGTCATCACCTCGTCGAAGATCAACAGGGCTCCGTCGAGGGAGGTCAGTTCGCGCAGCGCCTCGAGGTAGCCCGGGGCAGGCGGGATACATCCGGAATTGCCCACCACTGGCTCGACGATGATGCAGGCAATCTGACCGCGATGCGCCGCAAACGCCGCCTCGACGGAGGGTATATCGTTGTACGGCAGAGCGAGGGTGAAGTGAGCTGTTTCCTCCGGCACGCCCGCTGACCCTGGTATTCCGAAGGTTGCCACGCCCGAGCCGGCCTTCACCAGCAACCCGTCGGCGTGGCCGTGATAACACCCCTCGAACTTGACGATGTATTTCCGCCCCGTGAAGGCCCGCGCCAGGCGGATCGCCGACATGGTTGCCTCAGTCCCTGAGCTAACGAACCGCAGCTTTTCGATAGCGGGATAACACGCCACCACTAGCTCGGCCAAATCACCCTCGCTCGCCGTGGATGCGCCAAAGCTCGCGCTGCGCCCTGCAGCTTCACGGATCGCTTCCACCACCGCCGGAACCGCGTGCCCCAGGATCATGGGACCCCAGGAGCCGCAATAGTCGATGTACCGGTTGCCGTCCGCATCCCAAAGAAACGCGCCCTCGGCGCGCTCCACAAACGGCGGATCTCCGCCCACAGCGCGAAACGCGCGCACCGGAGAATTCACGCCGCCGGGAAAAAGCAGTTCCGCGCGCTGTCGCAGCGCCTGAGAGCGAGCCATATCGCGAGCAATGTTTCGGGGCATACCCTCCCAGTATAGGAGGGGCCATGGCCACGCCGGACACCCTGCACCACGCACGGGCCCCAAAAGTTACCGCGCTGAGATGATAGCTTTACAGGTCATTAGCGATACTGAACGCCGGTTGCTGTCCCGACGTTCCCTCCTCGCCAACACGAGGCTGACCGGACGCATCATATTCCAGTCTTCGGAAGCGGCTTAAGGATCGCTGCACCTCGAAGCCGAAACACGCTTATGTTGACCCGCCCCAAAGCGAGCCGTGACCCTGATTGCGATCAAGCACGTTGCACATGACCTGCAATCGCCATAGAATTCCCGGTTCTCATCCCGCAAGAATTTTCAGGAAGGAATTTGATCGGACTCATGTCGAATACCAAAGTGCGTAAGGCGATCTTCCCGGCGGCAGGCTTCGGCACCCGCTTTCTGCCGGCCACTAAATCCATCCCCAAAGAAATGCTGGCGCTGGTCGATAAGCCCATCATCCAGTATGGCGTCGAAGAAGCGCTGGCCGCCGGTTGCGACCAGATCGTCATCGTCACGGGCCGCGGGAAATCCGCCATTGAGGACTACTTCGACATCAGCTACGAGCTGGAGTGCACGCTGGAGAAGCGGGGCAAGACCGACCTGCTGGCGCTCAGCCGCAACGTTTCCAATATGGTCCACCTTTCCTACGTCCGTCAAAAGGAGGCGATGGGGCTGGGTCACGCCGTCCTGATGGCTCGCGATCTGGTGGGCGATGAGCCGTTTGCGGTCATCCTGCCCGACGACGTTATCGACGCACGCGTCCCGTGCCTCAAGCAGATGGTGGACATCTATAACGACGTCCAATCCTCCATAATCGCGACGCAGGTCATCGAAGGCCCGGCTATTTCTGCGTACGGGGTACTCGCCGGCTCGCCGGATCCGGGCAATCCGCGTCTCTTTGCCGTAAGCGACCTGGTGGAGAAGCCGAAGCCTGCCGAAGCGCCGTCGAAAAACGCGATCATCGGCCGCTACATTCTCACGCCTGCGATTTTCGACGTGCTCGAGCGCACGCCGCTCGGCACCGGGGGCGAACTGCAGCTTACGGATGGGATCAAGGGCCTGCTTGCCACCGAGAAAGTGTACGGCTACAGCTTCGAGGGCGTTCGCCACGATGCCGGCGATAAATTTGGCATGCTGAAAGCGACCGTCGAGTTCGCCCTGAAGCGGGACGACCTCGGCCCGCAGTTTCGGGATTACCTGAAATCGCTGAAACTGTAGGCTTCGCGCTACATCCAACGAGTGCCGGGGGAAGCGGGTTGTCATGCCACACGCCCCAGCGTATCGTCAGAACTGTTCGGGTGGCATCCTCTGCAACCGGGAGGAGCCGCACTGGAGAGAGCATGAGTCTTACGAATTTCCGCACGGCCGATGCGCCCGCACCGGTCACCTTCCCCGCATTACAGGAAAAAAAACATACCGGGCAGCCCATTACGGCGCTCACCGCGTACGACTTCGCCACTGCGCGCCTGGTCGACGAGGCCGGCATCGACCTGATCCTGGTGGGCGACTCCCTGGCCCAGGTCGTGCTCGGCTACGATAGCACGCTGCCGGTGACGGTCGACGAGATGCTGCACCACACGCGCGCGGTTCGCCGGGCCGTTCGACGCGCCATTGTCGCCGCCGATATGCCGTTCGGCTCGTACCAGGCGAGCGAGGTTGAGGGTGTCGCCAATGCCGTGCGCTTTGTGAAGGAAGCCGGTGCGCAGGCGGTCAAGATCGAAGGCGGAGCCAGCCGCGCCGAGTTGGTGGAGCGCCTCACTGCTGCCGAGATCCCGGTGATCGGCCACCTTGGCCTCACGCCGCAGTCGGTGCACCGCATGGGCGGCTATAAGGTCCAGGGCAAATCGGCCGCGGCTATCGGCGCTCTGCTGCACGATGCGCACACGCTGGAAGCCGCCGGAGCCGCGATGCTGGTACTGGAAGGGATGCCCCGCGAAGTCGCTGCGCGCATCACCGCCGAGGTCGGTATCCCAACCATCGGCATCGGCGCGGGCCCGGATTGCGATGGGCAGATCCTGGTCTTCCACGATCTTGTGAACCTCACCTTCTCCACGCCCGCGAAGTTCGTCCGCCAATACGGTGATGCGGCCGCGCTTTTTCGCAACGCCGTCGAAGGATACCGCCGCGACGTGGTGGAGCGCACCTTCCCCGCGGATGAAGAGAGCTACCACCTGCCCAAAGAGGCAGCGGCCGCGCTGAAGGATGCGCCGGTGCGTCACGGCGCTTGATGCGGATCCTCCGAACCATCGCCGAAACACGAGCCGCGGTTGCTGAACTGCGCGCCAGGGGCTGCACTGTGGGCCTCGTGGCCACCATGGGTGCGCTGCACGAAGGGCATCTCTCGCTGGTGCGCGCTGCGCGAAGCCGCTGCGACGCTGTGATCGCGACGATCTTCGTCAACCCGCTGCAGTTCGGACCCAATGAAGATTTCTCGAAGTATCCGCGAACGTTTGAGACCGATTGCGCGATGCTGGAGCGGGAGGGCGTCGACCTGCTCTTCGCGCCCGAGCCCGCGGAGATGTATCCGCCGGGCACGAGTACGGTGGTGGAAGTTCAGGGGTTGCAGGATCGACTCGACGGGCAGTCGCGCCCTGGACACTTTCGCGGCGTCGCGACTGTTGTCGCCAAGCTCTTTCACATCGTCGGCCCAAACCAGGCCTTCTTCGGGCAGAAAGACGCCGCCCAGGTCGCGAATCTCCGCCGCATGGTGCGCGATCTGAATTTCCCGCTGGAGCTGGTGGTGTGCCCGATCGTGCGCGAGCCCGACGGGCTGGCGATGAGTTCCCGCAACCGCTATCTCTCCCCAGAGGATCGCAGGCACGCCCTCGCCCTCCGCCGCGCGCTGCGCGCCGTGGAAGACCGGATCGCCGCAGGCGTCCGCGGCGCTGCTCCGCTCATCGAGGCCGGCCTCGCCGTCATGGCCGCAGAGGCGGGCGTGCGCGTGGAGTACTTCCGGATCGTCGATCCGGACACGCTTGAGGATCTTCCCGATGTGAGCCGGGGCGCGCTCATTGTTGTCGCCGCGTGGGTCGGCCCCGCGCGGCTCATCGACAACGTGCTGGTGGAATCGCGCAACTAATCCGAAGCGGAACGAATCTTCGGATGGATAGCTCGCTCCTCAGCTCGACCCCTGCCAATCCGCCTTTGCGCGTGCTCGTCCTCGACGAGGAGCTGCCGTGGCCGCTGGATTCCGGCAAGCGCATACGCACCTGGCATCTGCTCACTCAGTTGGCCCAACGGCACCGCATCACGCTGGCCGCATACGGCAGGGCGGACTCAGCAGCTGCGCGGATCATCGCACAGGCCGACATTGAATTTGTCCCAGTGGCGCCGCGCCGCTGCGAAACCGGCCTGGGGCTCTATGCGCGGCTCGCGGCGAGCCTCGCTTCGCGCGATCCGTTCTCGGTCAGCAAGCACTATCGTCGGCGCTTCCAACGTACGGTCAATCGCCTGCTGGCGTCTCAAGCATTCGATCTTATTCACTGCGAATGGACGCCTTACGCGCAATTTGTTACCGCGCGTGATGGAAAGACGCCCCCGGTCCTGATCGCCACGCACAATATCGAGGCGGATATTCTGGCCCGCCGTGCCGCAACCCGCTCCAGCACGCTCCCCCGCCTCTTTTTCACCTCGCAGGCCCGGCGCATGGAGCATTTTGAGCGCCGCGTCTTCTCCAGCGCCGATGCGGTCACGACCGTGTCCGAGCCGGACCGCGAATGCGCCATGACCTGGGGCGCACGGCGCGCGATGGTCGTCGCCAACGGCGTCGATACGGACGGGATTCAACCGGGCGCGGAGGCAGGTCGGCCCGGGGAAATTCTTTTTCTCGGCTCACTGGACTGGTTCGCGAATATCGACGCCGTCGAGTTCTTTGTGCGCGAAGTTCTGCCGCTCATCCGCCGCCTCGAACCCTCCGCGCACCTGCAGGTGGTCGGTCGCCGGCCCGGCGGAGACCTGCGCAAGATGCTGGCTGGAGCCGAAGGCGCAACGCTCGTGGGCGAAGTCGACGACACACGGCCATGGCTGCAGCGCGCGGCTGTGGTCGCGGTGCCGCTGCGCATTGGCGGAGGCACGCGCATCAAGATTCTCGAAGCGATGGCCGCAGGCAAGATCGTCGTCTCCACGACTATAGGCGCGGAGGGCCTCGAGGTGATTCCTGGCGAGCATCTGCTGGTAGCGGATACGCCGGAGGACATCTCCCAAGCCATCCAGCGCGTGCTCCGGCGCGAGAATGTCGATCGCATCCCGGCGCAGGCTCGCGCGTGCGTGGAAGAGCGCTATAGCTGGCGGCTGCAGGCGGCGCGGCTGGAGCAGGCGTGGCTGCAGGCCAGCGGCCGTTGACTATTGCGGCTGACCGGAGGGCGGTGGTCCGTGATGCTGTCCCGGAGGAGGAACGAAGTGCTCCGGCATGGTGTGGCCACGATGGCAAGTGCCGCAAGTCACATGCTTGTCCTCCGGCATCGCATCGGGGTCCTGCACCTGCGTCATGTACTGCTGATTAATCGTCTGCGTCATCGCGATCATGATGCGCGCGATGCCCTTATCCGGCTTGGCGTCGGAGGGGAAGTCCAGGCGGTGTGTCTTCGGATCCATAGCGTGGCAGAAGCCGCACTTCACGTCCAGCGCCGCCGCGTAGCCACGCATGATTTTGCGCAGTTCCTCAGGCGAAGTGTCTGCAGGAAGTACCTTCAGGTTCACCGGCTTCGGCAGTGGCCGATGCGGGTGCGACGCCGTCTGACTCTGACTGGGTAGCGGCCCGGCGGTCTGAGCCGGATCCGGCGCGGCCGCATTCTGAGCGAAGAGGGGCGGCGCGAGGACCACCAACGCGGCGAGAATTCCTGCGGGCAACAACCGTTTCAGCATGGATTTTTGGTTCCTGGGGAGATGAAATCGACTGCGGGGATACTGTGCGCCATCTTACACAATCAGTCAGATTGCATGTCGCAAGATGACGAGAAATTCACCTGGAGACGAAGCGGTTCCCCGCAATCACGAAGCGCAGCGGACGGTCCGCAGCCTTGCGAATGCCCACGCGGGGAAGCTCGGCAATGTTGCCCGGCGGGAATCCGTCGTCTTCCACGTGCAGCCCCGAGCGCCGGCTGGTGACGTCGATGCCATTGTGGGTCTCGCGCGTGATGCCCAGCGCCTCGCAGAGGCGCCCGGGACCCGAAGTCAACAGACGTGGATTCGCATCCGGAGCGAGACCCCTCAACCGCGCCATGGTCGCCAGGCCCTCCACCGGCTCCAGCGCGCGCAGCAAAAGGCTGCCCGACTGGCCCTCCGGCTCGCAGGAGATGTTGAGGCAAAAGTGCATGCCGTAGATAAAATAGACGTAGGCGAAGCCAGGCGGCCCGAAAAGGACTGCGTTGCGCGCGGTTTTGCCGGCAAAGGCGTGCGCGGCCGGATCGTTCAGGCCGAAATAGGCCTCGACTTCGACAATGCGCCCCGCGAGCCTTCGGCCTTCATAGCGCCGCACCAGCACCTTGTCCAGCAGCTTCCGCGCCACCACGTCTGGCGGATCGAGATAGAACGCGCGTGACAGGACGGGCAGTGGCGCCCCCCGAACTGTCATTTCCGCCGGCATTTGATGGTGAGGGAGGCAGGCCCCAGATCCGATGAATAGATCCTCGCCCATCCTTTAAAAAAAGGTGCGGGTTCCGATGCGTCTGGAGGGACGCTCGAATAAGAGACCATGAGAAAGCCGCTCCGGCAGCCCACGTCCAGATCTTTTTCGCCGTTCAGCGACACCTGTGCGTAGGCTTCCCAGGGATTCAGAGGACGCTTAACCACGCCGCCGCTCACTGCCTGACCCTTCAGTGGCTTGTCCGCTTGCACATCGGTGAAGACTGTAAGTTGATAATCGTTGACCCAGTCGGGAATTTTGACTGTCGCGTAATCAGGATCCGCAGGTAGCAGGTGACACCCCGCGTCGGGCGTGATCTTCGGATTGAAGAAGTTCAGGTCCGTTGAATAGTAGGCGCTGGGG
>JASIAO010000294.1 GCA_030041955.1 Acidobacteriaceae bacterium | reverse complement strand
CCGCGCCGGGTCCAGCCGTATTCGGCTTCCCAGCGGATGAGCTGGTCCGGCACGCGCCGGGCGAAGGCCGCGAAGCCGTCCTGGCGGAGCACCGATTCCCACAGCGCGGCCACGGCATCCGAAACCACGAACTTCGCGGCCTCCACCGGGTCATCGGAGTGGAAGTAGTCATAACTCTTAATGTCGCAGGCAAGGTCGACCATCTCCGCGACGGACTGCTGCGCTGGCCCGGGATTATCGGCCTGGAGCGCCGCCAGCGCATCTCCCGCCAGCCGGCGGAACGTCAGCCGCCACCTGGACCGCTCGGTATGGTGCACCCGGCGGTCCCCGGCCATATAGGCACCGTCCCTCGCCAGCCCGGCGAACGCCGTCACCTCGCCCAGCACGGTGTCCGGGTCCGGCAGTTCCCTTGCATGCTTCACCTTCGGCAGTTCCGCCGGGCGCAGCTCGTCCTCGATGCGCTCACGAAGCTGGGCGTTCCCCCGCCAGTAGACAGTCCACAAGATCTCGCGGAGGCGCGCGTCGTCGTTCGGCGCCATCGCGGCATAGAACTCGTCACGGTTCATCCGGTTCGCCGGCATGGCACCCCATCGTAGGCGCGAGGCAGTCACCGCGGCGGTACGTTAAGCCCGGCCCGGCCTTGACGGGCGTTCCGCGGCCGCCTGTAGCCAGGCGGACAGAACCGGATGCAGCGTGCCGCTTTGGCTGCTGCCGACCTGGGGCTGAAATGAGGTCGCGAGGAAGAACGGATGCCCGGCCAGTTCCAGCGCCTCGGGGCCCGCATCGGCCGCGTGCGCGGAGATGACGACGCCGGCGTGCTCCAGCCTCGCGGCGAAGTGCTCCGCCAGGCCGTAGCCGCAATAGTGAAAGCCCTCGAACGGCGCCTCGCCGCAGATCGACGCCAGCCGGGTGCCGGGCACCGGCGTCACCGTTCGCCGCTCGCCGTACAGCGCGCATCGCAAAGCGACGATGACGTGCTGATCGGCGCCCGGATCCGATTCGGCGTGCCCGGCATTGGCAAGCCCGAGCCGTACCCGGGCCAGCGCCACCGCCGCGTACTGGAAACCGCCGCAGGTACCCAGAAACGGGGTGCCGGTATCCAGGCAATGGACGATCGTGGCGTAGGCAGCCTCGTCATCACGGTACGGGGTGCCGGGCAGCAGCCACACCCCGTCGTAACCCGCCAGCTCGCGGGCCCGCGGATCATCCGTCGCGACCCAGCCGCAGTCGACGCCGGCCGGCAGCAGCTTCAACGTCGAATCGATCTCACGATGTGTCAGGAACGCCGGGTTCCGATCCCCGAGAGCCAGCAGCCTCACCCGGCAGAGAATACGCGCCGCGGTTCAGCGCACGTCCGGCCCGCCACGACACGATCGTCCCGACATCCTCGCGTACCTGCGGGTAGTCCGCAGCAAAGTCCGATCGAGACGCCATTGCTCCAGGACGATTTGGAACAGTGTCCGAGGAGCAGTCGCCAGGTAGGTAAATGCCCGCGATCACGGGTGAGTTAGTTTTCCGGGGACAGCGGTGACCGGATAGCGGCCTCAGCGGCGGTCGATCTCACCTGCCGCTGGCGGTCCTGTCATGTGGGGCGGGATTTTGCGCGGTCGTCCTCGCTTCGTCGGTGGCGGTCGCCAGGCGGCGAGGTCGCTATTCCGCAGCGCGTGTTCGGCTTGTTTGTTCTCCAGGAATGTCTTTACCTTGTCCGCCGGGCTTGCTTTTCCGAAGGGCGGTCCGGGCGTCGTGTGCCACTGGCAGACCCAGGGCAGTAGCTCGCCGAGACCAGCTAGCAGTGGTGTGACGACATCGCTCACAACGCCGACGGATTGCTCGTGGCTTTCGATAAGGTTGATGAGGACGAACGCCCTCTCCGAGGAGTTCCACCCTGCCCAGCCGATGGTCAGCTCGTCGTCTGATGGCGTGCCCGGGTAGGAGATGAACCGTTCATTCGACACGTCGAGCTTTCCGCGTTTGCGCCAGTAGGCGGCCTTGAGATAGTCAGCCGACGTGTATCTAGGCGGTACAGGGCCTTGTTGAAGCTGTCCGGTTTCGTCTTCGTGGCGCTGCCAGTCCCATGTCTGCTCCCATAGAGATCGTTTGGAAAGACCGCTGCTGGTATGCCGGAGGGCAGCGAGATAGGGGACATGCTCTTCCCGGATCAGCTCGGCGATGACCTTAGCTAGGCTGGCTGCCTCGCCTGCATATCGTGTTGCCATAGCCGCGAAATCCTGGTCGCCGCTGAGCAGCCTTGCTAGCGCACTCACGGTCAACGGCCGCGGACGCAGATTGCCGTCACGATCCATCTCATACCAGAGTTCGCGCTGCTCACAGCGGTCCAGGAGCCACTGGCAGATGGCTTCCTTTTCCCTGTCCTCCCAGGGCTCAGTGAGCCAGCGGTGCTTGAATTCGGGCTGCTCGACTAGCCTTATGTCACTTCGTTGATCAATGATCTCGATCCTGCGCGTCACCATTCTGCGGTATCGTTCAGGCCAGTGACGCGGCAGTTCGGTGACCGGAGTGATCCGATGCCGCGTGAACCAGGTGCTCTGGGCCTTGCCTTGAGCTATGCGCCGTGCGAGGGCGATTTCGAAAGCTCGCTCGCCCATTGCGATACCGGGTATCCCATCTTCGGGTGCGAGGAGCTCCTCTGATTCGCCGAGAAGGCCATATCGCTCGTAGATCTCCCAGTCGAGTTCCTCTTGCCAGGCGACGAGCCCGGCATGTGTGTTCTCCCACTGAGCGCGTGCTCCGTCCAGCGCAGCGTTGGTGATCGCGGAGCCAGATTCGAGAAGGGATCGGGGGTCGGTCGCCGCGAGTTCCTTAGCCAGGCCGTCCAGCTGCTCGGCGTGTGAGGTCCAGCGATCTTTAGACCACCGAGCGGGCGGGAGCGAGAGTTCGCCGAGCCGGGTGCTGGTGAACTCATAGAACAGGGTCCATGGTTCTCCAGTTCCGGTCTGATCTGCCCGAGGTTGTCCCTTGCTGTTACTGTATTGCTTAAGCCAGAAGCAGACGAGCGAGCTGTTTAGTAGTGCCGCTAGCTGCAGCACGTCAGTGTCCGACGCGGTACTGGGCAGGCGTATCACCGGAGCGGAGTTCAGCGGCGCGGCGCGTTCTCGCACGACAGCGAAATGGTTGTGTGTGCTGACCCAGGGGAAGACGATCGACCATGGGTGCGCCTGAGGCGTCTCGGTTACGTGGTGCCATTCGTACCATGGGCGGCCATCCTCGAAGTAGGAGCGCCCGGAGTAGTTCCGCCGGTGGCCTAGGACCGTTCGATAGGGCCACAGCCGACGCAGATGCCGCGGATATTTTCTCGCGTCCGACCGCTGGCCAGTTCCCGGAAATAGAGCGCCTTCGGTCTCAGGGCGCGCCATCCAGTCGCGCACCTCGGAGCCAGTGATTATCGAGATCAGGGGCTCCGTCTCGACCCCCATCCGGCGAAACACCGCCGGGGGGGCGGTGAACAGGTCATCCGAGCCGGTGTTAGCGAAGTACCCGATCCGCGCAACCTTACCGAGGCGCACCCCGCCGTCCATCTGGTCCAGGATTCCTGTGGTGGTGGAATCCGCCAGGCTCCACGGGAAGGAAGACAGTACCGCGCGGTCGATCTCGACTTGCTGCGTCCAGCCGTCCTCACGAGGTGCTTGAGCAAACCTCGCGAGGATCGACCGCCATACGTGTCCGTATGACGGGTCACGCGGAATCTCCGGCTCCCCGCGGAGCCCGACGATTGCCCTTACCGGGGCATGGCCGGGCCGTTGATTACGGCCGAGCAGGATCACAGTCGGAGTGCCGTGGCCAGGGATGAAGGCTCCTGAGGTATCGACCACATGGGTGAGGTCGACAGTGGGGAAGAACTGCTCGATAAGGCTGCGCCCGAACTCTCGTTTCATGAAGCTGTTGGAGGAAAGCAAGCCGACGTAGCCCGATCCCCCTCCTCTGCCGTACGTAGCTAGCCCAAAGAACCGGACGATGAAAGGCACGGTGAGCGCGTAACTTCCGATGCAGGCCGGATAGGCCGCGCGATAGGCCTCCGACTCGGCCTTGTCTTTGGGGGTTAGGTACGGCGGATTCCCGACGACAGCGTGGTAGCTCGCCGCGCCGAGGAGGTCTACGTCGGCGAAGTCGCCGACGTCCTCGGACCATTGGTAGTAAGGCCTGGCCACGCCGGACAGGCGGACTTCAGTCGCGGAAGGCGCCCCGCGGCCGTGAATCAGTGCATCCCCGATTGCGACAACGACGCGGAGATCTGGAGTATCGATCAACCGTCTGGCGCTGCCGGCCTTCATGGCGGCTATAAGCAGCCGGAATCTAGTGACTGATACCGCGACGGGATTCTTGTCGACCCCGTGTACCGATGCCAGCGCGTTCCTAATCGAGTCCCAGCAGTCGATGTCAGAGCTGTGCCTCTGCCGTTCCAGCAGGCGGCGGAACGCGCTGAGGAGAAAGGTACCCGAACCGCACACGGGATCGATGACCCGCAGTCCCGCCAGCCCGAACTCCTCCACGGCAGGCTCAATAGTGTGATCGAGGATAAAGTCTCCGACGAAGGCGGGCGTCTGCAGCAGCGCGTACACCGATCGCTCATGCTCGGACAGGTCCTGGTAAAGATCACCTAGGAAACGGGTATCCCATTCTGGATCGGTGAAATCGTGGACGATCTCGTCGGAATTTCGGGTCCGCCAGAAGGCGATCAGGTCCCTTGCCGCGCCGTCGGAGATCTCGATCCGTCTCATAGGGCTGCGGCGCGGGTTCAACACCGTATCCATCACGGGGTGCGCGCTCATCTCCCCAAACCCGCGCAGGAGCCAGTCACGATCACCAGCGTCTGGGTCCTCCTGCATGAACTCGTTCTGTCGGTCTTCCGCTCGTATCAGTCGTTCCCCAGGGCCGGCCAGAAACGGCGCCGGGATCAGGTCGTTGTCCTCGCAGAACCGCAGGAAGACAGTACCCAGCAACCAGGCTGCAGCGCTCTGGATGACCTGCTCGTCGCGCCATGACTCGAACGAGGCGGACGTACGGGATCCGGTACGGGCCGATTCCCACTCCGACTGCAGTTCCGCCCCAACAACGGGGAGCGCGGCCTGTGACCGCAAGTCCGACCCTAGCGCGGCCAGCTGCCTCCTCGTGTCGGCAAGCAGCGCAGAGCGGGAGATCATAACCCTCCTTAATGCGGGGCGCACCCAGCGCGTCCCTGTTCCGCAGATCGTTCAGCGGGGGCGATCGTCCTAAAATAATCTTCTGGCACGTGCTAGTAATATGCTAGCATGAGCGGGCGATCTTGAACATCCGCCGACTGGGAGCGTCATTTGGTGTGAACATCGCTATTATGAGGCTCGTCCTACCAGAGACAGGCACCCCTGATCATGATTTATGCACGTGTTAGCAATAACTGAAGGAGCGTCGATGGCTGGCCCGACGAACCGCCGCGCCCGGCCCACGATCCGCTGCCTCACCGAGGATCTTGGCCTCGAGCTACCTGAGCTGGACGTCAACCTGGGCGAGATTGATCACCCGTGGCTAGACGAGCTGCGCCGGGCGGCTCCAACCTCACCGAGTGGCCAGAAACGCGTTCTCGCCATCGACCGGCCACTGATCTACCGCCTTCGCGTTTCGTCTTCCCGTGGCGCCACCTGGGTCGACGAGGGATACGGCATCGTGTGGCTCTGCGCCGCGCGGCGGCGCGAAGAGGGTTCGGACGATGACGCCTTTGCATGGTTCGCCGATCTGCATGCGAGAGGAGCGCTGCTCCCATCCGGGGACGATCGGCTCCGCGACCTCGCCGAAACGGCCATCAGGCTGCGTCGGGGCCTAACCGCAGAGCTGCTGCAGCTCGTGGATGACGCCATTTCGCAACAAGGTAGTGAGATGACGGCTGACCTCGGCGGTCACATCCCATGCCGCGTACTAGTCCAGAGCGGTGGGGGCGTAGACGAGATCTGGTGTGCGCTCAGCACACGGGGGAGGGACGGCAGGCACGTTCGAGATCAGGTGCGTGACATCCTGTTCGCGGAGCTGGAGAACCGCTTTCCTGACGCGATCTTTGAGGTGCGGAGCGACTGGCCCGTAGGCAGGCTGGAGTGGTGGGAAGTGGTCAGGATGGGTCTGCGTTAGAGGTCTGGGGCTTGCCGGCCACGCGCTTGACGTCCTCCACCGGGACGTCCAGCAGGTATGCGGCGATCTCCGCATCGCTTCCAGTGAGAACGAACCGCGCACGTTCGATGCCCCGCTTGATGTCGTCCACGTGCCGAGCAGAGTACTCTTCGACAGCGCGATCGACGATCTCAGCTTGAGTGGCATTAGTGAGCGTGGCTAGATAGCGGATTCGTTCCTTCGTCGCTCCGCTCACCTTGATCGGTGCCTGCTCAGTTGCCATCTCTCGACCTCCTGTACCCAAGGATACAAGTACCTATGTAGAGGAACAACCTCGATTCAGATCGTCATTGCAGGTCGCAGCCGCTGAACGGCCGGAGCCCGTCAGTGAACTAGCGAGGGCGGAGGCGAGGTCCGAGGAGTTCATCAAAAGCGTTGGACGCCGCTCGCCTGCCGGATGATGCCGGCGGCTTCCGGATGTGCGATGAGGTTGTCAGCTGAGCGTGAGTGCACCGACTGCGCCGGACATGGCGACGTACTGCACTACCCTAATCGAGGTGACGAGCAACAGCCCCGAGAGCGCCCGCACTCCAGCCTCTCCCGAACGACGCGATTTCATCCACGAGATCGTCGCCGCCGACGTGCGCGAGGGCAGAGTCTCGGAGGTCGTGACGCGCTTCCCGCCCGAGCCGAACGGATACCTCCACCTCGGCCACTCCAAGGCAATCGCGCTCAACTTCGGGATCGCCCAGGAGTTCGGCGGCCGCTGCCACTTGCGCTTC